>JBHIEE010000086.1:0-12557 GCA_046760445.1 Candidatus Aminicenantia bacterium
GGCTTCGTCCTCTCAAACTTTGCCTTGGCCATCAATACCTCCTTTCCGTTTATTTTCTAATTAAAACTTTCCTTTCTATTCCACCTAAAATATCTTTCATCACTTGATGAGGAGTGGGTTGATATTGATAAAACTCCATCGAGAATACTCCTCTTCCTTGCGTCAATGTTCTAATTACAGTGGCATATCCGAACATCTCCGCTAAAGGAACGTAAGCTTTAAGAATTTTTGAACTTGCTTTTGCTTCCATGTCTTCAATCTTTCCTCTTCGAGAATTTAGATCTCCAGTAACATCCCCGATGTATTCTTCGGGTACAATTACTTCCAACTTCATTATCGGTTCAAGCAAAATCGGACTTGCCTTATAAAATGCTTCTTTAAAAGCTACAGACCCAGCAATTTTATAAGCAATATCAGAGGAATCAACCTCATGATAAGAACCGTCTACTAAGATTGTTCTTAAATCTGTAACCGGATAACCAGCTAAGACCCCAATTTCCATTGCTTCTTTTATCCCTGCTTCAATAGATGGAATAAAGCTTCCAGGAATAATCCCTCCTTTGATTTTATTTATAAATTCAAATCCTTTTCCTCTTTCTAAAGGCTGAATCTTTATTTTGCAATGTCCGTATTGTCCTCGTCCGCCCGTTTGTCGGATATACTTCCCCTCTGCTTCTGCTTCTTCAGTAATAGTTTCTTTATAAGCTACCTGAGGCCGACCTACATTAGCCTGAACGTTAAATTCTCGTGACATTCGGTCAACCAAAATCTCCAAATGTAATTCTCCCATCCCAGAAATTAAAGTCTGACCAGTCATTGGATCTTTCATCACCTTAAAGGTCGGGTCTTCCTGGGTTAATTTATCTAAGGTATTGGCTAATTTGGTATGATCACTTTTAGTCTTAGGCTCAATCGCCACAGAAATCACTGGTTCTGGAAATTTGATTGACTCTAAAAGGATAAGGCGATTTCTTAAACAAAGAGTATCTCCAGTGGTAGAATGTTTTAACGCCACTGTAGCAGCAATGTCACCCGCGTAAACTTCCCTTATCTCTTCTCTTTTATTAGAATGCATCTTTAATAACCGAGATATTCTTTCTTCTTTTTCCTTCGTTGAGTTGTAAATATATGAGCCTGCTTTTAAGAAACCAGAATAAACTCTAAAAAAAGCCAATTTTCCGACAAAAGGATCAGTCATAATTTTAAAAATTAAAGCTGAAAAAGGCTCGCTGTCAGAAGCTTTTCTTATTTCTTTCTGACCACTTTTAGGATTGATTCCAGTAACAGGCGGAATATCTACAGGAGAAGGTAAATAGTCTATAATCGCATCAAGAAGAGGATGAACTCCTTTATTTCTGAAAGAAGCTCCACAAAGTACAGGAGTTAATTTTAAGGAATTCATACCATTTCTTAAAGCTTTTTTAATTTCAGTGGGATCGATAGGCTGATTTTCTAAATATTTCTCCATAATTTGATCATCTGTCTCACTCAATTTCTCTAACATTTCATTCCTTTTCTCAAGAGCTATTTCCTGGTGCTCTTTGGAAATCTCTCTGACATCAAATTTTGCCCCAAACATTTCATCTTGCCATACAATTTCTTTCATATTAATTAAATCTATTACTCCCTTAAAATCTTCCTCACTTCCTAAAGGAAGTTGAATGGGAACTGGATTAGCTTTAATTCTCTTCTTCATTTGCTCGATCACTTCTAAAAAATCACTCCCTACTCGATCCATTTTGTTAACATAAGCAATTCTCGGGACTCCATATCTATCTGCCTGGCGCCAGACCGTCTCTGACTGAGGTTCCACACCCCCTACTCCACAGAAAATAATTATTGCTCCATCTAATACTCTCAAGGAACGTTCTACCTCAGCAGTAAAATCTACATGTCCCGGGGTATCAATTATATTTATCCGATGTCCCTTCCAAAAACAGGTAGTAGCTGCTGAAGTAATGGTGATTCCTCTCTCTTGTTCTTGGGCCATCCAATCCATAACAGCTGTCCCCTCGTCCACCTCTCCCATTTTATAAGTAATTCCTGCATAAAAAAGAATCCTCTCGGTAGTGGTAGTCTTTCCCGCATCTATATGAGCCATAATTCCAATATTCCTTACTTTCTCGATCGGTATTTGTCGAGCCAACTCTTTCCTCCATTCTCATTTAGCAGTATGATACTATCCCCTACCACCGATAGTGAGCAAAAGCCCTATTAGCTTCAGCCATTCTATGAGTGTCTTCTTTCTTTTTAATGGCTAATCCTCTTTTATTTACTGCATCAATAATCTCAGCAGCCAACTTCTCTTTCATTGATTTTCCAGATCTTTCATGGACGTATCTCACTATCCATCTGATAGCTAATGAAATTGATCTATCACGAGGAACTTCCACTGGCACTTGATAAGTTGCTCCTCCTACTCTTCTTGATTTTGTCTCAAGGAGAGGTCTAACATTTTCTACTGCTTTTTGAAATTGCTTTAAAGGATCTTCTTTTGTTCTGTTTTTAACTTCTTCCATTGCTCCATAAACTATTTTCTGAGCTAAACTTTTCTTCCCTTTTTTCATAACCACATTAATGAATTTAGCAATAAGTGTACTATTATAAAATGGATCAGGATCGATTTTCCTTTTTGTTACAACTCTTCTCCTTGGCATATATCTTTTTCTCCTTTACTGAGCTATTCTTTTTTCTTTTGGTCTTTTTGCTCCATATTTTGAACGGCCTTGTCTTCTATCTTCCACCCCTATACTATCCAAAGCTCCTCGGATAACATGATAACGAACTCCAGGCAAATCCTTTACTCGACCGCCCCTGAGAAGAACAATTGAATGTTCTTGTAAAGTATGACCAATTCCTGGTATATAAGCCGTCACTTCCATACCATTAGTTAATCTCACTCGGGCAACTTTTCTTAAAGCTGAGTTAGGTTTCTTCGGTGTAGTGGTAAACACCCTGGTACATACCCCTCTCTTCTGAGGACAGCCTTCTAATGCAGGAGATTTACTCTTCGATTTCTGTTTCTTCCTGCCCTTTCTTATAATTTGATTTATTGTAGGCAAAAGAACCTCCTCCTTTAATTTCAGAGTATAAGTTTCTCCTTTCGAAGGAAGTGTATTTCTTCCTTCAGAGGATTGTATGATAATAGCAAAAAATATAAGCTATGTCAAGATTTCTGAGGAGTGGAAGGAATTTCAGGGGAGGCTCCAACTTCCTCTGAAGGCTTTAATTCTTCACCTTCTTCTTCTACAATTCTCATACTTCGATAGTATTTAAAACCTGTTCCGGCTGGAATGAGCCTACCCATTATTATGTTTTCTTTGAGTCCCCTGAGATAATCTATTTTACCATATAAACTTGCCTCAGTAAGAACTCTTGTTGTTTCCTGAAATGAAGCAGCTGAAATAAAACTTTCTGTACTTAATGCACTCTTAGTAATTCCTAAAAGTAATGGCTGGGCTTTGGCTGGTCTCCCTCCTTGAGTAATAATCTTCTCATTCTCCTCTTGGAATTTGAATTTATCCACTTGTTCATCAACCAAGAAATCAGTATCTCCCACTTCTTCAACTTTAACCCACCTCATCATCTGTCTAATTATTATTTCAATGTGCTTATCATTAATTGACACTCCTTGAAGTCGATACACTTCCTGAATTTCTCTCAGAAGATAATCAGCTAACTCTTTTTCTCCTAAAACACGAAGAATATCATGAGGATTGACCGGTCCATCCATCAATGGATCTCCAGCTCTTATTCTATCTCCCTCTTGGACAGATAGATGAGACCAACGAGGAATTAAATATTCTCTTTCGACCCCTTCATCATTTTTTATTATTATCTTTCGATAACCTCTTGAAATCCCACCAAATTCTACCTTACCATTTATCTCAGTTATCACTGCTGGTGATTTCGGCTTCCTCGCTTCAAAAAGTTCTTCCGCTCGAGGGAGACCTCCTGTAATATCTTTGGTTCGGGTTACTTCCCGAGGAATTTTGGCTAAAACTTCTCCCGGATAAACATAAGTGTTGTCCTTAATCATTAAATGTGCTCCTGAAGGGAGAAAATATGTTCTAACTATCTTTCCTTCTTTGTCTTTTACTACCATTTGAGGCTGCATCTTTTCTTCAAAACTCTCTACTATCACCTGCCTTCTTAATCCTGTAAGTTCATCCTGTTCTTCTTCCATGGTTACTCCTTCTATCACATCCTTAAAACAGGCGGTTCCTTTTTTCTCAGTTAATATTGAAGTAGTATAAGGATCCCATTCAACAAATTTCTGCCGAGCTTTTACCTCTTCTCCATCTCTAACCAACAATTTTGCTCCATAAACAATTTGATAGTGCTCCCGTTCTCTTCCTCTATGATCAAGAATAGCTATATAACCGTTTCTATTCATTACAATTAAATTACCTTCTTTATCGGTTACTGTTTGGAGATTGATAAATTTTATTTTTCCATCTCCCTTAGCCTCCAGTTGATATTGTTCAGCTACCCGACTTGCTACTCCACCAATATGGAAAGTTCTCATTGTTAACTGAGTCCCTGGTTCCCCAATAGATTGAGCAGCAATGATCCCAACTGCTTCTCCTAATTCGCCCAATTTCCCACTCGCCATATTGCGGCCGTAGCACATCCGACAGACGCCTCTTTTAGATTCACAGGTTAAAACAGATCGAATTTTTACTCTCTCTATACCCAGATTTTGAAATTTAAGAGCTATTTCTTCAGTTATCTCCTGATTTGGTTCAACAATTACTTCACCTGAGTCAGGATCCACCACTCTTTCCAGAACGATTCGGCCAATTACTCGATCATTAAAAGGTTCGATAATTTCTCCATTTTCAACTATGGCACTAACATATATTCCATTTATTGTCCCGCAATCTTCCTCAGTAACCACTACGTCCTGGGCAACATCAACTAATTTTCTTGTTAAATAACCTGAATTGGCTGTTTTTAAAGCAGTATCAGCCAATCCTTTTCGAGCTCCATGAGTGGAAATAAAATACTGAAGAACAGTGAGTCCTTCTCTAAGATTGGTTAAGATTGGCGTTTCTATTATTTCTCCAGAGGGTTTGGCCATTAACCCCCGCATTCCTGCTAACTGTCGAATTTGCTGTTTACTTCCTCTCGCTCCTGAATCGGTCATTATATATAATGAATTTAACTCAGAACCTTCTATACTCAACTTCTTCATTTCCTCAAACATAACATCACCAACTTTATTGGTTACTGCTTCCCAAATAGCAACTACTTTATTATATCTCTCGCCATAAGAAATAATACCTTCTCGATATTGCTTCTCTACTCTTAATATCTCTTTCCGGGCGGTCTCAACTAATTCCTCCTTCACTTGAGGAACAATCAGATCTCCAATACCCAATGAAAAACCAGCCTTAGTGGCATAATAAAACCCTAACTCTTTCATCTCATCTAACATCTTATTTGTTGGTCCTAAACCGCATTTTAAATAAGTATAATAAACTAAATTCCCTAAGCCCTTTTTCTTTAAAACACCATTAACAAAAGGCATTTCCGAAGGCAAGATGTTATTAAAAATAATCCTCCCTGGAGTAGTGGTAATAATTTCGTTCTTTAACTCTTGAGTTGGACAATTAACCACATCCTGGTCATCATAAAAAGTTGCTAAGTTCATCAGTTTCCCACTATATCTTACTCGAATAGGAGCCTGAAGGTGGACTTTAGAACTTTCAAGAACAAAAAGAACCTCCTCAAATGAACTAAAGATTCTTCCTTCTCCTTTAACTCCAGATTTGGACATTGTTAGATAATAACAGCCTAAAACCATATCCTGACTGGGCACAGCTAATGGCCGCCCATGAGCAGGAGAAAGAATGTTATGAGAGGCAAGCATTAATGTCGAAGCCTCTATTTGAGCTTCTACTGAAAGAGGAATATGTACTGCCATCTGGTCACCATCGAAATCGGCGTTAAAGGCAGCACAAACTAAGGGATGAATTCTTATGGCTTTACCTTCAATCAAAACAGGCTCGAAAGCCTGAATGCCCAATCGGTGAAGAGTGGGGGCTCGATTTAAAAGAACAGGATGTTCTTTGACCACTTCCTCTAAATAATCCCATACCTCCGACCTTTCTTGTTCCACCCATTCACGAGCAACTTTAACACTAGGTACTAATCCTTCTTTTTCTAACCGATTAAAAACAAATGGCTTAAAGAGTTCTAAAGCCATTTTCTTAGGTAACCCACATTGATGTAATTTAAGTTCAGGCCCAACAACTATTACCGAGCGACCAGAATAATCTACTCTCTTTCCTAAAAGATTTTGTCTGAATCTACCTTGTTTTCCTTTTAAAGCTTCACTTAATGATTTTAATGGCCTTCTATTGGCACCTAAATGAACTTTTCCTCTCCGACCATTATCAAAGAGAGCATCTACTGCTTCTTGAAGCATTCTTTTCTCATTTCGAATAATTAATTCGGGTGCCCTAAGCTCCATTAATTTCTTTAATCTATTATTCCGATTAATTACTCTTCGATATAAATCATTCAAATCTGATGTAGCAAATCTCCCTCCATCCAGTCTAACTAAAGGTCTTAAATCAGGTGGAATTACAGGAATTACATCTAAAATCATCCATCCCGGTTTATTACCTGATTTTTTAAGAGCCTTAATTATTCTCAGCCTCTTAGCATACCGAAGTTTTTTCTGTTGGGAAGTTTCTTTTTTCATTAATTTCCGTAATCGAACTACTTCTTTATCAATATTAACTTTTTTAAGTAATTCTTTAATCGCCTCTGCTCCCATTAAAGCTCTAAATGAATCTCCATGCTTTTCTTTAGCTTGATTGTATTCTTCCTCAGTAAGAATTTGCCTTTCTTTTAAGGGGGTATTGCCCGGATCAATGACGACAAATGCTTCAAAGTATAATATCTTTTCTAAATCTTTGATAGATAAATCTAATACTAATCCTATTCTGCTTGGTGGGCCTTTAAAAAACCAAATATGAGCAACTGGAGTAGCTAATTTAATATGGCCCATTCTTTCCCGACGAACTTTTGATTTAGTCACTTCCACTCCACATCTTTCGCAGATGATTCCTCGATATTTCATCCTTTTATATTTTCCACATAAACATTCATAATCATTTATTGGCCCAAAAATTTTGGCACAAAAAAGACCATCCTTCTCCGGTTTAAAAGTCCGATAATTAATCGTCTCAGGTTTTGTCACTTCTCCCCATGACCAGCTTAGAATTTTTTCTGGAGAGGCGATACTTATCCTTACCTGGTCAAAATCTACAGCTGCTCTTGAAGTTTTCTGTGGCTCTTTCCTACTCATTGCTTCCTCCTTTTTTATCTCCAGAAACACTTATTCCCCAAGGGGAAATCGGTTCCTCTTCAGATTTTAACAATTCGACATTTAGGGCTAAACTCTGTAATTCTCTAATTAAAACATTTACTGATTCAGGGAGTCCTGGAGTAAAATCTAAATCTCCTTTAACAATTGCTTCATAAATCTTCGCTCTACCTTCCACATCATCTGATTTAGCAGTCAGTATTTCTTGAAGAGAATAGGCAGCTCCATAAGCTTCTAAGGCCCAAACTTCCATTTCACCAAATCGCTGACCACCAAACTGGGCTTTCCCCCCGAGAGGCTGCTGAGTAATTAAAGAGTAAGGACCTGTAGAACGGGCATGAATTTTATCATCAACTAAATGATATAATTTCATCATATAAATATATCCCACCGTCACCTCTTGGTCAAAAGGCTCACCCGTTAAACCATCATAAAGGACTGTCTTACCAGAAGTAGGAAGACCTGCATGAGCTAAAAGCTCTTTTATCTCCGACTCTTTTGCTCCATCAAATACTGGCGTAGCCACCCAGAGATTCAGTGCTTTTGCTACCCAACCCAAATGAGTTTCTAATATCTGACCAACATTCATTCTTGAAGGCACACCTAATGGATTCAATACAATTTCAATTGGAGTTCCATCAGGCAAAAAGGGCATATCTTCCTCAGGAACAATTTTAGCTATTACTCCTTTGTTACCATGCCGTCCAGCCGTTTTATCCCCAACTGATAACTTCCTTTTCATAGCAATCAAAACTTTGACTGATTTGATTATTCCTGGAGCTAATTCATCTCCTTTTTTCAAATGATCAACCTTTTCTTTGAAAATAGACTTCAGAGCCTCAATTTGGCGTTTTACTTTAATATTAATATCTCTAATCTGATTGTTTCTCTCTGGATTTTCCTCAAGTTTCAATTTGCTTATATCTTTTTCTTCCAATTTTTCTAACAAGGAGGCAGTGAGTTTTTCACCTTTTTTTATCACCAAGTCTTGCTTGATATAATCTCTCTCAAGCTTCTCTCCTTTTAGTATTTTCTTTATTCGAACTAATCTCTCAAGATTCAAAATGCTTATCTCATCCTCCAGATTTCTCCGCATCCTTTCTGTTTCCTGCTTTTCTATTTGTTTCGCACGAGCATCTTTTTCTAATCCTCGTCGAGAAAATATTCTAACATCAACCACTGTCCCCTCTACTCCCGGTGGACAATATAAAGAAGCGTCCTTTACATCAAGAGCCTTCTCTCCGAAGATTGCCTTGAGGAGTTTTTCTTCAGGAGAAAGCTGGGTTTCTCCCTTAGGCGAGACTTTCCCGACTAAAATATCTCCTGGTTTAACCTTTGCCCCAATTCTAACAATCCCATTTTCATCCAAGTTTCTAAGCATATTTTCGGGAACATTGGGAATATCTCGAGTTATTTCTTCAGGACCCAATTTAGTATCTCGAGCGTCAATTGATTCTTCAACAATATGAATTGAGGTGTAAATATCTTCTTTGACCAATTTTTCACTAACTATGATTGCATCTTCAAAATTGTATCCTCGCCAAGGGATAAAAACAACTAACACGTTTCTTCCTAAGGAAAGCTCACCTTTATCTGTACAAGCACTATCAGCAATAATCTGACCTTTTTCTACTCTATCTCCTTTCTTAACAATAGGCCGCTGATTAATAATTGTGTTTTGATTGGATCTTTGAAACTTAGTTAGCACATACAAATCAGTACCCATGCCATAGGGTTTTCGTCCTTCTTTTTCACTCACTCTAACAATTATTCTTTCAGCATCAACAAATTCCACTACTCCTGAACGCCGACAGATAATTACTCCGCCAGCTCCTTTGGCTATTGGGTATTCCATCCCTGTTCCAACCAGAGGCGCTTCTGGCTTTAGCAACGGAACAGCCTGTCTCTGCATATTGGAGCCCATTAGAGCTCGGTTGGCATCATCATTTTCAAGAAAAGGAATAAGAGAAGTTGATAAAGAAACCAATTGCTTGGGGGAAACATCAATAAAGTCTACTTGATCTCGAGGAATTAACTTGAAATTTCCTCCCTGACGAGCATCAACTACCTCATCCAACAAATTCCCTTTTTCATCTAATCGAGCGTTAGCTTGAGCAATATTATATTTTTCCTCCTCCCAAGCAATAAGATAAAACACATAAGGCTTATAAATCGGTAAATTTTTGCTATTTGATTTTTTTAATCGTTCAATTTCTTTATCTATCTTTTCTTGTTTGACAATGTCTCCTCTCTTAAACTTACTAGCTCCCGGATATTTAATTTCTGCATAGTCAACCACTCTTCCTTTTTCAACTTTTCGATATGGACTCTCAATAAATCCAAACTCATTTACCCGAGCATAGGTGCTTAAGGAAGAAATTAATCCTATGTTTGGCCCTTCTGGAGTCTCAATCGGGCATATCCGGCCATAATGAGTTGAATGAATATCTCTTACTTCAAAGCCTGCTCTTTCCCGACTTAGTCCTCCCGGACCCAAAGCACTTAGCCGTCGCTTATGAGTGATCTCGGCTAATTCATTAATTTGATCCATAAATTGAGACAATTGACTACTGCCGAAAAACTCTTTTAAAGCAGCAATAACTGGTTTTGAGTTAATTAAATCTTGAGGCATGGCAGTAGTTAATTCCGGAGCAACTGTCATTTTTTCTTTTATAGCCCTCTCCATTCTGGTCAATCCAATTCTAAACGCATTCTCGACCAACTCTCCAACTGAACGCACTCGTCTATTCCCTAAATGGTCAATATCGTCTTCTTCACCTTCACCTTTTCTCAATTTAAGCAGATATTTAACCACACTTATATAATCGCTCGGGCTCAATACTTTATCATCCAAAGAGGTGTTGAGCCCCAATTTAATGTTCATTTTTAACCGACCAATTCTGGAGAAATTATATCGTTGGGGATTGAAGAAAGTATTATGAAATAAAGTGTAAGCACTCTCTAGAGTATGGGGTTCGCCAGGTCTTAATTTCCTATAAATCTCCATCAATGCCTGATTGGTGTCTTTCCGGGGATCTTTTCTAATCGTTTGGCTAATAATATTTCCAATCTCATCTTTTTCTGGAAAGAAAATATCAAATGGTTCGCCTCGCTCAGCAAAAAGTCTTAAATGACTATCTAAAATTTCTTCATTAGCTTTAATTATTCCTCTAATCTCACCTACAGAATATCCCCCTTCAAGTTCCTTCCTTTCTAAAGGAACTTCCTTAATCTGGGCTTCAATAATTCGTTGATATACCTCTTTGGTAATTTTTTTCTTAGGAGGAAGAATTACTTGTTTGGTCCGAGGATTTACTATTTTTTGAGAAACTCTTTTCCCGATTAAGTGTTCATTTACTTCCCAATAAAAACTATTCTTCTTAGGAATAACTCGATAAATAGTATAAAATACTCGAATTAATTCTTCATCTGAACTAAAACCTAAAGCACGCAGGAAAGTGATTGCTAAAAATCTTTTCTTTCTATCCAGCCTAACATAGAGAATATTTTTATTATCATAATCAAATTCCACCCAAGCTCCTCGATAGGGGATTATTTTAGCAATATAAAAACCTTTAGCTGCCTCTGGTCTAAAGAACACTCCAGGAGATCTTTGAAGCTGACTAACCACCACTCTTTCTGTTCCATTAATGATAAAAGTCCCATTCTCAGTCATTAATGGAATTTCTCCAAAATACACTTCTGACTCTTTAATATGTTTTAATCTCTTATTTCCAGTAATAGCATCTCTATCCCAGCAAATTAACCGAACTTTTATTCTCAAAGGAACTGAATAAGTATATCCTTTTTCTTTGCATTCAGCCGGACTATATTTAATTTTTAATTCTACATTGTCTCCACAATAATCACAGATTGGAATGGTAATCTTTTCTTTTTCTCCGCAATAAGGACATATCTCATTTTCTGTCAACTCATCTTCTCGGGGAAGTAGTGTCCCGCAGTTATTACATCTCGGTCGATAATTCTCTACTCCCTTCAATTTTCCACATTTACATTCCCAGTTTCCGATTGAATAGCTAATAAAATCTAAGGTAGCAACTTCTTTAAAATCAGAAATAGGGAAAATATCTTTAAAAGCAGCCTGAAGACCAACATCTTCTCTTTCTTCAGGCATCAATTCCATCTGAAGGAATCTATGAAAGGATTTTTTTTGAATATCCACAAAGTTGGGCATAGAAAGAGTAGTTTTTATTTTTGAGAAATTCTTTCTTTCTCGATATTTGTTTATTTCTTCTTTATATTCATACATTTTAAAAACCTGATTTATCTAACTCTGTTTTTTTCATTGAAGCTCTACCTCTGCTCCCACTTCTTCAAATTTGGCTTTGATTGCTTCTGCCTCTTCTTTAGATACTCCTTCTTTTACTGGTTTTGGAGCACCATCTACTAAATCTTTAGCTTCTTTAAGGCCTAAGTTAGTCACTTCCCTGACTGTTTTAATGACATTAATCTTTTTATCTCCAACAGATTTCAGGATAACAGTAAATTCTGTCTTTTCTTCTTGAGGAGCAGCCTCTGCTTTCACGGGTGCAGCTCCCGGTGCAGCAACTGGAACAGCAGCCGCATTGATACCATATCTTTCTTCAAATTCCTTGATGTAGTCAGCCAATTCTAAAACAGTAAGATTGTCCAAATGATTAAAAAAATCTTCCTTTGATATCTTTCCTCTGGACTTCTTGACTTGGGTCTCTGTTGCCTCAGCACTTTCTGCAGGATTTACCTTTTTTCTTTTTGACTCTTTCTTCTGGGAAGAAGCAGAAGCTTTAGTTGGTTTTTGATTATTAGCACTTTCTTTTACCATTTTTACCTCCATTTACCACCGAATTCGCAGAGCAGGTGAAGAAATTTATTTAATTCTCTGCGCTCTCCCGGCTCTTTCTTAATTTTCTGGTTTTTCATTTTTTATCCTTTAACTGGCTTACCAAAAGACCAAAATTAGATAATGGTGACTGAAACAATCTTAACATTTTGGTTAATGGAAAAGCCATAAAATATGCAAATTTAGCTAAAAGCTCTTCTCTTGGGGGTAAATTAGCAATTTCTTTTACTCTATTTTCTTCTACAAACTCTCCTTTTAACAGACCTCCTTTTATTTCCAAGATTTTATTTTCCTTAGCAAAATCGACTAAAACTTTAGCTAACCTTACAGGATCTTCTTCAGTAAAAGCAATCGCTGTTGGACCTGATAATAAATTCC
>JBHIEE010000087.1:0-12556 GCA_046760445.1 Candidatus Aminicenantia bacterium
CAGACCAGGAGGATATGGGAGAAGCGACATATATTTTTCAATCTGGAATGGTTCAGAATGGGCTCCAGCTCAAAATTTAGGACCTATAGTAAACACTCAATACAATGAGTCTGAGTCTTTTCTTTCATTTGATGGTCAAAAGCTATATTTTGAATCTGACCGTCCAGGAGGTTATGGTAGCTCAGACATATGGGTAACAAGCTGGAACGGATCATCTTGGGATCCTCCAATTAATCTCGGTCCACCTATAAACACCGATGGCATTGAATCTCGGCCTTCAATCACTGCTGATGGAAAAAAACTTTATTTTATGTCTTCTACAAGAGATGGATATGGTAATATGGATTTGTGGGTATCTACCTGGAATGGTTCGTCCTGGGATCCCCCAGTCAACGTAGGAGCACCAATAAACACAGATCTACCAGCTTGCACTGCCTATGAAACTCCTGGTGGAGATAAATTGTACATTGGATCTGAAGTTTCAGAGGGAAGTCGAGGTGACGAGGACATCTGGGTAGCGAATTTGTCTTCTAAGAAAAGCAATCCATCTCAAACAAATCCATCTGCTCAAGATAAAAAAATATGGGAAAAAACAGGGGAATTAAAAGGAGTAATTGGTGTTCATTGTTTAATTGAGAGTTTTAATGGAGCTTTATATGCTGGAACTTATCCTTATGGTGATGTATTCAAGTCAATTGATAAAGGAAAAACATGGACTAAAACTGCTAATCTTTCTGGAGCAATGCGGGTATACTCTCTACTTCAAGCTTCAGATGGAACTATTTATGCAGGCACTTATCCTTATGGTGATGTTTTTAAAACAAATGATGGAGGAAGAACATGGAAAAATACGGCTGACCTTCCAGGAGCAACTGCAGTGAGAGCACTAATTCAAACAATGGATGGCACTATTTATGCAGGTGTTTCTCCTAATTTTGGACTTTTTGGTCGGGTTTTTAAGACAAATAATGGTGGCATATCTTGGCAACGTGCAGGTAACATTATGGGAATAACTGGTGGAATTTTTTGCTTTCTTCAAGCTAATGATGGCTCTCTTTATGCAGGTGGATGGTCAGGTAGAGATAGAGTTTTTCGATCAACTGATGGAGGAATGACCTGGATCGAAACTGGAGATCTTTTTCCGATAGGTGATCACATGAGTAGTATAAATTCACTTGTTCAAACTTCTGATGGAACGATTTACGCCACTGGATGGATTCACGGTTATGGTGGTTATGTTTTTAAGACAGAAAACGGAGGATTAAATTGGAATATGACTGGTGAAATAAAGGCTGGTCAAGTCCATGCAGTTCGGGTATATACACTCTTAGAAGCCTCTGATGGAACACTTTACATTGGATTCCAGCCTGGTCCTGATTATATAATTTACAAATCTACTAATAAAGGAAAAACATGGGAAAAAGCAGGCACCCTTACTGGTGCACGTGAAGTGCTATGTCTACTACAAGCCTCTGATGGATATATCTATGCTGGCACAACTCCTACTGGTGAGATATTCAAATCCAAAATTAAAAAATCAAAAGGTAGGAGATGATTATTTATAAACTCTACGATTTTTATAAATAATTGTATAATGCAGTAATATTAGACTCGAATGTAACAGTAAAAGGAAAGTAAATAAAAGGACAAAAGATGGCTTTCAAAAGTATGTTGACAGTAATTCTATTAGTTTTAGTTTACCTGGTTAGTATGGCTGAGGAACAATCCTCAACCCAAGAAGATCAATTTTTCCCGATGGAGGAAATTGTCGTCACTGCGAGCCGGGAGATGACTAATCTCTATTATTCACCAGCAAGTATCACTGTGATCTCCTGGTCAGAAATCGAGGCAAGAAATGTGTAATTCCCTGCCCAAATGCTCTTCATTGCTCCCAGCATCAGTTTAGAAGGAACCAAAGCAATCATCATAAAGAGGAAATAGAAAGAGATTCGCTCCAGTAGGAGCAATACAGATGAAGTTAAAATTGTTAACAATTTTAATTATAGGCCTTTCTTTTCCTATTTTAGCTGAGAATGGTAGTAAAATGATTGATTTAAATGTAAATTCCCGTTATGCATTAATCACTCATATTACTACAGAACAAGGACAAACTGAACCAGAGACAGAGATTCGAGCTACAACTGGAGGTGTACTTAATTTAAATTTAACTGAAACACCAATATTTGCTGAAATATCTAAAGCTATTAAAAGGAGAAGATAAGAGATGAGAAAATTTTTAAAATGGAGAGTATTATTATTTTTTATGATTTCTTTATCACTCTGGGCAGAAATCATTTTAGATAATAATTCTGTAAAACTTATCTTTGAGGAGAATAACTATGCATTAGTGAGAGTTGAGACAGATGAGGCAATCTATTATTTTAATCCTCAAGAGAGTCCTCTGTGGGCTATTACTATCTTTGATTCTACTGCTAATCCTGTTAAATTAAGCAACCTCAGCCGCTATAATTCAACCCAAATTAATGCTAATAAGTCTTTTGAAATTATTCATTCTTCAAATGAAAAGATTCTACGGTTAAAATGGGAAAACATAGATATTTTGGGAACAGGCAAGGTTTCTGTCATAGTTACTATAAAGCTTAAAGAAAATACTTCTGAATCTTATTGGAAAATAAAAGTTAAAAATAACTCCTCTCGATACAGTGTATTCCACATTGATTTTCCCTATATATCCTTTGCCACTCTTTACTCAGGAGGAAAGCTTAATACACTTGCTTTTCCTTCATATGCTGGCTGTATATTTTACAATCCGGAAAAGTCAGCTAAAATTTCAGCTAATCTCAATAATGATCTTAATCCTGAAGCAAGTAACTTTAAAGTAACCTATCCTGGAAATGTTTCTATGCAATTCAGCTATCTTTATGACAGAGGAGCTAAAAAAGGGCTTTATCTTTCTCCTCTTGATAAAAAAGGATTTATTAAAAGATACCACATAGTAGGCAAAGGTAGCTATATTGAGTATTTTATTCGTCAATACCCAGAAAATAATCACCTTCCAAATCAAGACTATACTCAACCTTATGATTTTATCCTTTTACCTCTATCTGGAGATTGGATAGATGCATGTAAATTTTACCGTGATAGTTTCACTAAAAATACACCCTGGACCTCTCAGGGCAAAATTTATGAAAGAGAAGACGAAAGAAAATATGGCCCAGAAAGTCCTCTTATCCTATGGTGGGAAATATCCTCTTCTCTTGATGAAATGATAAACATAGTACTGAACAACAAAGACTTTTTTAGCGTTGATCTTGGAGTCCACATAAGGAATAGTGGATGGGCTAAATTTCTCTCAGAAGATTACCTTTCCTCACTGTTTATCGAGTTCTGTCAATCCTTAGCCAATTATGGAGTGAGAACCGCTCCCTATACTTCTACCCGTGCTTGGCAAAGTGAATTCTGGCCAGACCCAAGAGCAGAATCTGCTGTGGCACGCACTATAAATAATGAACCCTATTACAGCCCAAAATGGGACCATTATGTTATGTGTCCTTTTTCTCATATTTGGAAGACTCTCTACCCTGAAAAAGTTAATTACCTTCTCCAGCATGCCGGAGCAACTGATGTATATATGGACAACTATCCTCTGCCCAAGCTATGTTACCAAAAAAGCCATAATCATTCTCTTGGTGGAGGAACTTACTGGCTTGATGGCTATAAAGCTATGTCTGATCGGATAAGAAAATCAAATCCTCAAGCTGCTATGGCAAATGAAAGTCGAGCTGAGATGCTCATCCCCTGGCTGGATATCTTTCCTGCTGGATACTGGCAAAATCCTGAGGGGGTGAAACCATTTGTGGAAATAGGTTCTTATCCCATCCCTATGGTTGCTTGCGTTTATCATGACTATGTAGGTTTTCTCGGAAGCGCTTCTAAGGATTGGGAAGAATATAATACATACCAATTTGCTTTTCAGCAAGGATATGCTTTTGTAAACGGCAATAAACTTAATTTAAGGGCTTGCGAAGATAAAATTGAAAACTTTCCGAGTAAGAAACTAAGAGACTGGAATTATGTAAAGACATTAACTGAATATATTATTGCCGCAGCAGATTATCTTTACTATGGCAGATGGGAACGCCCTCCACAACTTAAAAATTTTCCTAATGTGACTGTTCGCTTTCCTGACTCTTATCCAGAAATGTATCAAACTCTAAATACTTCGTCTGTTTTAGCTGGAGTCTTCAAGTCTCCAGAAGGAAGACTTGGTTTAGTTTTTACTAATTTTACTGACCTGCCAGCTTCTGGATCTTTTTCAGTTAACCTTGATTACTATAATATGCCTTCAGAATTTTACCGAGTGTACGAACTTTCAAGTTCTGGAACAGTCAGCCAGACAGACAATTTCACTGGCAGCTATTATGAAAAAGATTTGTCCCTTCCCGAAAAAAGTGTAAAATTCCTAATAATAACCGATCAACTTATTGATTCAGAAAGTAAAAAAAGTAAAAAAAGGAGATAAACCTTATAAAATTTAAAATGCAAAAAATAAAATGAATCAGAAAACAGTTTTATTAATCGGGTTAACTTTGTTCATCGGGTTAATTATATTCAGTCTAACGCCAGGAAAAATAGCTTCAAACACTATCAAGACCACGGAACAAGGATCATCAGCCTATTATGAGAATTCTTCTTTTGGATTCCACACCTCTTTAATAAAAGATGAATTCCCTCCATATAAAAGTGCCCAAGATTTAGGAATAAAATGGGAGAGACCTGGACTTTATGCTTTCTGGTTCCTGGTTCAACCAACTCAAGCTGATATTGATTATGGCATCTATTATTGGGAAAAACTTGATGAACAATATAAAAGAATTCCCGATGGTTTGAATATCTTAGGAAATATTGCCATAGAACCTCATAAAGAAGAATCAAATATTCACTCCTTTCCCCAATCATTTCTCCCTCGAGGTGAACAAAAATATAGAAAATTTGTAAAAAAGTTAATCGATAGATACGATGGTGATGGTAAAAATGATATGCCCGATCTTTCAAATCCAATAAAATATTGGCAAGTAGATAATGAACCGCCAGCTGGAAAAAGAGACTATGCCCAGTTTCTAAAAATAACTTACCAAGCAATAAAAGAGCAAAACCCTCAGATAAAAGTTCTCATTGGCGGAGTTCCAGGATTTCCAGAAACTTATCTTCTAAATTTTGAATTAAATTATAAGCCAATTCTTAAAGAACTTAATGGCTATGGATTTGATATTTTTGATTTCCATTGGTATGGAAATGCAACTGGTGATTATAAAAAGATGGAAGAAGTTTATCATATTATTAGACAAGAACTAATTAATAATAAATTCTCAAATCCTGAAATTTGGATCACGGAAATGGGTTCATATAGTGGAAAACCGAAATATCTCCCATTTCAAAACGAACAACAACAAGCGTTGGATTTAATCAAGCGGTATATCTTTTCAGTTGCTATAGGAATAAAAAAGATTTTCTGGGCTTGGGGACTAAGGGAAGGATTTAAGTATAATAATGGCTATTTCGACCATACAGGACTTATTTACGATGGTAAGTTTGAAGATGATATGGGTAGAAATGTGAAGAAACTTGCTTATTACACCTACAAATTAATGGTTGAGAAACTTGAAGGCTCTGATTGGGATAATATAGAAACAATAATTGATGGAATAGATAATGTATATGCTTATAAATTCACCCGGTTAGATAGTCCAGAACATCTAACGGGGGTCACCAAAAAAGACACCGGCAAGCCGGTCTATGTTGCCTGGTGGGATTATTTTGATGATATTGGGAGTAATAAAACCATTACTTTTGATGTTGACTTTGGTGGATATGCTTTAATTACCAATGCTGTTCCTTATGCGGAATCCGGAGCTTTCTTATACGAGAACGACTATCCAAATTTCTTTGAAACAGAAATCAAACCAGTAATTAATGGCAAGCTGAGCATCACATTAGGTAAAAAGCCTGTTCTTATAGAAAGAGCTAAAAAAGGCAATAAAAGGAGATGAATCTTTACTGAAAAAAAATCAGCGGTTAAATCCATTACTTCAGAAAAATAATTTCTTTAGGGGAATTTAAATTCCCTGCTAAAGTCACACAACACAAAGAAATGACTACAGTAGAATCAAAGGATTTCTCTAAGAGATTGTCTAATTAACTATAGAAGAGAAACAATTCAAATGAAAAGAAAAATAAGAACCTGTATTTTAGTAATAATTTTAATCGGAGGATATTTAATTCAAAAAGAAAATTTAAAATCAGAAGTATTATCAGATTCTTTTAATCTACAGCACATTAGAACAATAAAATTAACAGATAAGGCAGAAGGTGGAGGAGCAAGGCCAGAAATCGTTTTTGCTAATGGTCGGTTCTATATAATATTCTTAGGCGGTATAATTCATGGCTTTGAACGCAGTTTTAAAGTAAAAATATGTGATTTGTATTTTAATGAATTAGCCACTAAGATCTTAGTCACTTCCTCCCCTATCTACGGAGGTCCAACTGATATTCGGATAAGTAAAGATGAGGATAATCTTTATGTTTTCTATGAGATGGCCAGTAAAGAAAAAGGAGCTCATCTTTTTGGAGCCAAATACAAATTGGATAGAGAATTTACTAAACTGGCTGCTGCTGAGTATCCAATTGCTGAAGGTCCTTACTGGTTTGACACCAAAATAGGAGACGAAACTTTGGATGATCCTACTTCAATAGTTATTGATGGTCAAGTCTATGTTATGACAAAGCTAAGAACTGGGATAATACCTCAATCTGATACTTACTATCGTTTGCGTGAAATTTCTCCTGATTTATCTCAAGTGTTGTCCACAAGAGATTTAGATCTGAGTAATGCAATAAATGGTGGTGCCTCAGTAAACAGTCTTTTCTACGATCAGAATTTCATCTATTCTGTTTTACCTACTGTTATAAGACCTTTCTGCGGTCCTGGTGGTGGACCAGAGGTAGCTGATCTTAACTTGGCTCTTATAAGATTTGATAAGAATTGGAATTTCAATGCATATTATGATGTTCTCACTCTCACCAGTAATTCAGAAGTTGAGCATATGCCAACAGGAGTGAGATTAGTTAACGATTATTTGTATGTAGTTCATCATGAGACTCCTCGAGAATGGGATTGTACAGGATTAGAAGAAGGTCCAGGTAAGGGAAATATTATAAAACTTAAGGTTTATGACAATAATTACAATTTGGTAGAAGACATTCAAGTTACTGACGAAGGTTATCGAGGTAAACATCCAACTATAGAAATAATTGGTCATAGGGTCTATGTTGCCTATGGAAGTAATGAGTTAGGAGGAGACAGAGGAAATGTTGTGGTTAAGGTATATGAAAGGATTAAAAAAACCAGAAGAAAGAGATAAACCTTGTAAAATTTAAAATGCAAAAAATAAAAGTGGCAACTCAAAATTCAAAATTGACAAAAAGGGTTTAAAGATTTGAGCCTGCCTGTAGAAGAGACTAAAGCAATTAGAAGAAGGAGATGAAAGAAAAAATCACTAATTTTTAAGGAGAAAGTCAAAATGAATAAAAAATTATTACTTTTACTATTATTAATTTCAGGGATTGTTTTTGTTAGTGGATATGACCATCAATTTATTCAAAAACCTGCTGAGAATCAGAATTACGGAGAGGAGTCAACAGGTATAAAGATAGAGCTCCTTAAAAAAGTTGACATAGGAGCAGGAGCCAGACCAGAAGTTGTCGCTACAAAAGACAGAGTCTTTGTTGTTTATCTTGATACAGCAATAAGAGGTAACCAAGCTTTTTCTGTTAAAATTTATGATAAGGATATGAATAATGAAATCGTCTACAAGATACTGGTTTCAACATCAGCAGAATATGGCAAGCCCACTGATATTAGAGTTGCCTCAGATGGTCAGTATCTTTATGCCTTTTATGAGACAGCTAATATGAGTATTGGTAAAACCTATCTCTGGGGAGCAAAATATAAATTAGATGATAATTTTGAAAGGGTGGCTTATACCTCGAGCCCGATTACCACAGCACCAATCTTTACTGAAGCTCAGCCAGGAGATGAAAAGGTTGATGACCCCATAGCTTTAATAGGTCCAAATTCTGTTTTTGTCATAACCAGAATAAAGCAAGTATCATTTTCTCAAGAGGTGCCCATGGTTTATCGAGTCAGGGAATTCACCTATGATCTGCAAACCAAACTTTCTGAGTTTGATCTTGATTTGTCCAGTGTAGCTGGTGGCCAGGGAAGACAAGCGAGCGCCGTATATTATAACGAACACTATTATATGGTGGTGCCGACTACGACAAAAAGCGGTAATTATTTTGAAAGTATGGCTACTCCTTCTGATCTACTTTTGGTAAAGCTTGATAAGAATTGGGAAATTGTAAAATCTGAGAACCTCTCGGAAGACCACGATGATATAGAAACCTTTGTTCTTGGGTTTGAAATTCACAAAGGCCTTTTTTTTGTAACTTACAAGCAAGGAATGCCTTTTGTTTGTCCTTTGAAAGTCTATGATCAAAACCTCAACCTTGTATCATCTAAAATTGTCAAAAAGGCCTCCGGTAAGGGGGAAAGTCTAAGATCAGCTCTAGATGTTACAGATGATAGAATTTACGTAGGCCTTTCTGCTGGCCAAGGTCCTCCGCCTCCCGGCTTTCCTGAAAATAACTATTCTGTCGGGAATATTGGAGCACAAACAGCTGAAATCTATATTTACGAGTGGAGGGAAATTATTAAGAAAAGTAAAAGAAGGAGATGAACCTTATAAAATTTAAAATGCAAAATGCAAAAATAAAAATGACAACTCAAAATTCAAAATTGATAAAAAGGGTTCAAGGATTTGAGCCTGCCTATAGAAGGGACTAAAGCAATTAGAGGAAGAAGGTAAAAAAATCACTAATTTTTAAGAAGGAAATAAAATGAATCAGAAAACAGTTTTATTCTGTGGATTAACCTTATTTATTGGGCTGATTATATTTAGTCTAACGATAGGAAAAACAGCTTCAAGCACTATTAAAATTACAGAACAAGAATTGTTATCTGATTACCAAGATTCTCCCTTTGGTATTCATGACCCATCAGTTCCTGAGGTAGACAGCATTGAAGATGTAGCAGCAATAGGAGCAAAATGGGTGCGATATGCCGGCAGAAATGGAATGGTTTGGGATTTTATTGAACCACAAAAAGGAAAATATAATTGGGAGTTTCATAACAGACTTTATTTAGAAACTTACCAAAATAATATCAAGATGAATGTGGTTGTTTTGGCTTACAACAAATTGGATAGCGGTGATAGAGAATTTGGTTATATCCCGAATGATATGAATTGGTACCTTGAGTTCTTAGAAAAGGCAGTAGAGTGCTATGACGGCGATGGGATAGACGATGCTCCGGGTTCGCCTGTTGTGGATGTCTGGGAGATAGACAACGAGCCTGACCTTTCTTTAAATCCAATTGGTTCTGGCTTTAAAGATACCCCTCAAAATTATGCTTTGCTTTTGAAAGAGTCCTACAGAGTTATCAAGGAAGCTAATCCGAACGCCAAAGTTGCCTTTGCTGGTCTGGCAGGTCCTAAAGGGATAAAAGGATTTTTTGTTCAAGCCCTTGATGAATTGGAAAGAATTAAGGATTTTCCAGATAACAGATATTTTGAGATTGCTGGTTTTCACTGGTCAGGCCAATTTATGGGTAATTACCAAAAGGAGATTTTGCCTGAAGAAACCTATTATTTTGACAATTCCATAAGTGAAATGAAAATAGAAATGAAGAAAAGAGGCTATAGAAATATTCCTATCTGGATTAGTGAAATGTCTTATAACGACGGAAAGCCATTTGACCTGCCTTTTCTTACGGAACCTCGAACAGAAAAAGAACAGGCAAACGAATTGCTAAAGAGATATGTTTACTCCATTGTTAAGGGCGCGGATAAAATATTCTGGGCTAAACTTACCGAATGGAGTAATTTTGGTGGTGCAGGTGTTAATAATTACTTTGATAATGTCGGACTTATTCATAATCCTGCAAATGACGGCAAGTCCCACAAAAAACTCGCCTACTACACTTACAAAAAGATGGTTGAGGTTTTGGAAGATTCCGACTGGAACAACATCCAAACCCTCAAAGAATCCGACAATATCTATATCTATAAATTCACTAAAGACAGCAAGTCTGTCTATGTCCTATGGTGGGATTATTTTGATGATATTGGAAGCAGCAAAACCATTACTTTAAATGTTGACTTTACTGGACATGCTTTAGTTACCAACGCTGTTCCTTATGCAGAATCAGGAGCGTTCTTAAATGAGAATGACTATCCAAATTTCTTTGAAACTCAAATCTTAAATGTAACTAGTGGAAAAATCACTCTAACATTAAGTAAAGATCCTGTATTTGTGGAAGGAACTAAAGGAATTAGAAGAAGAAGGTAAAGAGTGATAGATCTTTGGAAAGTTCAAATATCTATAGAAAAAGGAGTATAAAATGAAGAAGATAAAGATATTAATTCTGTTTCTTTGGTTAATTGTTAATACAGGCGAAGGAGCAGAGATAAAGGGAGTAATTACTGATAAAAGTGGTAGATCCATTGAAAATGCTGATGTCTATATTTACGGAACTGATAAATGGACAAAAACAGATAACTGGGGCTACTATATTCTTACTGGCCTCACTCCAGCTGCACCAAGATATATTATATGTGCGGAGAAGGAGGGTTATTTTATCGGTAGAAAAGGTAATATAAATGTAAAAGAGGACGAATCTGTGAATGTGAATCTCGTCCTGGAAAAATTAAAAGAAAATGAATCTTACAAAACTCAGATTCTTGATGTTAGGCTTTGTTATCTTATTGACCATAAGAAGATGGAACAAGAACCTATTCAGCCCGCAGAAAATGCTCTCCTTGATCCAAGTCTTTATCCTGATTCAGTAAAACCATATCTCAAATCAGGAAAGTATATGGATAAAGAGAATCCAAAGATAAAAGCCCTAGCTCAAGAAATACTTTCTTCTGTGCCACAAGAAAGTAGAACTAATCAGACAGAAATAGCCAAAGCAGTCTATCTCTGGGTAGTGGAGAACATAGATTATGATTTGATGAAACGCTATCCAGATGATGTCACCTGTGGAAATTGGCAGACGGTAAATAGAGGATGGGGAAAAAATTTCGCAGAGTGGTGCTACCTACCCCAAGAAGTTGTTAAACAAAGAAGAGCAATCTGTATTGAGTATGAACGACTTACAACAACATTACTCAGGGCTCTTAATATTCCTGCTCGTCCTGCTCCTCTTAAAGCTCATCCTGTAACACAGTGGTGGGTGCAGTTACCTAATGGTTCGGGTTACTGGGCAAACATGGAAACATCAAGAGGTCATATTGAGTACGAAAAAGGTAATACTTATGCAGGATTTCCATCACGAGCTGACCACCAAATAGCTTTCTGGTGGCCAAATGCTGATGCTCCTATTCATAATGACTGGGCGTTCAACAATCCCTGTCTCTGGCGAGAAGTTACAGGAGCAGGACATGCGAAATTAGAACATAATGCTACAGGACTGTCTCAAGCTCAAAAATTATTAGAAGAATTCAGGCAGATAGGCAGAATAAAACACAAAGGAGCTCCTATAAAACCAGCTCAACCCAATTATGAAATATATACTCGGGGATTTCAGGTTGACTTGTCAACTATAGAAGAACAAAAGAAAATAAGAGTATATTTTCCTTTATTTATTAATAATGAATATAACACCACTGTTGATTATGCTTTCTGGACAAATCATCCTGAATGGGTAGAGAAAACCTGGGGGGAGATTTTAACTGATAAAAAAACTCAGGAGTCACTTCCTATTTTCTACATTGATTTCAGTCTGGAACCTGTGAAATTAAAAGAACCTGAACTTAAAAACGCAGATTTTGAAGAAGGCACAAATGTACCATATTATTGGGAAAAATTAAGCATTCCTCCAGGGAATACTATTTTTTTCTTATCAAACGATGCAAAAAATGGCAAATTTTCAGCCTGCATAGAAAATCTTACTAATGGAATCAGTGCATTTTATCAAACTATTCCTGTGGAGGAAGGAGATGTTATCAGAATAGATGGATGGATAAAATTGAAAAATGTTCAAGGATTGGGAAATATAGAGGTGATATTTTCGGGAAATTATGATAATATTCGTTTTTACCAAGGTAGCTACCCGATGCTTTCTGGCACACAAGGTTGGACAAAAGTGTGGGGTTCATTTTTTGTCCTACCTGGAACAGATAGTGTATCAATCCGCTGCATCCTTACTGGAAAAGGAAAAGTATGGTTTGATGATATCAGGTTGCTTTCAAGCACTCGTCAAAAAAAATCAACAAAAAAACGATGAAAAATTAGGAGGAAAAACAAATGAAAATCAAAAATCTCTTATCATCACAAAAACTCAGAATCTCGCCAAGGTTTTTGGGGTTATTTCTGATTCCTTTTTTTCTTTGCTCTGTTTTTGCTCAAGAGAGTAAAAACCAGGTTACTGTTTTTGGTGGATTGAATTATGTTTTGGAATATGGTTCTGAAGACG
>JBHIEE010000088.1:0-12090 GCA_046760445.1 Candidatus Aminicenantia bacterium
CATGTCCTTTCTTTCAAAATAATTCATGCATAATTGAAGAAGCCAGACCTGAAATGTGCAGAACTTATCCTTCCTTGCTTGAAGATGACTTCAGATTTAGATTACTTAATGTTATTAAAAACTACGAAATATGTCCTATTGTCTTCAATGTCTATGAAGAGTTGGAGCAGATATTATGGTATTAGATTTGAATGTAAACTCTAAACTGAGATAGACAAAGGTGGGAAATACACATTAATATTGTGGATGCTGAATTAGCAGTCCATAAAATAAAAACGGGAAAAAATTTATTGACAAATCCTTTCTTTTTATTTAAATTTATGGTAACCAATATTGGTAGCCATAAATATGAGAAGTAACGAGATAGAAACTCAGATAATGGAAGTTCTGAAGAAGTCGAGAACAGGAATGCAGATTGAGGAGATTGCGGATAAGTTAGATTTGACCAGACATACTGTGGCTAAATATCTTGAAGTTCTCAAAGCCAAAAGGCAAATCCATTTTCATAAAGTTGGTCGAACAAAACTTTGGAAGGAAATTTCAGCTAATGTAATAGTGAAATTACTAACTATGGATGATATTCCAGATATTTTAGCTATTGAAGAGCGAATAGAGAAATATTCAGGCATAGATGAGAGAGAGAGAATGGAATATTTGAAGCAGACTATTCAATATCATATAGAAAAAGGTGAGCCAATAATGAATTTAGGAGCTGAGATTGATGGTAGACTCGTTGGATTCATTATTGGGGAGATAAGATTATGGGAGTTTGGTAGAGGAGAGAGAACTGGTTGGATAAAAGTTTTAGGTGTTGATCCAGAGTATCAAGGGAGAGGAATTGGTAAGAAAATGGGTGAAAAACTTATGGAATATTTCAAAAGAGAAGGTATCCAAAAAGTAAGGACTTTAGTTGATTGGTATGAAGGAGATCTTATTTCATATTTTAAATCTTTGGGGTTTGATATTTTGAATATGATACCTTTGGAGAAAGAGTTATAAAAATGAGGATTCAAGGAATCAAGAGTATTTGCCATTTGAATCCTTGAACCCTTTTTATTAAGAAAGGAGTTGGAATGATAAAAAGATTTAAAGAATGGTATGATAATCGGCATCAATATGCCAAAAAATGGAAAGATGAAACTGGGAGGAAAGTCATAGGTTATTTTTGCACCTATGTGCCTGAGGAGATTTTGTATGCGGCAGAGATATTACCAGTTCGAATTTTGGGCAGTCATGAACCTCAAGATGTGACTGAGCCTTATATTTTTGGAATGTTTTGTCCCTTTTGTCGAGATTGTTTAGCTCAAGGGTTAAAAGGAAGATATGATTATTTAGATGGAATTATTATTGCTCAGTCTTGCCTACACATTCGCCAAGCATTTACGAGCTGGCAAAAACATATACCTATTGATTATAGTTATTATTTACCGGTGCCTAATAATGTTCAAAGCAAGAGAGCCTATCCTTATTTAACGGGAGAGCTTGATACATTTAAGAAATCAATTGAACATTGGACAGGAAAAAGTATTACTGACGAAGATTTAAATCGAGGGATAGAGATAATGAATACCAATCGGACTTTATTAAAACAACTTTATGAGCTAAGAAAAAGTAATAGTCCTCTTATAACAGGATTAGAGGCTATGTACATTGTTGTTTCAGGCCAGATGGTAGATAAGCGAGAGCATAGTCAGGCATTAAAAGAAATTCTCGAGAGAACGTCCCAAAGGAAATTGAACTCGGATAAAGTAAGATTGATGATTTTAGGCAGTGAAGATGACGATACTGAATTTATTGAAATGGTTGAATCATTGGATGCTAATTTTGTTATTGATGACCACTGTACAGGGACTAGGTATTTCTGGAATGAAGTGGTTATGAATAGAAATCCTCTGGAAGCTATTGCTGCGCGCTATATTGATAGAGTACCTTGCCCAAGCAAAGATTGGCCTGAAAGAAAAAGGATCTCTCATATTTTGAATTTAGCTAAAGAATGGAACGCTCAAGGAGCTATAATAATTCAGCAAAAATTCTGCGATCCTCATGAACTTGACATTCCAGCTATTAATAAAGTTCTTAATCAAAATAACATTCCTACTCTTTTCTTAGAATTTGATGTAACAGTTCCTGTTGGACAATTTAAAACTCGAGTGGAGGCATTCTTGGAGATGCTTTCAGAAGAGGACCTTTTTTAGGAGGTAAGATAATGAGTAAATATCCCACTGAGCCTTTAAAATGTTGGCAAAAAGCTAAGGAAATTAGGCAAAATTATTATAAAAATTTCGCCACAGCCCATGAGAAAGGAGGACTCCGTTGGGCAGGTGGAGCATGGTCATTTGATGCTATACCAGCTGGATTAGGTGATGATATTTATCCTCTAACAGGAGAACCCTATGCCGCCTCTGTTGCTTGGAATGAAGATTTTGCCTTGCAGTGTCAAGAGGCTGTAGAAAAAGCAGGTTATGCACGAGATCTTTGTTCTTATATGAGAAATTACTGGGGTTCTATAATAATCAATAAATATGTATTTGGAGGAGAATTCCCTAAGCCAGATTTTATCTGGCAGGACCATATTTGTTGTTCGCATGCTAAGTGGTATCAGGTAGTTCGAGATTTAGAGGGAAAGGATATTCCTTATTTTTGTCTTGATGTGAGTGTCGGACCCTATGGCGAATTAACAGAGAATAGACTAAATTATGTAGTAAGTCAAATGCATGATGGGATAGAATGGTTAGAAAAAATTACGGGTAGGAAATACGATGATCAAAAATTAATTGAGGCAGTTTATAATCATTGCCGATCTACTGCATTATGGGCTGAAATATGCACTTTGAACAAAACCATTCCTGCTCCATTGGATGAAAAGACAATGTATTCCCTTTATGTGCTTGGTACTTTGCAAAAAAGCAGCAAAGTGGTAGCTGATTTCTATGAGGAGTTAAGAGACGAAGTGAAAGATCGGGTTGATAGAGGAATTGCTGCTATAGGTAATGAACAATGCCGGGTAATGACTGACACTCAACCTCCCTGGGCTTTTCTAAGGGTTTTTCGATACTTAGAAAGATATGGTTGCGTTTCCATTGGTTCCTTATATACTTTTGGGCTTATTGGTATGTGGGAGGTGAAAGAAGATGGAACTTGGGGTCCTAGGAAGACTCCCCAAGAGGAAGGCATTGAGATAAAAGACAGAGATCAGGCACTGCGCATATTAGCTAATTGGGAATTGAAAAAACCACAATGGCAGCATTTCTATTCCCCACATCTTAAAAGTGAGATGATGATTCGAATTGCCAAAGAATGGAAATTAAATGGAGTATTACTTCATTATAATCGAGGATGCGAAGGTTTAAGTTTGGGTATAGCAGAAAATAGATTAGCATTGATTAAAGCAGGATTTCCTGTTATGAGTTTTGAAGGAAATATGGGAGATGAAAGAGAATTTGATGAGATTCAAACAATAAGCCGAATAGATGCTCTTATGGAAAGCCTAGGGTTTGAAAAAATCGAAGAACTAAAAGGAGGTTAGAGAAATGATAACAGCAGGAATTGATTGCGGTGCTAAGAACACTAAGGTAGTTATTTTGAAGGATAGCAAAATTTTATCCAAAAGTTCAGTATTGAGTGGATTTGACCAAAAATCAGCTGCTCAAGAGGCTTTGAGTCAAGCATTAAAAAAAGTAAACTTGTCCGAGAAAGATTTAAGGCATAGTACTGCTACTGGTACAGGGAAGAAAGAAGCAACATTTGCCCATAGCAATGTGACAGAGGTGAGCGCTGATGCTAAAGCGGCTGTTTTTCTTTTTCCAACAGCAAGAATCGTTATTGATGTGGGAGCGGAAGAAGGTCGGGCGATAAGAATTAATGAAAATGGGAAAGTGGTTGATTTCGCTATAAATGAGAAGTGTGCGGCTGGCGCGGGTACTTTCACAGAGACGATGGCTAGGGCCTTAGAGGTAAAACTAGAAGAGATGGGTCTTCTTTCTTTAAAATCGCAAAAGGCAGTCCCTATGAATGCTCAGTGCGCAGTTTTTGCTGAATCTGAGGTAGTTTCTCTGATTCATGCTAAATATTCAAAAGAGGATATTGCTCGAGCAATACATGATGCTATTGCAGATAGAATTGCTTCTATGGTGCGGAGAATAGGAATAGAGAAAGAAGTGGTTTTAGTTGGTGGAGTAGCTAAAAATATAGGGTTCGTTGATTCTTTAAAAAGGAATTTGAATGTCAACCTTTCCATTCCGGAAGACCCAGAGTTTGCTAGCGCTTTTGGGGCTGCTTTAGTGGCGGCTGAAAAAATTTGATCTTAAAGGGCAATGCTCAGCGGCTTTAAGATAATTGTTATATTAAACGAAAACAAATTGAAAGGAAACTAAAAAGTAAAAGATAAAAATGAAAAACCACAACGCAAAACTCAAAACTGACTTAAAAAAAAAGTAGTTAAGGATTCGAGGACGTAAAGTCCCGGTGGGACAACGTCCCTTTACGGGATTCAAGGGTTCAAGTGGTTATTTCTTCACTCGAGTCCTCGAATCCTTGGCTCCTTGAATCCTAGTTTTTAGTTTTATTTGGTTTGGAGGTGAAGCCAATCTCGAGTACTCGGGAGAAAACCTCTACCAGTATTAGGTTTTTAGAGTTGAAAAGATTTTTAGTTGCTAGATTAGGAGGGAAGAATGGAAAAGGAATATTGGCGATGGCCAGAGTCGGGATGGACTTCATCCGACATTAATTGGCGAAAAGCAAATATCATTACTGCTGGAATAGATGTTGGTTCTGTTAGCTCTCAAGCAGTGATTTTAACAGATGGCGAGCTTTTTTGTTACAGTAATATGCGCACCGGCTCTAATAGCCCAGGAAGTGCTCAAAAAGCTATGAATCGGGCATTAGAAGACACAGGATTAAATTTAGAAAATATTCAGTATATAGTAGGTACAGGCTATGGAAGAGTAAATGTTCCTTTTGCCCAAAGAACAATAACTGAGATCGCTTGTCATGCTAGAGGAGCCAATTTTATGTACGGTCCATCAGTCAGAACCATCTTAGATATGGGAGGGCAGGATTGTAAAGCCATTCATTGCGATGAGAGAGGAAAAGTGACTAATTTTTTAATGAATGACAAATGTGCTGCTGGGACAGGTCGAGGCATGGAGGTATTTGCTGACCTATTGGCAGTACCTATAGAGGAAATAGGTCCAATGTCTCTTAAGGTAGAAGAAGAACCTGAGCCAGTCAGTAGTACTTGTGTCATCTTTGCTAAATCAGAAGCTGTAGGGCTTTTACGAAAAGGATGGCCTAAAGAAAAAGTTTTAGCGGCTTACTGTTCAGCTATGGCTCATCGAGTAGTAGAATTATTAGAGAGAATTGGTATTGAGAAGGAATTCGCCGTTACTGGTGGGATCGCTAAAAATCTGGGGGTAGTTAAGAGAATTGAAAATGAAATAGATATAAAAGCTCTTACCCCAAGTTATGATACTCAGATTGCAGGAGCTTTAGGAGCCGCTCTTTTTGCCAAAGCCTTAGTTGAAAAGCAGAGAAAATAAGAAAAGAAGAATTATAAGAAATCTCTGTTTTCAATTGCAGATGAAATTAGAGAGCTAAAGGAGGTTTAAGTGATTGCTCATTATGGATACAAAGACGGTTCTGGAGATTACTTTATCAGCATAGACACTGATAAATGTGATGGTTGCGGAGAATGTGTTTCAAGCTGTCCTTATAATGTTCTGGAAATAGGTGAGGATGAAAATGATCCATTTCGTGAAGAACCAGTAGCTAAGGTGAGGGAAGAACACCGGAAGAAGATCAAATACACCTGTGCCCCATGCAAACCAACAACTGGAAGAAAAGAATTGCCTTGTATTCTAGCCTGTGAGCCTAATGCAATAGCTCACTCTTGGTAAAAGAGGTAATTAGGTGAATAGGTGATTAGGTTATTGGGAGGGTCAACCCAATAACCCAATAACCTAGTAACCTTAATAACCCAGTCGCTCAAAATGAAGTTAACTATTAACGATATTGAGATTGAAGCAATAGAAGGGACAACTGTACTCGAGGCAGCTATCAGTGCAGATATTTATATTCCTCACCTATGTGCTCATTCTGATATACCTTCTTTTGAAAAAGTAGAATCTATGAATTCTATTTTTCGTGGAAAAGAAAATATTGAAACCACGAATCCTGAAAGAAAATTTGAAGGTTGCCAACTCTGTGTGATGGAAATCCAAGGCATTGAAGATTTTCCCCTTGCTTGTATTACTGAAGTGAAAGAAGGAATGGTTATTCAGACAGATACAGAAAGACTTCAGAAAATTCGCCAAGACAACTTAGTTTCTATTCTGGCCAATCATCCCCATATCTGTTTAACCTGTGCTCAAAGAGAAGGGTGCAGTCTGACTCAATGTTCCATGAATGTTCCTGAGAATGAGCGTTGTTGTCTTAAATTTGATCGCTGTGAAGTAAGAAAAGTGGCTGATTACATTGGTATAAAGGAGGATATTATTCGTTATGTTCCTCAAAATCTGCCTGTTATTAAAGATGAACCTCTTTTTGTTAGAGACTATAATCTTTGTATTGGGTGTACTCGCTGTGTCCGAATTTGCGAAAATGTACGGGGAGTTGGAGCTCTGGGCATTGTTTATCAAAACGAGAAGGTTATTGTGGGAACAATTGGCCCATCTCTAAAAGAATCTGGATGCAAATTCTGTGGAGCATGTGTTGAGATCTGTCCAACTGGTGCCTTGATGGACGCAGACATTAAGACGATGGAAGAATCAGCTTTTGTGCCTTGTAAATATGCCTGTCCAGCTGGAATAGATGTTCCTCGTTATATTCATCTCATTGCGGATGAGAAATTTTCTCAGGCAGCTACGGTCATTCGAGAAAAAGTCCCTTTTCCTTCAATCCTTGGATATATTTGCCATCATCCCTGTGAGGAAGAATGTCGCCGGGGTCAATTGAATGAACCTATTGCTATCTGTGCGCTAAAACGATTTGTAATAGAAAAACAAGAAGCAGGAAGCAAGAAGCAAGAACAGGAAAATATAGAGAGAGGGTTTATCCCTGTTCGAAGAAGTGGTAAACAAGAAGAAAGAAGCAAACGAGTAGCTATTGTTGGTTCTGGCCCAGCAGGACTTACCTCTGCATATTATTTAGCCAACTTAGGACATTCAGTGACTGTATTTGAGTCCCAACCAGAACCAGGAGGCATGTTGCGTTATGGTATTCCAGACTATCGACTCCCGAAGCATATCCTGAAAAATGAAATAAATGAAATTTTGGATCAAAATATAAAATTAAAGACTAATTATCCTATCCGAAATATTAATGATTTAAAAAATCAAGGATGGGATGCTATATATTTGGCATATGGTGCCCAACTCAGCAAAAAATTAGATATTGAAGGAGTGAAATTTGAGGGAGTTTTATGGGGTCTTGATTTCCTTAGAGATATCAATCTTAAGAAAAAAATTGAAGTAAAAGAGAAGGTGACGATAATTGGTGGTGGAAATGTAGCCCTTGATGTAGCTTTGACTATTCTTCGACTGGGGTCAAAAGAGGTTCAGATAGCTTGCTTAGAATCAAGAGAGGAGATGCCTGCTTTTGAATGGGAGATTCAGGAAGTTTTAGAAGAAGATATTATTTTAAATACATCTTGGGGGCCAAAAAGAATTGTTGGTGATGGGTCTAATGTGAAAGGCGTTGAACTTGTTCGATGTACTTCTGTTTTTGATGAACAAGGAAATTTTCGTCCTGAATATGACCCTTCAATAATAAAATACATCGACTCAGATATGGTAATATTAGCCATTGGTCAAGAAGTAGACTTATCCTTATTAGAGAATAGTTCAATAAAATTGACCGAAAAAGGCACTGTCCAAGTAAACGAAAATCTGGAAACCTCCGTGCCTGGAGTATTTGCTGGAGGAGACGTGGTGAGTGGACCAAGTTCAGTGATTGAAGCTATAGCACTCGGAAGGAAGGCAGCCATTTCTATTGATAAATACTTAGGGGGAAATGGAGTGATTTATAAAGAACTGGTTGAACTTAAAGAGCTAAGTCCCTGGCTTGGGAAAGAAGAAAGTTTTGCTGATAAGTCACGAGTCAAAATGCCCACTTTCCTTCTTAAGAAACGCAAAAAGAGTTTTGACTTAATAGAGCTTGGTTTTGATGAACAAATGGCTATTCAAGAAGCAAAGCGGTGCCTTAGGTGCGATTTAAGGCTCCAAGTTTCATCACCTTTTTTCCCTCCTGAAAGATGGCTCGAATTTAATTCCCAGAATATAAGTTCTGTACCCGAAACAGGAGGTGTATATCAACTTCTTGATGCACAAAAAAATATTATTTACATTGCTGGAGCACCTAATTTGCGTCGAGCTCTGCAAGAGCAACTGTCTTCATATAAGGAAGTTCGCTTTTTTGATTATGAAGAAGACCTGATGTACACGAAACGAGAAAGTGAACTTCTTCAGCAATATCTCCAAAAACACGGTCGTTTACCTGAAGGAAACGAAGAATTAGAGGATTTATTTTGATAAAGAATCTGGTTGAGAATAAATTATGCCCAAAGTAAGTGTAATCATTCCTACTTATAATCGCGCAAAATTTCTTCAGCAAGCTATTGAGTCTGTTTTGAGTCAAGAATATTCTGATTTTGAACTCCTCGTGATAGACGATGGTTCAACTGATAATACGGAGGAAGTAGTTCAATCGTTTGGAGCTAGGATTAGATATTTTTATCAGCCTCACCAAGGGGTTAGTGCAGTTCGAAACCTAGGTCTTAGTAACTCCGAAGGGAGATTTATTGCTTTTTTAGATTCAGATGATTTGTGGAAAAAAGAAAAACTGAGAGTTCAGATGGAATTTATGAAAAATAGTCCTCAAGCAAAAGTTTGTTATACTGAAGAAATTTGGGTTAGAAAAGGAGTAAGAGTCAATCCAAAGAAAAAACACCGAAAATATTCGGGTTGGATATTTGATAAAGTTGTACCGATTTGTCTTCTTAGTCTTTCTTCCGCTCTCTTTAGAAGAGAGATATTTGATAAAATTGGCTGGTTTGATGAGAGTTTGCCTGCTTGTGAGGATTATGATTTTGGTCTCCGGCTGGCAAAGAAATACCCTATTTATCTAATAGATCAACCATTAATTATCAAACGTGGTGGCCATCATGATCAATTGTCTAAAAAGTATTGGGGGATGGACAGATTTAGAGTAAGAGCTTTGGAGAAATTACTTAAAGATAATTTACCGGATGAGTGGAGAATCTTGATTATTAAGGAAATAATTAAAAAATGCACTGTTTTAGCTAATGGATGTCTCAAAAGAAATAAAAAAGAGGAAGGGAAGAGATATCTAGAAATAATTGACAAATATAGTAAATGATGGAGAAAGATATTTTAAGATGTGGAAATTTCAATATATGAGTAAAAAAAGAATAAAAAGACTAAATACTAAATTCGAAATTCTAAACAATGTCATCCCGAGTGCTCGGGACAAATGATCAAAACAAGTTTTCTTTTATACTGGTTGGAATTTTGAGATTAGAGTTTTTAGATTTGTTTAGGATTTAGTGCTTAGGATTTAGGATTTCAATTTAGTAAAGGTTAAACTAAAAATAATATTTTGACGTTGGGTTTTCAAAGTTAATGTTGCTTAATTATATATAAATATAAATGGGAAATTGAGTGATTGGGTTATTAGGTTGTTGGGTAGTTAGGAAGCCTATAGTCACCTAGTCACCCATTAACCTATTTACCTAAGGAGAGAGGATAATATGAGTGTTTTAGATGCTATTAGGAAAAGGAAAAGTGTAAGGAAATATAAATCAGATCCAATTCCTGAAGATATTTTGTTAAAAGTGCTGGAAGCAGCCCGATTAGCACCTTCAGCTAAAAATCTCCAGCCTTGGAAATTTATTCTGATCAAGGACGAAGAATTAAAAATGAAATTAGCTGAAGCTTGTCTCAGACAATATTTTATTACTAAGGCACCAGTAATAATTGTGGCTTGTGGTTTCCCAGATAACTGTTACGCCTATCAAGGAAGATATATGAAATCCTGGCCAATAGATGTGGCTATTGCATTTGAACATCTTGTTCTTCAAGCAGCTGAGGAAGGGTTGGGTACTTGCTGGATTGGAGCTTTTGAGGAGGATAAAGTGAAGGAGATTCTTGGTATACCTGAAAATGTAAAAGTAGTAGCGTTAACTCCTTTGGGCTATCCAGATGAACAGCCCAGAGACAGAAGAAGAAAAAGCTTGGAAGAAATTATTAGTTATGATCGATATTAAATTTTATTGTAATGAGTTCAATTTTGATGATACAGTCAGATAATTCTTGCTCTTAGAAAGCGTTTTTAATATGAAATATTTCAGGCTCTTTTGTTTCAGAGAAAAGTATACCTAAAACATCAAAACGGCATTTAATGTTGTTTAGATTATTTTTCATTAAGTATCCTTGAGCGATCTTTCTCAGTTGTTCCTGTTTTTGAGGGGTGACTGCTTCTTGTGGAAAGCCAAATTCTAAGCTCTTTCTCGTTTTGACCTCGATAAAAACTAATGTATCACCGTCATAAGCAATTAAATCAATTTCTCCCCCTAAGGCTTTAAATCCTTTTTCTACTATGTGGTATCTTTTCTTTTTAAGATACTTGGCCGCAAGGATTTCTCCTTCCCGACCTAATTGGTGGGGAGCAAGTTTATTTGACTCCGCTTTCTTTTTCCACATCAGAGAGGACCTGATCGAATATTTCTAAAGCAGTCTGAGCTTCTCTTTGGGTGATGATTAAAGGAGGAGAGAAACGAACTGAGTTATCGCCAGCACCTAAAATAATTAATCCTTTTTCAAAGCATTTATAAACCACTTTGTTTTTTTCTTTTTTTGCTTTTTCTTTGGTTATCCGATCCTTAATCAATTCAACTCCAATCATTAATCCTTTACCTCTGACATCTCCAATGAGGGGATGGTGCTTCCGTAATTTTTTGAGTTCAGAAAGCATAAAATTGCCCACTGAAGCAGCATTTTCGATTAATCCTTCCTCTAAGAGCTCAATTGTTGCCAACGAAGCAGCACAAGAGACAGGATTACCGCCAAAAGTAGAAGCATGAGTGCCAGGACCCCAGTTCATTATTTCAGCTCGAGAAGCACATATTCCTAAAGGTAAACCTGAAGCTATTCCTTTAGCAACGGTAATGATATCTGGTTCTATATCGAAATGTTCATAAGCAAACCATTTTCCTGTTCTTCCCATCCCAGATTGGATTTCGTCTACTATTAACAGAATATTATTTTCTTTAGCTAACTTGGCCAAACCTTTCATAAATTTTTCAGGGGGAACAGTATAACCTCCTTCTCCTTGAATAGGCTCAATAATGATAGCCCCTACATCATCTGGAGGGGCTATTTTCTCAAAAAGATATTCTTTAATAAAGGTTAAGCATTCTAATTGGCAGGTGTTCACTAATTTCCCAAAGAGGCAACGATAACAATAAGCATAGGGAGTATGATACACATTTGGAAGAAATGGCCCCATCCCTTTTCTTTGAACAGCTTTACTTGATTTAAGGGATAGTCTACCAATAGTTCTTCCATGAAAAGAGCCATAGAAAGCAATAATTCCGAACTTTTTAGTATAATAGCGAGCTAATTTAATAGCTGCTTCCACTGCTTCTGTGCCTGAGTTGCCAAAATAAATTTTTTTTTCTCCTTTAAAAGAAATGATCTGCGCTAATTTTTCAGCTAAATTGACCTGAGCTGGATAATAAAAGTCAGTTCCTGACATATGAATCAGTTGTTCAACCTGATTTTTTATTGCTTTCACAACTTTTGGATGGGTGTGACCAGTAATATTAACAGCAATTCCTGCAGCAAAATCATAAAATACATTTCCATCTAAATCCTCAAGAATTATTCCTTTCGCCCTTTTAACTGTTAAAGGGTAAGGTCGTATGTAAGATGGAGAAACGTATTTCTTGTCCCTTTCGATTAGTGCTTTAGTCTTTGGACCAGGCAAAGTAGTCTTGATTTCTGGATATTTCATTAATCCTCCTCATATCTAAGAAATTAGAAATTTGAAATTAGAAATTTTAATATTCAATTTCCA
>JBHIEE010000089.1:0-11961 GCA_046760445.1 Candidatus Aminicenantia bacterium
TGAAATAATAGAAGGCAAAGCAGAAGAAATGCCATTTGAAGATAAATATTTTGATCTTATAGTATCGAACAACGGAATAAATAATGTTGAGAACGATGAGAAGGCATTATTAGAAATTGCTCGAGTTTCTAAAGTAGGAGCTCAGATGGTTGTAACTGTAAACTTGCCTGATACAATGATAGAGTTATATGAAGTGTATGAAAATATTTTAAAAAAGAATAATAAAAATAAAGAAATAAAAAAATTAAAAGAACATATTTTCTCAAAAAGAAAACCATTATCCTACACTAAAGAGTTGATAAAAAAAGTTGGTTTCAAGATTGAAAGCGTTTTTGAAGATTCATTCAATTTACGCTTTAGTAACGGAAGCACTATGTTAAATCATTTTCTTATAAAGCTTGCATTTATAGATAGCTGGAAGGCTATATTAGAAGAACAAGATGTAACTCCAATATTTAATACTATAGAAAAAGAATTAAATAAAATAGTACAAAAAAGGGGTGAATTAATTTTAACTATTCCCTGGGTATGCATCGATTGCCGAAGATTTGAATTATAGTAATAGCAGAAGCAGGGGGGCTGCAGGCTGTCCAAAAATTGTAGTGCGAGGCTGAAGCCTCGCCACATATAGCTTAATCTTTTTTCTATAATTTTATGCAAATTGCCCTTGTTGTTTTCTCTTTACTTTTTCCTTTAGGTGGGATTAGGGGAAAATATTTTTTGCTTGAATCTTTATCAAAATCTATATCCTGGCTTATTAATTGATTTTTACATAATTCTCGATAATATTCGCATCTCTGATAAAGCTCATTGTGTATTCCTTTACCTATAATACGACCGTTATCCAATACTATAATTTTGTCTACATTTATTATTGTCGAGAATCTATGAGCTATAATGAAAGTAGTCCTATTTTTACATAATTTTCTCAAAGCATCCTGAATCAATTTTTCTGATTCTGCATCAAGTTCTGAAGTTGCCTCATCTAAGATTAATATTTTTGGATCTTTGAGTATAACTCGAGCAATGGCTATTCTTTGTCTCTGTCCTCCCGAAAGTTTCATTCCCCGCTCTCCTATTTCTGTATCATATCCTTGAGGAAGTTTTCTTATAAACTCATCGGCATTGGCTAATTTTGCTGCCTCAATTATTTCTTCATCTGAAGCATTTAACCGACCATATTTGATATTTTCTTTAATTGTTCCGGAAAATAGAAACGTCTCCTGAGGAACAATCCCTATAGCTTTCCTCAAATCTTGAATTCTTACTTCTTTAATGTTTATCCCATCTATAAATATATTTCCCTGCTGGGGATCATAGAATCTTGGTATTAAATTCACCAAACTTGTCTTTCCGGCACCACTTTTTCCCACTAAAGCCACTGTTTTGCCTGGTTCTACTATAAGATTTACATTTTTCAATACAGGCTCTGAACTATTATAGGAAAAAGTAATATTATCGAATTTAACTCTTCCTTCAATAAGTTCAAATTTCTTGGGCTTATCAGGTTCATTTATTTTGGGAGCAATATCTAACAGTTCAAACACTCTCTCCAAAGAAGCAAGTGATTTTTGAATATTTGTATTCAAATTCATTAATCTTTGAGCAGGTCCAAATAAATAACCCAAAAAAGCACTGAAAGCAACAAGTGTTCCTAAGGTTAAATTTCCTCTAATCACCTCTCTCCCCCCATACCATAAAACAATTAAAGGACCTATTCCTCCTATGAAAGCGGTAGTATAACCGAAAAAAGAACTAAGCAAGTCAAATCTAATGCGAGTTCTAATAAGTTCTCTTAGTTTTTTAACATATTTTCTGGCTTCATATTTTTCTAATTGGAATGATTTAACTATAGAGATAGCAGAAAGGGTTTCTTGAAGAGTTGCAGAGACTAAAGCAATTTTCTCTTGAAACTCGAGAGATTTCTTTCTTATTCTTCCTGAAAAGAAATGAATAGAATAGACAAAAAAAGGCAATACAGCTAATGAAGCTGAAGCTAATTTCCAGTGAAAGATAAATATAACTGTTGTTCCCACGATAAAGGTTAAGCTATCTCTTAAAAAACTAAGTAAAGTTTGGGCTAAAAGTCCCTGCAAATTAGAAACATCATTTCTAATTCTGGACATAAGATAGCCTATTCTTTTATTTTTAAAGAATGACAAATTTAATTTTTGGATATGTTGAAAAAGCTTAAGTTGAATATCAAAAAGAACTCTTTCTCTGAAAAGAGTTAAAAGATATCCATTTAGAAGATCAGATACGCCTTTAATAAGCATAAAGCCAATTAACCCCAGAATAACCCAATTTAAAAGAACTATGTCTTTATTAGGTAAAATGTTATCAATAATATGTCGAGTAATCAAAGGTAAAGGGAGTTGAAGAAGAACACTGATAAGCATAAAAATTCCAGCTAAAAATGCTCGTTTCCATTGGGATTTTAAATAAGGGAGGAAGCGGGCTATGTTTTTTAAGGTTTTTCTTTGTCTCATTTATTTTAAGAAGATAGAAATTTTTCAGCTGTTAAAATTAAACTTCATATTTTCCAGAAAATTTCATTGCGAGAATTAAAATTATCAAACTATAAATGATTACATTAAAAAACCAGTACTTCCAGCACCCACTTATTTCAAATCCTACACCAAACTTTGCTATTTCATTCTGCCATTTTCCAATTGAAGGAATAATATATTTAAGCACATTCTTTAATCCTTCTCCAAAAAATTTACTCAGAACATAATCTATGTTTAAAATAGAAAAAAACAGATAGCTTATATAGCTTAAAATTGCAGCTGTTTTTCTCAGGGAAAAGGCCATAAAAATTAAAAGAAGAGAAAAAAGAAATAAGAAGTTTGGCACTAACATAAACAAAGATAGTATTAATTTAAAGCTTGGCGCTTTTATTGTAAATTTTAAGATTATAAATACAATTAAAAATGTGAGTAAAAGAAATAGAAAAGACGAAACTGTATCTCCTACAAACTTACTCAGAAAGTAACTTTTCTTCGACATGTAAGGAAGAATTACTTCTGCTGAACCATCTTCCGATTCTTCAAAAAAGTCATTGGAGCTTATGTTCACTATCACAAGAAGCCAGATATAAAGAAAAATGTGGAAAAATATTAAACTCAATATTGAAGATAAATCTTTGCTTTCTCCATTTTTTTGAAACTCTAACAATATTCCTTCCTGAGTAAACCCGAAAGTCAAGAGTATCACTCCAAAACCCATTGTATAATAGATAGCTTTATTTTTTGCTATCTCCTTAAATGTTGACTTCAATAAAATCCAAAACTTATTCATTTTTAACTTCCTTTAACAACTTCATAGAAATGTTCTTCCAATCCCTTCTCTTTTATTTCATCTATCCTTCCTTTATTTACTATCAATCCATTGTTAATGATTGTATAATTGTCCCCTGTCTTCTCCATTTCATCAAGAAGATGGGAACTAATTAATATCGTTCTTCCTTCTTCCTTTTTTTCTTTTATCCATTTCCTTATTTCAATCTTTCCTAAGGGATCAAATCCAGATGTTGGCTCATCAAGTATTAAAATCTCCGGCTCTGAAAGAACTGCTTGTATCCATTTTATCCTCTGGCGCATACCTTTAGATAACTCTCTAAGTTTCATTTTTCTCATTTCTTTTGCATTGTATTTTTCTAAAAGCTTATCTACTTTATTTTTTACATCTTGTACTCCTCTGAGTTGGGCTAAGAACTTCAAATAATCTTCAACTTTCCAGTCTTTTTTTCCTATTTCTCCCTCTGGCATGTATCCTATATTATGAGAAAAAAGATTTACTCTTCCTGAATCTGCTCTTCTGAGACCAAGGATTATCTTGATTGCTGTTGTTTTGCCTGCTCCATTTGGTCCTAAAAAAAGAGCTATTTCTCCTTTCTTTACTTTAAACGAAATTCCTTTCAAGGCCTCTATTTTTCCATTGTAGGTCTTTTTCAAATCTTCAATTTCTATCATTTCTTTTTCACTCTCCCAAATTTCAAAATCTTAAATTCTTCTTTTTCTATTCCATAAAACTCATCAATTTCTTCATTATAAGCAAACTTTATGAGCTCTACATTGAATCTGTATGTTTTTACAACTTCTCCTTTAGTTATTTCGAAAATAACTGACTTCCCATTCTTTTCGTTTATCAAAACATAGACTTTTCCATTATACGCTTTAATGTCATAAACTAGGGCGTTCTTGAGGAGGACCATTCCGGGTTTCTTCTCTATTTCTATTTTAGAAGGAGGTTTACAAGGAAGAACTATTTCCTCTATGTCGCCTTTTTTAATATCTATCTTTAAAAGCTTATTGTCTAAAACATATCCAAAATAAAGCTTTCTTTCTCTTTCTGACCAACAGATTAATCCAAAATTTTGATATAACTGCTTAAAATCATAAGGATTTGTTATCTCCTTAGCTTTTAAAAAACTCCTTTCAGGCTCTCCTTTTCCCCATTTATAAGCATTTATAAGATATTCAACCACTCCTATGTGATGAATATATATTTTATCTCCAATCTCTAATTGAAATGGACTTGCAATCTTAATTTTGAATCCATCTGAATACTTTCCATCCAAATTAAACTTCTCCAATTTTCCTCCGCCACCACCTAAGCAATAAACAACATCATCCTTAACTTTAAAGTCTATAAGTTGAGTAAACTCTCCAGGTCCTTGCCCTATATTTCCTATGTTATATAAATATTTCTCATCCTTTAAAACTTTAATCACTCCTTCATCCAAAACAAAAAGTTTTCCTCGATACACTTGCAAAGCAATAGGCATTAGGATATTTTTTTCTGATATTTCGGATTTCTTTTCCAGTAAAACTTCAGAGCTTAATAAAAACGGTAATAAAATTAATAGAAAAACTTTCCCTAAAAAAACTCTTCTCATTTTTCTTCTCCATTTTTTATTTTATTATATACCTGAATTTTTATTTTATTTATTACATCATAAAGGGAAGCATAATCAAAAGTTGTTTCAATCGTTTTAATTTTTATATAATTGGGGGGAACTCCAATAATTCCCAAAGTAGGATCAATATCAATCTGATTTCCATCCACAAATACTTCTACCCATTGATGATAAAAAGCTTTACATTCTTCTTCCTCAATTGATATTACTATTCCTAATATAGCTTTTGCCTCTACCCCAGCTATTTTACACATAGCTACGAATAAATTAGAAATTCCTTGACACTCTCCTTCCCTATTTTTCAACACTACTTCTGCAACAGGAATGGCATTTTCTTTTTTATTGATATTATGGCTTATCCAATTAAAAATTCTCCAAACCTTCTTATTGGTGTCCGGAATCCCTTCTGTAATTTTGAATGTAAGACATGAAACATCGGAAGAATAATAGTTTAAAATTTTCTTCTCAGCATCTTCACATTCTCTTATAAAATTTAAAATATTTTCTTCCTTAATTTTTAAAACTGTTATTTTTTCCTCTTCTTTTTTAAATTCTTCTATTATTTTTTGGCGATTATCTGAAGGAAGAAAGAAATAATCAGGAATAGAAACTTTATAGTAGATTAAATTACTTAAAAAGAACTTAGAATTTAAACATGACTTCACAAATGGAATAAGTTGCTTCTTAGAAACTTGTTCCTTGAAGAAAAAGGAGAACTTCCTCTCTTTTATAAGTTCTTCAGAGATTAAAATTATATCTTTAAATCTTAGAAAAGATAACTCTCTTAGTCTATCCCATTCCTCAAAAATTTTAAATTGAGGAAATATATATAGAAGTTTCAACCACTCAGGTTCTACCGCTTCAGTGACTATTTTCACAGTAACATCTTTTAAACTTCTCTCATCAATAACTTGAACATAGATTTCTTTAAATAATCTTTCTCTTTTAATTTTCTCATGTACCCAAAAATGCAGCAAAGAGAGAGGAACTGACTTTAAGGAAAGGTATCTTTTGTTTCCATGTTTTTCACCTAAAAGCTCATCGTTTTGAGAAGTGATTTTTATATCATAATGATGTCCATTGATAAAATGTCTCATCGTATATGAGACTATTTTTAAATCTTTCCTTAAAAAGGAATTTATTAAAATTTTGTCTCCATTTGCAAAAGAAGAAATTCTATTATATTGAATTCCCGCTCCATCTTTTTTAACTGTTTCTGTGCAATATCCTATTTTTTCTCCTTTACTCAGAATAAAGTAATTTCTTTTAAAAACATAATTTTTACCTAAAGTCCAGCTATTGGCTATCCATAGCCAAATCGCACAAAATACTATAAACTTCTTTTGCTTCATTTTCTTTTCCTAAATTCCACACTATCGTTGAATAATAATTTCGAAAAAAATTACAATAAGGACTCATATGATTAAATGTTCCATTCTGCCAATAAACATGTGCCCAGCAGCCATTTCCACAAAAATAACGGACGTTACAATTTTTACAACCTTCCACTTCATCTACGGTTGGCAATGATTGGTAAAATTTAAAAAGCTTTTTACAAATATCCTTTTCTAAAATATTTCCTATAACCATTTTTTTATCTGAAAAGAACAAATGACAAGGAACTACTTCTCCAAATTCTTTAACGCCTATCATTTTTATTACCATTCCACAATGATTTTTTAATGGTGGGATTATCTTTTTTGATAGTTTGTAATTCTTAAAACTTAAACTTTCATCAATATAAATATCTCCATATCTATCAGCTACTAAATCAAAGAGAAATCTATAACTATCTTCTTGTGATAGTGCAAACTCATCATTTCTAGATCCTCTTCCTACAGGCTGATAGAAACTAAAGCCTGCTTTCACTCCTAAATCCTCAGCGAATTTTTTAAATCCTTTCAAAGTTTTTATGTTAATTCTCGTTGTCGTAGCTGTAATATATAATTGTTCCTCTTTAAAACCATATTTTTTCAAACATCTTACAGCGTATATTGCTTTTTTAAAAGTTCCTTTTCCCCTCAAGCAATCATGAATTTTTTCGTCAGACGACTCAATGCTGACCTGGACACTATCCACTTCCAATTCTTTTAGTTTTTTCGCCTCTTCATTTCGTAATAAAACACCATTGGTTGTTAAAGTTACATATTTAATTTTATCTTTAGCATAGGATATTAACTCAAATAAATCTTTTCTTAGAAAAGGCTCTCCTCCACTTATTATTACATTGATTACATTGAGTGCAATTAATTTATCTATTATTCTTTTTGAAATTCCAAGATCTCCATAATATGGACTGTTTTTAACTTTAGGATTTGTATAACAAAATTTACATCTTAAATTACACTTTTCTGAAGCTTCATAATAGCATATTTTTGGATGGTTAAAAAACATATTTCTTTCAGAGATTAATCCTTTTCCTTTTAAAAAAGTCTCTTCTACGAGATATTTCTCCTTCTCTAAATAAGAAATTAATTTGAAGAATTGCTCTCTTTCTTTATTACTGATTTCATTAAGTACAATTTCTATTCCATGATTAATTGCTTTATTTATAAAAGGTAATGCTTCTCTCTTTATTTTTATGAACTGTTTTCTCTCAAGGTTTACGATAATTGCTTCTTCTTTATTTTCCGAAAATCTGACTCCAGTGTTCCACTGTAGTAAATTTTTCATGAAAAACCCTCCTTTTGGATTTTGACATTCCCTTAATTTTGTAGAAAGCCCCTCCCTCCGACAAGGAGGGAGGGGATAAGGAGTTTAAAACTACTTCCACGATTGGAATTAATCACTCTTTATATCTCTACGCAACCTCCAACCCTTACTGTTCCACAAGGAGTTATGAACCCAACAATAATGTGCCAACATTCGCCATCTTTCCCAATTTCCAATTTCTCTACATCAGGATTAAATTCCTCTTTTTCCATTGTGTAAAGAATCTCAAACATTTTAACCTCCTCAATTAAATTTTTTCATTTAATTCTTGGGCAAATTTCGTGCCAAATGGAGAGAGTGCAAAACAAGTTGTTGATAATAAACATATAATGTCTTTTTAGAATTAGTTTGATATGTTTTAAACTGAAAGAAATTCTCCAAATATGGAGAATTTTATTTGTAAGAAAGCCAAAAATTTATGTAAGCTTTTGATAATAAAAAAGATATTATTCTCCAAATATAGAGAATTTTTGGAGAATTATTTTAAGAACTTTTTTCTCTTTTCTCTTCTTCTATTATATCTTTTTAAGGCATTTAAAAAGCGTTTGTATTCTTTTTTGTCAATGTTAAGACGAGGTAGTGCTTCTTTGAACTTTCTATTTGGCGTTTCTTTAAGTGTTAAACATATAATTTCCCAAACTTGGTCTTTATTCAATTCATTTCGTTTAAATGGTTCATGCACTGTCTGCCAATAATCTGCTCCTTGTTTTAGCCTTTTGTATAATATTTCTGAAACGATGGGATTAGTTGAATCTTTTTCTTCTATATCTTTTTCTAATTCAATATCTTCTTTTTTAATCTTATTCCCATCTGAAAGAGCATGAGCTCTCTCCACTATGTTCTCTAATTCTCTTATGTTTCCTGGATAATCGTATTCTATAAGTTTGTTTAATGCTTGTTGGGTAATTCTTTTATTCTTTCTGCTTTTTTTGTTTTCTCTTTTCAATACTTCATCCACTAATAAAGGAATATCTTCTTTTCTTTCTCTTAATGGAGGAATGTAAAATGAAAGTACTTTAATTCGATAGTACAAATCTTCTCTAAATCTTTCTGCTTTTACTTCTTTTTTTAAATCTTTATTTGTTGCAAAGATAAAGCGGGCATCCATTTTTCTTGTTCTGGTTTCACCTAATCTTCTTATCTCTTTGTGTTCAATTACTCTGAGGAATTTAGCCTGAAGATAAAGAGAAAGCTCTGAAATTTCATCAAAAAATATTGTCCCTCCATTTGCATGTTCTATTAATCCCGGTTTATCCTCCTTTGCATCAGTGAATGCACCTTTTCGATATCCAAATAACTCTGATTCAACTAAATTCTCAGGAAGATTCTCGGACTCGATTCATGAATCTTTCGAGCAACCACTTCTTTTCCTACTCCTGTCTCTCCCCAAATTAATACATTTTTGTCATTTTCTCTTGCTTTTTTAATAAATTTTAATTTTTCTTTAATAATTGAGCTTTGACCAATAATTTTTGTTTCCCCTTTCACTTTATTTCTCCTTTAAACTCGGGTAATAAAATTTGTCATTAGTCATTTTCTTCTATTGCAACCATAATTTTTCCCTTCCATATAATTTAGTCTTTTAAAACCTAAAAAACTTGAAAATTTTTTGGTTTTTTATCTTATTGATATCACATAGAATAGTTTGAGTTGAGGAGAGTTAATTTTTTTCGGATTAACAATCCATCTTCTTGGTTATTTGTCAAACCTTGTCTTGCTCTTCAGGTGTCGACAATCGTTTACATTTATTTCTTTTTCTGTAATTGATTCTTAACTCAAAAGAACGATATGTTTGACTTTTTATTACCTCTATAATATTTTATTTTTAAATGGAAAAAACCCCTTGGCAGATTAAAATCTTTAATAAATCTTTAAAGAAAAAGGAAAAGTTAAAATTAATTGAGCAATATCTACCAATTGAGGACAACTTCCTTATTTTAGATTTAGGTTGTGCTCAGGGAACATTAAGTTATTTTCTCAGAAAAAAAGGGGGAACCTGGATCAGTGGAGATTTAGATTTTGATAATTTGAAGACTGCTAAGGAAATTCTGAAAAAGAATTTAATTCAGATTGATCAGGAAAGAATTCCCTTTTTAGACAATTCTTTTGACTTGATAGTCACTCTTGATTATCTTGAACATTTAAAAGAAGATGATCAATGCTTGAGAGAAATTTATCGTGTTTTAAAGTTAGGAGGCAAGGTGCTAATTTCTACCCCTTTGACGGGGAAGTTTTATCTTCTTCACAAACTTCGCCGATTACTGGGAATGAAACCCGAATTTTATGGTCATCAAAGGGAAGGTTATCGAGTTAAAGAATTGACAGAAAAATTGGAAACCAATAAGTTTGCTATTATTAATTTTAAAACTTATTCAAAATTTTTCTCAGAATTAATCGAACTCATTATAAATTTTATTTATGTTAAATTTCTTTCAAGAAGAAAGAAAACAACCTTAAGAAATGGATTGATCAGTCCTTCTTCAGAACAAGAACTTAATGCCCATCAAAAATCGTTTAAATTTTACTCCCTGATTTATCCTATATTGTGGATAGCTACTCAACTGGATAGACTTTTGTTTTTTAAAAAGGGGTATGCTAGTTTGATCTGGGCTAAGAAGGAAATGCGAAATGTAAAATGTAAAATGTAAGATGTGAAATGTGAAGTTAAAAATTATAATTCAAAATTCGGGAATTGGTACTAAAATAGTGTTGTGATGTTTCTGCTTTGCAGTAATGCGGTCAAAAGAACAAACTGTAGCACTGCAGCACTAATATAGAAGGTGATTTTACCAGCCTGTCTGACAAGCGGGCATTTTTAACTTTTAATTTTTAACTTTTAATTTTCTAAAAATGGAGCCAAGAAAAAAATTAGGTCTTTTCCTGGGACCTTTGGTTTTTTTCATAATCTATTTTTCCTCTATTTTAAAACACAATCCTCGGGCTCATACTTTATTAGCTGTGTTTTTTCTGACTGTTATTTGGTGGGTAACAGAAGCAATCCCTATTCCAGTTACTGCTTTAATTGTGCCAATTTTAATTACTGGCTTAGGGATAGCTTCGGCTAAAGAGGCTTTTGCCCCTTTTGCTAATCCAATCATTATTCTTTTTTTGGGAAGCTTTATTCTGGCTAAAGCAATGAGAGTTCATCAATTGGATGAGAGATTTGCCTATTCTATTCTTTCTATTAAATCGATTTCCAAGAGCCGATTCCAGATTTTGTTAGCATTTGGGATAGTAACAGCTTCTCTTTCAATGTGGCTTAGTAATACAGCCACCACAGCAATGATGTATCCTATTGGATTAGGCTTGCTCAGTTCTTATCGGTCCAAGTTAAACGAAAAAACATTTACTTCTATGGGGATAATTATGATGTTAATGGCTGCTTATGCCTCTTCAGTGGGTGGAATAGGAACTCCAATTGGTAGTCCACCTAATTTAATTGCCATTGGTATGCTGGAGAAATTAGCTAATTATAAAATTACTTTCTTCCAGTGGATGGTAATTAACTTTACTATTCTCATTCCTATGTTTTTTGCCTTGTTTTTCCTTCTTAAATTTAGATTACCCAAAGGAAAAATTGAAGGGTTTTCTTTTAAGAGAATAGAATCAAAATTAACCCGACCCCAAAAAAATGTATTAATTGCCTTTTCCGTGACTGTTTTTTTGTGGGTCTTTCCGGGAATAGTGGCTTTAATTTCAGGCAAGGAGGCTACTCTTTATCTCTGGTTATCTAATCATATTCCAGAAGCAACTGCTGCTTTGATAGGAGCAAGTTTGCTATTTCTCTTGCCAGTAGAGTTCAGAAAAGGGAAGTTTACTCTGACTTTAAATCAGGCTTTAGACATAGATTGGGGCACGCTTCTTCTTTTTGGTGGAGGGTTGAGCTTAGGCTTCCAAATGTTTGAAACTGGTTTAGCTGAGATTATCGGTCACGGATTTATTTCTTCTTTTTCCTCAAGAAGCCTATCGTTAATCACTCTCTTATCCATAATATTAGGAGTGTACTTAACTGAAGTTACTTCCAATACTGCTACTGCTAACATGATTATTCCTATCATCATTGCTGTATCAAAGGCTGCTAATATAAATCCTATTCCACCAGTTCTGGGAAGTGCGATTGGAGCAAGTTTTGCCTTTATGTTGCCAGTAGCTACTCCTCCTAATGCGATTATTTACGGCTCTGGTTTAGTCCCTCTGACCAAAATGATGAAATATGGATTCTGGTTGAATATTCTTGGAGTAATTATTATTTGGATAGGAATAATAATTATTGCCCCTACGATTGGGATATACTGAATTCGCAAATCGCATACTACAACACTAAACAT
>JBHIEE010000090.1:0-11914 GCA_046760445.1 Candidatus Aminicenantia bacterium
GAGCAGGTGGTAGTGTAGAAGCAGTTGAAGATAAAATTACAGGTTTGGTTGTAGACCCACAAAATGATAAGGAAATTTTATCTTCCATCGAAAAACTCTTAGATGATGATAGTCTTAGGACCAAATTGGGTTTAAATGGAAGAATAAGAGTTGAAAATGAATTCAATTGGGATATAAAAAGAAAGCAATTTATTGATATAATATCGTGACTGTAGATTTATAAATTATTATGAACAATATCCTATATTCAGTTGCAGAGAAATTAAGAGGCGAAAATATAGCAAAAAAAATAAAAGAACTTCAAGAGACTCAATACTACTCTGTTGCAGAATTACAAAACTATCAAACAGAAAAACTAAAAGAAATACTCTCAACTTCTAAAGAAACTGTTCCATATTTTAGGGAAATAATTAAAGATTCAAAACCAGATAATATAAATTCGATACCGATTTTGACAAAGGAAATTATCAGGAAAAACATGAAAAGGATGTTCAATCCAAAAATTCCAAAGTGGAATTTTATTAAATATAGTTCAAGCGGTATAACAGGAGAACCAATTGTGTTATTTTTGGAAAGGAGTGCTGTTGGTTATTATCACGCTGCTCAATGGCGTGGATTTTCCTGGCATGGAGTAGAACTAGGCGCGAGGGGAATAAAAATATGGGGTGTGCCAATAAGTTTAAAGTCAAGAATTATAGAAAAGTTAAAAGATAAAATAACCACCAGGATCCGCATATCCGCATTTGATATGGAGAAATTAAAAGTAAAAAAAATCTGGAATAAAATAGTAAAGTATAAACCTGAATATATGTATGGTTATGCATCTGCATTATATCTATTTGCCTCTCTGCTTGAGGAAAATAATTTGGAAGGAAAGGAATTGGGTCTAAAATTAATAGTCTCCTCAGGAGAAGTTTTGTATGAATTTCAAAGAGAAAAATTAAAAAAATTCTTTCAATGCCCAGTGGCAAATGAATACGGAGCATGCGAAGTAGGTATAATTGCTTTTGAATGTCCAAGAGAGTCTATGCATATAACATCTGAGAATATATATATTGAAGTAGTTGACGAAGATAATGTTCCAAGAGAACCAACATATGAAGGAAAAATTATTGTGACAAGTTTAAGAAATTTTGGTTTTCCAATAATAAGATATGAACTTGGAGATGTTGTAGTTCTGTCAGAGAGAGAGTGTACCTGTGGAATTCGCCTTCCTCTACTGGAAAAAATAAATGGTAGAACAAGTGATTTTGTGTTAACAAATGCAGGGAAAAAGATACACAGTGAATTTTTTAGTTATCTAAATAGAGAATTAATAACCCGTGGATATATTTTGAGAGAATTCAAAATAGTTCAAAAGAAGAAAAATGAACTTATTGTGTTTTTACTTAAAAATGAAAATCTGGATAAACAGGTAGAATATTTCATATCGGATATGATTAAGAAACATATAGACTCATCAATGGCAGTTAAATTTGAATATATTGAGAAAATAGATTTAGAGAAATCTGGTAAAAAAAGGTATTTTGTAAATGAAATCTCCCAGTTTAATAGAAGTTAAATGCAATATATGCAGTTCTAAAGAAGAAGAAATAATTTCTAAAACAGGTATAGGAAATATTGTCAGATGTAAAAAATGTGGATTATTTTATCGTACTCCGCGATTATCTGATAAAAATGAAATAAACAAGTATAAATATCAAGTCTATGATGACTCGTTCTGCTGCATTGTAAATAATTCAAAAAAAGAGATATTTATCTCAATTTTAAAAAAGTTAGAGCATTTTAAAGGCAAAATACTCGATATAGGGTGTGCGGATGGCTATTTTCTTACTTTAGCCAGACAGAGAGGATGGGAACCTTATGGAATAGAAATATCAGATTTCTTATTGAAAAAAGCAAGAAAAAATTTAGGTGAGAAATATGTTTTTGGTATTCCTTTAAAAATTGCTAATTTCAAATCAGATTTTTTTGATGTTATCACTATGTGGGATGTTTTGGATCATCTTATAGATCCTATCGGAGAATTAAAAGAAGTAAGAAGAATTCTCAAGAAGAAAGGATTATTAATAATAAGAGTTCGTAATATGTCATTTCACATATTAATAAATAAATTATTTGAAAAGAATTTATTTGGAATTATAAAAAAGCCCACTATTTTTCATTTGTATGGATTTGATAATCAGAGCATAAAAATTCTACTGGAGAAAACCAATTTTTCAAATATAAAAGTAGAGAATTCAAAACTTACAATAGGGGACCCATATTCTCAAATAAAACTATTGGGTAGTTGCAGTATAAGCTTTATTAAAAGAATTTACTATGCTTTCTCTGAACTAATAAGTTTTATCTCTTCCAAGAATATAATCATCTCTCCTTCAATAATAGTTTATGCAGAAAAAACATAAAACAATCCATATAATTACCCGCTTAGATAAGGGAGGTTCAGCTGAAAATACACTACTTACTGTTTTAGGAATGGATAAGAAAAAATATGACATCATATTGGTCAAAGGGCCTACTTATGAATCTAAAATGAGTAAAGAAGAACATGCCTCTGTTATATCTAGCCTAAAAGAGGCACAATTAAAAGGGATAAAGGTAGCTGATATTCACTTTCTAATTAGACGAATAAATCCTGTTTATGATTTGTTAGCCTTTTTTTCTCTTTATAGATTGCTGATTAGGGAAAAACCCATAATTGTTCATACTCATTCTTCAAAAGCAGGCTTTTTGGGCAGATTAGCAGCTAAACTTGCTGGAATCCCAATTATAATCCACACCCCACATGGTCATATCTTCTTTGGTTATTTTGGTCCCTTTAAAACTAAGATATTTATTTTTCTTGAAAAGATTGCGTCTTATATAACTGATAAGATAGTGGCCCTTACAAATAGAGAAAAGGAAGACCATATATTATTCAAAATTGCTAATGAAGATAAATTTGTTGTTATCAATAGTGGGGTAGAAATAAATAAATTCAAAGAATTACCTTTTGATGAAAAACAAAATTTTAAAAGGGCGCTGGGGATACCTGAGAATTCTTTAATTGTAGGTACAGTAGGTAGACTTGTGCCTGTTAAAGGACCTGAATTTCTGATTGAAGCTGCTAAATATATAATCTCTAAATATTCTGATACCTTTTTTATATTCACAGGAGATGGTTACCTTAAGCAAAATTTAGAGAGGAAAGCTTTTGAAATTGGCATTAAAAAAAATATTATTTTTTTAGGCTGGAGAAATGATGTAGCTAAAATTATTTCGATTTATGATATTTTTGTTCTTCCTTCTCTTAATGAAGGAATGGGAAGAGTATTGGTCGAAGCAATGGCTATAGGAAAACCAATTGTGGCCAGTAATGTAGGAGGTATACCTGATTTAGTAACTCATGGAAAGAATGGTTTTTTAGTTTCCCCAAAAAATCCAGAAGAGTTAGCAAAATATATTCAAATCCTTATAGAGGATAAAGAAAAAAGAGAAAGTATGGGGCAGGCAGGAAAAGAAATTGCTTTGAATTTTAGTAAAGAGATTATGGTCGAAAAAATAGCTAAGTTATATAAAGAATTATTAATGCAAAAAAATATTTGTTCTTAGTCTATAAATTTTAGGCATAATAGAAGATTAAAGCTCCTCACCTCCTAAGGTGAAGAGCTTTTTTTATTTATTTTTGGTTATTCGACGTCCAGCAAGCATTAAGATAACAATAATGATGAATATAAAAAAAGCCTGAAGAAATTCAAAATAAATCCTTAAGTCGTCAGTAGCTCTAAGATTAATGCCACTTATTCCCAGACATGCTGCTATTAAATAAATTAATAAAACTGTTTGAGTTTCATTAAATCCCAAAGTTACCAAACGATGATGAAGGTGGTCTTTTCCCGTGTATTCAATCCATTCTTTAAAAGTTCTGACCCTGCCACTTAAAATCCTGGCTATTGTTATATATACCATATCAAATATAAACACACTTAAAATCAAGATAGGTAAACTCAAGGCAACCTTTGGATTTTTCTCAGCCCAACCACCCATTACTGCTATCCCTGCTAAAGTAAATCCTAAAAAAGTACTCCCTGTATCTCCTAAAAATATAGAGGCTGGCTTAAAATTAAATTTCAAAAATCCCATGCAGCTTCCAGCCAGTGCAATGGTTAAATATCCTAAATATGGTTGCCCAGTTATCTGGGCCACAATAAAAAATGATAATGAACAAATTGCAGTTAAGCCTGTAGCCAGTCCATCCATACCATCGAAAAAATTAACCGCATTTGTTATGCCTACTACCCAGATTATTGTCAGAATTACTTCTCCCCCATTGCCCCACCAGGTATTAGGTAAAAAGCTTAATTTGACTCCACATATTATCAGAGTAACTGAAGCTAAAACTTGTGCTATTAGCTTCCACTTTGCTGATAAGCTCTTTATATCATCCATTAATCCTATTAATAATATTATTGTGCCCCCAATAATTACACCTTTTAATTCAATCGAGAAACTAAAGTTTAAAATGATTGTTATAACATAGGAAATATATATGGCTAATCCTCCTAAAAGAGGCATTGGTTTCTTATGAATTTTTCTTTCATCAGGCAGGTCTAATATTTTTAGTTTAGTTGCAACAAGTCTTATAACCGGGGTTAAGAGAAAAGTTAGTAGAAAAGCAGAAACGAGGAGGAATAACCACCTAAATTGTACGCCAGAAAGGAATAAATGAATACTTTCTAAAATATCTCTCATATCTCAAGTAATATACTAAAAAATTTCTTTGGCGACAGCAATAATTTTTTCAATCTCTTTCTCTGTTAAAGAAGGGTAAAGAGGGATTGAGATTGTCTTTTGCCAGGCTTCCATGGTATGAGGAAAACCGGATAGATTTAAATAGACATGGAGAGGAATATATACAGGACGTCTGCACATTACTTTTTTTTGTTGTAACTTTTCAAGATAACCAGAAGCATCGCTTTTAGTCTTTATAACAAATCGATAATATATATGATCATTTCCGTCTTTCCAGATGGGTAGTCGGAAATTACAATTTTTAAATTCTTGGAAATAACGAGTAGCAATCTCTCTTCGTTTATCTATGAATTTTCCCAAAAAAGATAACTGGCTTAGCCCGAGGGATGCCTGAATATCAGTCATCTTATAGTTATAACGCAAGATATAATCATTTTTATTGTCATAATCTCTAAGGTCTTTGATCTTCGAAATTAAATCTTCTGAATCGCTTAAAATCATACCTCCCTCTGCACTGGTAAGCACTTTGGTAGCATAAAAAGAAAACACAGATATAAGACCAAAGCTGCCCACTTTCTGGCCTTTAAAAGTCGCTCCTATAGCCTGAGCGCAATCTTCAATTATAGGAATACCCGTTTCAGATAATTTATCTATTTCTGCTGGACAGCCAAACATATGAGGCACAATAATTGCTTTGGTTTTTCTGGTTACTGCCTTTTTGACGGCATCAACTGAGAGATTGAAAGTAAGTGGCTCAATATCTACGATAACAGGAGTTGCTCCTGTGTAATTTACTGCGTTGAGGACTGCAGAACAAACAAAGGAAGGAATTATTACTTCATCATTTTCCTTCACACTTAGAGCTAATAAAGCTAAATGAAGAGCAGTAGAACCAGAGCTGGTCGCAGCAGCCTTTTTTTTACCAATGAAATCAGCTAATTTTCTTTCAAATTCGTTAACTAATGGTCCTTGAGATAATTGACCAGATTTAATCGCAGAGGTAATAGCTTTTACATCTGAGCCAGTAATAGAAGGACGCGAGTGGGGAATAATTTCATTATACATCGCGTAAAAATCTAAATGCCTTAAAACCTTCAGCATATTTAACTTTCCCTTGGAATCCCCTAAAATTAGCTATGGCTCTAACACTTTCAACCATATCTAATTTAGTTGGATAAGATTTAGCCACTTGAGAAGAATATACTTGAATCAATTTTTGTTTTTCTTCCAATACCTCTTCAATATCAACAAATATGTCTGGTTCAAAATTGTTAGAAGTATAATCTTCATAAAAAAATACTCTTTTAATATATCGAGTAGCAGCTAAGGTACACTTGGCTAAAGTGCGATGATCCTGATGGATATCATCAATGTAGTTTATATACACTTCATCTGGATTTACTTCTTCAATTACTTTATCAATATGAGTTATTATTATTCTCTCATTAGGCAACTCAGTATCAATATATCCACCCCAAAATATCTTCTTAACACCCAATAATTTCATCGCTTCTTCTTGTTCTTTCTGCCTTATTGCTGGATCTCCACCGAATTCACCTTTAGTTAAAACCATAAAATATATACTTACCCCTTTCTTAGCAAATTTAAGAAGAGTGCCCCCGCACCCATATTCAATATCGTCTGGATGCGCCCCTAAGGCTAAAATATTCATTTCATTCTCCTCTCTTTAAAATTGAAAGGCTTTCTGGGCCACAATTAAATAATAAATCTATTACTGACATATAAGGCTCAAAAGTTCCATAAAGTTGAGGATAGAGGGGGTGTTTATAGTCTTGAAAGATTACTTTAATATCTTCTTTTTCAAATTTGGCTAAGTCCAAATATTTTGCTCCATCTTTACCTGAGAGATAAACATCTCCTCCAACTTGCTTACATATATCAATTAGTCGCGCAGTGCTTCCTTCTTTTAATTTATATTTTGACGCTCTGATAAATTTTTTATTAAAAATACCTAATGCCTTTACCAAATATCTAACTATATGAATATTGATATCAACTAAATATTGCCAATCTTGTGCATAGGTTTGTTCAAAAAACTCAATATATTCTTTGAAAAAAAGAGCCTTAGAATAATTTGTAATTAATGTGTGTAAATGTTTTTTGCTCCATGGTATTTTGTTATCAATTTTAACTTCAAAAATTTTTTGGGGGAATTTGTGGACAACAGGCACAGTAATCCACTGCCATTTCTGGGCAGTTTTAATCCTATTTCGATTCTGCCACTCATTTTTTTTAAATTGCACATTATCCAAAAATACAAATATATCGCTTCTATCAATTTTATCAAAGTATCCTAACCAGGGTAAGTATTGAGGTTGATGGATGGAAACAATCATAAAATATGTCTCACTTCGTTCCGCAAAACCCTAATATCAAAGCTCAAATGCTTAAACGAATTTTTGTCATTTGCCTGCCTGCCACAGACAGGCGTTTAAAATTTCATTTGAACTTTGGATTTTGTCATTTGGATTTTTTATTCTTAGATTCGGAATTTAATATTTTTATTCTTTCTCCGAAGGAAATATTTACAGATTCCGTTCATCTATAGCTTCTTTGATGTATAAAATAGGCGATTTTGCTAAATCGATCCTTTTAGGTTTTTCGAGAGACTTTCCTTCAGCATCAAAAACAATTTCTATAACAGGGCGCAAAGGAAGATTTTCATTGGCACTAATAACTCTACCAATTTCATTGTTGTTTAATAATATAAAGCTTCCGATAGGATAACAAGTGATATAATTCAACAAGACTTTTAACAATTTAGGCTCAAAAGAACTACCCGCCTCCTCAACAACCATCTTTACGCCTTCAGAGGGAAGAATTCTCCTGCTGCGAAAAGGTCGGGGATGTGTTAAGGCTTCATAAACCTCAGCTATAGCAACTATTTTAGCATGTTCGGAAATTTCCTCTTCACTTTTTCCTTCGGGATAACCTGTCCCATCTATTTTCTCATGATGTTGATAGACGACTTCAGATGTAATTTTGGTTAAATCTTTTATATTATCCAAAAGTTCTAGTCCATAGAGCGGATGCTTTTTAACCAGATCATACTCCTCTTTGGTTAATTTTTTAGGCTTGTCTATTATTTCTTGAGGAATTTTCACCATGCCAATATCATGCACCAAGGCAGAGGTACATAAATCAATAAGTTCAGCCTTGTCGTATCCAAGAGCCAAACCAAGATTCGTAGCTAAAATAGAAACATTTACTGAATGGGCATAGAGATAATCTTCTTCCTTTTCATACACAGCAAACTTGTTTATTAAAGATAACAAAATATCACTGTTAATATGGAGGTTATCTACTATTTTTTCTGCAATATTAACAATTTCTCTACCTTCTATGGTCTTACCCTCTCTAATATCATTCATTATTTGTTTTATATAAAGAATTATATCCTCATATATTTTTTGTATTTCTAACATGCTTTCCTCATCTTTTTTTATTTTAATGGCTTCTGATACTGGATCTATTTTATCTTGAGATTTTTTTTCTGCAATTTTTTTTCTAATAATTTCAGATAATCTAACCATAATAAGATAAGCACTCGCTCTGCTCGTGCACTATGTGTAATCTCTTTAAAATCTGTACGATCATTGAAATTTATATATTTTAAATTAGCCTTCTAAATCATAAACTACTTCTCTCACCATTTCTCCACTTATCTCATTAAGTTTTTTACTGAATCCCAGCAGCAAGCACATATCACAGATAGTATTTATCACTCGAGGAACTCCCTTGGAGCTTTCCCATATTAAATTAATGGAATTGTTAGAGAAAATTTTTCTTGTGGCTCCAGCTATTCTTAATCGATGAATTATATAATTTTCAGTATCTTCCTTATTCAAGGGGTCTAAATGATATCTTGTTGCTATTCTTTGTTTTAATTGTTTAAGTTCATTTATCATTCCTCTTAATTCTGGCTGCCCTATAAGTATAAGAGTCATTAGAAATCTATCATTTAGTTGAAAATTTAAAAGAAGTCTTAACTCTTCAAATGTCATCGGATCTCTAATAACTTGAGCTTCATCTATAATGATAACAGTATCTTTATGTTTGTCCATATTTTCGTAGAGACGCTCATTGAGATTTTCCAGCAAGTGTGTTTTAGGCGATCTTACAGAACTTTTTATTCCCAATTGAAAACAAATTTCTCTTAAAAGAGCAGTAGGACTTAGGAAAGGGTTAGTAACCAGTGCTATTTCATATTTATCGTCGGGTAGCTTTTCAAAAAGTAGCCTGCTTGTAACTGTTTTGCCACAGCCATAATCACCAGTCAACATAGCTGCTCCTTTGCGTTCCTCAACTGCGTAAATCAATCTATTAATAGCTTCTCTATGCTCATAAGAATAATATATAAAGCGGGGATCCGGTGCATTTTCAAATGGCTTTTCTCTCAACCCCCAGTATGTTTCATACATAGCCTTTTTTAAGTTATTCGATTATTCTATTTTATATTAATAAAATAAATTATACTTGTCAAATTTTTAGTCAGCAATATCGGAATTTGAAAAATTCCGATATTGGGTAAAAAATGTAATATTTTTCATTTACAACAAGATAGTCAGGGGAATTACCCACCTGCCTGTCGACAGACAGGGATGTCAGAGAGTTCAGATCGAGGTAAAAATATCAGTTTTTTTACTTCAGGGTTTCAGGGTTTGCCCCTGACTATCTTGAGGTTGATTTTTTTTAGCTAATTTTTTATTATAACAAAGGGGTGGAATTACTGAAAAAATAAGAAAATGAAAATTCGTGTCAATTGATGATTTTTCATACGACATTAAATGTGATACACCACGATGGCAAAATGACCCTCAAAGTCGCTTTGCTCCCACGGGGTACTGCAGTCAGAATAAATAAGAATAATCCACTGCAGCACTATTAATATGATTTTTGATTTTATTATGAGAGATAACCACAAAAAATTTGTTCTAATTTTGATTTTAGCCAGCATAGGGTTGTTCATCAACCGCTATGGACTGGCTGATGAATATATTCAGGTACCAGGACTCATTGACCTCCGCACCAATTTCAGCGACGGGACCCACTCGCTTGAATATCTTATTAGATTGGCTAAAAAGAGAGGGTTTAATGTCCTTTTTATTAATGACCATGATCGGATAGTTCTTGAATATGGAATACGCCCTTTTCAAAATATTTTGAAAAAAAAAGTTGAAAAACCTTCAATTAATAAAGGGGGGCCAGAAAATTACTTGAACATGATTAAATTAGCTTCAAAAAAATATCCAGAGATGATTTTAATTCCGGGCGCAGAATCTGCCCCTTTTTACTACTGGAAAGGGAGTTATTTCAAAAGGAACCTGACCGTTTGTGATTGGGAAAGGCACCTATTAATTGTTGGCTTAGAGAAGCCGGAGGATTATAAGAAATTACCAATACTTCATAATGGTTATTCTACAAAATATACTCTTTCATCAATTTCAGCAAGCTTGTTTTTCTTGTTTATTCCTCTGATACTCGGTTTATATATGATAAAAAGAACAGGAATTATCAGATATTCTGGAATTATCATTTTGGTCTTTTGTCTGCTTCTTCTTATCAATAATCACCCTTTTAAAAGTTCTCCCTATGATCAGTATCATGGAGATCAGGAAATCTCGCCCTACCAGTTATTGATAGATTATGCAAATTCTCGAGGAGGAATGGTTTTTTGGAATCATCCTGAGACAAAGTCAGGCCAGGGAAAATTAGGACCTATTTTTAGAGATACTCCCCCTTACCCTCAAGTATTAATAGAATCTAAAAATTATACTGGTTTTGCTGCTCTATATGGAGATAGTATAACTATTACAGAACCAGGCAATATATGGGATCAAGTCTTAATAGAATACTGCATGGGCAAGAGAACGAAACCTGTCTGGGGGATATCTTCAGCTGATTTTCATAAAGAAGGGGCCGCTGGTGAGAAATTAGGAAATTTCCCTACAATCTTTTTAGTAAAAAACAAAACCAAAAAGGATATCTTAGATGCCCTAAAAAAAGGCAGAATGTATGCCTGCAGAGGAGATGTTGACTTTCCAAGGCTTATTCTTGAAGATTTCTCTATTTCTGATTCAGAAACTTCTCTGAAAGGGATTATGGGAGAAGAAATATTTTCTGAAGGTTATCCAAGAATAAACATCCTTATTCCTCCTATTAGTTCAGAAAAAGAAAACTCTATAACGGTAAGGCTAATTCGATACGGTAAACTGTTAAAAACTTTTTCTGGTGAGACTCCTTTGAATATAAATTTTCAAGATGAATTTTTTGAACCTGGCAAAAAAATATATTATCGTCTGGATATAACAGCCAAAAAGGGTAGGAAATTAATATCGAATCCTATCTTTGTGAAATTTCAGGCACTTAAAGAAGAATGAATTCCGAGCACTAAGCATCAAATCCTAAGCAAGTCCCCTTCAGCCCGAGTTCGCTTCGACTTCGGCGAGCTCAGCCGCGCCGTGATGATTCAGACTTCGCTGAGTTCAGTCGAAGCGTGGAACCAAGACGATGGCAAAATTCAAAAAAGATATAATTGAAGTTTTACACTTCTGTTTTGGACATCTGAATTTGGAATTTAAATATTGTTTGAAATTTGAGATTTGTAATTTGCGTGCACGTCGTTAGCCTTGGCAGACTTTAACAGACAGGGAATTTTTCCTCCAGTGGCTTAAGTCCTTTGTTAGGAAGTTTAGAATTACTGTTTGCTTTTGGCTCTCAATAACTCCCTTATTCCTATGGCAATAGCAAATAAAAGAAGACCATGAGAAAATTGAAGATAAGCTTGAGCCGTTATTCCATAGATAAAAGGATTTAATGTAAGTCGGACAATTATCCCCAAAATTAAGCTAATCGCAGCCGCAATAATAAATGCATCACAAATTTTGTTCATCATATCTCCGTCCTCCTTTTTTATAGTTATTCAAAATAATATGACTTCATTATTGCAATGTCAAGTGTGTTCAAGAAAAGGTCGGGAAACTCGCAAAATAATAGAGGAATTCAGCCTTTAGGCTGAAAAACTTCGTATGAAATATCAACGAGTCACGAAGCAGGTTAAAACCTGCATTCCAAAAAAGAAGACTTTTTCAGAGCCTCTTCGAAGCGTGTTAGATCAAAATTCAATGTCTCTGAAATACATAACTAGTTAGATCATAAT
>JBHIEE010000091.1:0-11879 GCA_046760445.1 Candidatus Aminicenantia bacterium
CTTTAACTTCCACTTCCACTTTTCCCATCTCTCCTTTTTATTTGCTGTTTTCTTTTTATCACTCGGAAATAAAATTATCAAGCCCTCCCAAGTTTCTGGACTAGTCGCTGGAAGCAACTTAAATTAATCGAAGATTGTCCAAAAATTTGGAGAGGGTAGACCCGATTTAGTATTTGTGTTTTACTAAAAACTCATGGAATTCATCTCCTCTAAAGGAGCATTTTGTCTCTTTACAGGTTATTTCCTTAGCCCCGGTAATTAGTTTATGGAAAGCCGGAATAATACCCAGCAAATAGGTACAAAAAATGGGATGAATATTAAAATTTTTTAGAGTGCTTATTGCCATTCTATTTTTCTCGTCCAATACTGATTTAAATTCACCAGTGGTTAAAAATCTTTTCCAAAGCTCTGAAGCGTTTTCAAAAAAGAGTTTTTTCTCTTTTGAGAAGAATTTCATAGCAAATCTAATCACAGAGGAAAATCTTGGAACTTCAGCTCCCATTTCCTTGATTTTCTCATCAGAAAAACCAAGAACCTTTTTGATAGCCAAGAGGGAAACTGCTCTCAATCCTATGGGATAAAATTCAATTGTCCTTATATTTTTATATCTAAATGGATAACCTAATCTTTTCATTTCCTCTTCTACTTTTTTTAACCCTTCTTTTCCTTTTTCTCTGAGAATAAAACTAATATCGGTTTCAAAAACAGCTCCTCTTAATTCTCCTTTAGATTTCATTAATTTTTTAGCTATTTCTTTTGAGATGATTTTTTCCATAGGTTTTCTCCAAATTAGAGTTGTTATTTTATTTTAACAAAAAAGAAGCCCGAGAGGTACTCTCGGCTGGTGATTTGCACTTGGTCAAGAAGTTATCTCAACCAAACTAATATAAAAAATAGCCTTAGCTTAAATCTAAGGCTTTACCAAATAGAGGAGACAGGTGTTAGTCAATAACTATCGTAGTAAGGATTGAACGAACGCCATCAATTGCTCTAATATCTTTCATGATTGTCCTTTTAAGCTCATCTATGTTTTCAAAGTCAATGCATACGATAAGGTCATATACACCATATACTAAGTAAGCCCACTTAACACCTTTCATTTTTCTAATTTTCTTCAAGATTTTTCCGTCTTTACCAGTTTCGGAATTCAAGAATACAAACGCTTTTTGCGGCTTTTGCCCTGCCATTCAATTTTCCTCCAGTTTTTTTGTTTTAAGAACCGAAAATAAGATAACACAGATTCAATAATGTGTAAAGAAAAAAAATAAAAAAGCAAGGGTGTTTTTCTTGCTTGGGACTAAGAATTTTAAAGAGCTGAAAGAGCAGTGTTGTTTTCTGGAAAAAAGGAGGGTTAGGAAATATTCCTAGGCAGCTGCACTTCCCTGAGCTTCCTTTTTGCAGTCCAAGAACCAACAATCTGGATAGTCTTTGTTGGTATACGGACAAATAGACGATCCGCGCTTTACACAACCCCATCCGTTTGCCTCTACCCTTATCTTTTCTTTTTCGCTCATTCCTCCTCACCTTTTACTATCTATATATATTATTCATTTGAAAAAAATCTGTCAACTATATAAATAAAAGTCAAGAGAAGCTCTCGGGTGGTGGCTTGAGTTAAATAAAATTATCGAAAGTTTTGATTTGTCACGAATAATATGTGACGAAGCAAGGCTTCGTCACATTGTGAATTCGGTTATTAAAAAAGCTTTAGCTTAATATTGAGGGTTTATTTAAACTCTTTTCTCAAAATTCCAAATTATCAAAAAAGTCCGAGCTGTTCATCTAATTTATCTGCCTAGATTTCTATTCCTATTAGACAATAATCTGAACCTCTCACTTCATTAATCATATCAAATTTGATGAATATAATTTAAAAAAGGAAGGGAAAAATATCCCGTCCTTGTTGGTCCAAAAAGAGCTAAACACCTTTAAGTTACAGTCTAAGATATTTGCGAATCCTTATGAGGGCTAAGAAAGCAATGAAGGCCAGAAAAAACAGGACTTCCAATATTGCTTGTATCCTCTCTTTTTCCAGTTCCTCTCACCTCCTAAATTAGGATAACATGATAATTAAAAATGGCCAAATTTTCGCTCCCCGAATGGTGCCTAAGATAACTTTATGTCAAAGAGGTGGTGTTGAATTTATCTTGTGACGCTAATTGTAGATCCAATTTCACCTGAAGGGGCAGCAACGGTCATCCTGCCGGTCGTGCTGTCTTGGTAAACAGTATAGCCTGTATCGTAAGTGGTGCAGTCGGTATAAGAGCCAATATTAGGATCATAAGGCAATCTAGCTAAATAAGTTGGAACCAAGCAACCACAAAGGTCAACCCCGCCTATTGCCTTTACTACTGTTGAAGTGCTTGGCATTGAGCTAGCACCGCAACCCGAGAAATTAAAATTGCCATCATTATCAACCATATTCTGATGAATGGCATTAAGGATAGAACTTACCGCTGCCCATCTTTGAGAGTTCCTTGCTTGGGCAAACTGTCGAGCTGGATTAACAGCAATTATTATTACCGCTGCCAGCATAGTAATAATGGCTATAACAATCAATACCTCGATAAGGGTAAAACCCCTTTTGTTTTTGAATAATCTAAACATAGATTTGGTTAAAAATACGATTAAAACTGACCTTTAATAAATTATAATATAGTGAATAACTAATTTAAAGTGTTCAACTAAAAACAGTTGCTCTTTATTCTATTTCTAGAACATCCAAAGCTTTTTTTATACTTTCAAAAGAAGATGTAAAAACAAAATAATCATTAAAGAGCGAATAACAGATTCCTAAATCCTGCCGGGAGAAAGTCTGATAGCGAATAATTGTTCCCTTATAGTCAGTGCTTTTAAAATAAGGAATAAGAGCTGGTTTTTCTTTACCTATTAAAACGAAAAGGTTTTCGAAATCTTTTTCCATTGTTAACTCCCAGTCTTTTAAAAGTTCAATTAGTTTTTCTTTCTCCTTAATCTTGGCGACAAAACCAATTCTTTTTCCCTCCTCCTGCGAATGTACAAATAAGGTAAACTCACCGCTTATTTTGTCATAGAACTCCCCCGGGGCTTTAACTCCAAAACTCTCTAAGAATTCTCTTAATGCAAAAAATTTATTTTCTTTCAAATCTCTAATTAAAACCCGGGTATTAATTCCTTCTTCCAGTTTTTCTTTGAGGACTTGAACGAAAATATCGGGAACTTCAACCATTTCTTGAACTTCTAAAATTCTCGTCTCCTCAACTAAAATAAACGAAAGAGGAATCTCTATTGCTGGCAATAATTTCTCTTCCTCCTCTCCTGGCATTAATTCTTCTACAACTGATGGCACCTCAACTTCTGGAATCTTAACTGAAGGAGGCTTGAGGATATAATTATAAACTACCCAGCCAAAAAAGATAAAAGTTAAAATCAAAAGCCCAACAACAAAAATAGTAAAACTTTTGCTTCTATTAAGCTTTCTTCCAATAAAGGCAGGTTGCGGTAGTCTTTCTTTAACCGGTATTAAATTTATTCCGGCTGTTTCCGGATCTTTTTCTAAAGCTCTTAGAGCAAGACCGGTAACATTTGAAAATAAAACTGGGTGAAGTTTAGGGGAATCAGCCGTTTCTGGGCTGGCTGATTCAATTTTTATTTTATTTAAATCCGGACATATTAATGAGGGGTCTCCCAGCTTTGTTTCAATGCCTAAGTTTGAGGAAAAATAAGAGCTTATTTTGGGCATTAAACTGGAACCACCACCCAAGATAATCTTTTTTATCTTTCTTCCCTTTTTTTGTTCATAAAAGCTAATAAGTTTTTTGGTTTTATTAAGAATATCGTCTAAAGCGTTTTGTAAAATAAACATTATTCTTCCTTCTTTCTTTTCTTCATCCAAACCACAGGTTCTCTTTAGATTTTCGGCTTCTTTGAAAGATATGTTTAGATTTTGGGCAATGATTTTGGTAAAATAATTTCCGGCTAAGGAAATAATTGAGCTTAATCTAACAGAATCTTGATCAAAAATAGTTAAAATAGTAGTTCTAGCCCCAATATCAATGATAAGCATTCCGCCCTCTAAAACCGCTTCATACTTAAAAGCCCTGGCTAAGCTCAAGGACTCTGCGTCCAAGACTAAAGGCTCTAGTCCTGCCCCCTTTAGAACTTCTAAATATTCATTCACAATCTCCTTTGGAGCTGCTACATAAAGAATTTCTTGAATATTCTTTCTTCTCGAAACCGGCTGAAAATCAAAATATATTTCAGCAAGATCCAGAGGAATAGTTTTCAAAGCCTGGCTTTCTACGGCACTGACTAAGTCCTTGCCAGAAATATCGGCTGGCAACTCAAAAATATGTAAAAAAGTTCTTGATTCGGGCAGAGAAAAAATTACTCCAATGGTCTTTAATTTTTCCAGCTTGATATTCTGAAGTAATTCTTTAATTTTTTCTTTCAACTTTTCTTTATTAAGAATCTTACCGTTTTCTACAACTCCTGGCTCTAATTTTATTCGACCATAAGTCTGCAAATGCATTTTGCCAAGCTTTTTTTTAGGTTGGAGTAATTCAATCGAAAAATCACTTATATCAATAGCTAAAGGAATTTTCTTGAAAGAATTAAACATATCAAGTTTATTATTTTATATTTTAAAAATCTGCCACTTCCTGCCAAGACCTTATTTCCATTTCTGGATATACCTTATCTATTTCTATTTTAATTTTTCTAACCTGATTATAAGCAGAACTTAAAACCTTTATTATTCTATTTTCGTTTCCGGTTCCTTCCAAAGGCAAAATGGTACAGGTTTCGTCCTCAAACGTTAAAACTTCATTCCCTCCGTAGTCCAAGTCTTTTTTCAGTTCCATTAAAGCATTCTCGACACAAGCGGTAGCTAAATAAAAACTCTCCCAAGATTGGTTTTCCTGCAGACCCATATCAGATTCACTGATGCTAATTAAATTAGCCGAAGAGGCAATAATCACCAACAGGGCTGAAATAATAAGTATTGAAATTAGGGCTATATAACCATTCATGAAAATTCCAAATTACAAATCTCAAATCTCAAATAAACTCCAAATTCCAATGACCGAATGACCGAAACTGTTTTGGGAATTGAGATTTTGGTCATTGGAGCTTATTTGGAATTTGGTGCTTGGTGCTTGAAATTTATCTTCGTAAGGAGATGGTAGTCTCCGCCTCCAAAGATGCTTCATATTGTTTTAAATTATTTGGATTGACATGCTCAAGGGTAATCTGAACCCTTATTGCCCCTGGTGCTCCTTCATAAGAAACATTGGTAAAGTTAAGATTATCCACCCTTACTCGATCGTTAGTTAATTCGTAGGGACCATCTCCGCCCTGAGTAATTGTCAGCTTATTGTTAATGACTTCAAATATTGTAGGGTCTAAATTTAAATCCTGCATTGTCAGAGAAAGTGAATCGCTGGAACTGCCAAAAGGAGGACTACTAATAGTCTTGGCTCCCAAGATACTTTCATTTATTTTTTCCATTGAAAAACGCATATTCTGCTGGACTTCTCTTATTGTTTGGGATTTAACATCTCCATAAATAATCTCCCATCCAAAATTAAGAACTACTAGTAAAACTCCGGCCACAATTCCAATATAAATTATTAATTCTATTAAAGTGAATCCATTTGACGCCTTATTCATAGATGTATTAAAGAGCTTCAACAAAAACATATTTAGTGCTGTTATCAATCATTCTAAAGAGAATATAAAATGCCGTTCCACTCATATTTCCATCAAATTTAAACTTATCTATATCCTCAGCCCCAAAACTCTCTAAAGTAAAGTCTTGAATATCAAGCTCTGTTCCCGAAGGCTGACTGCCAGTCGGAGTGCCGGGACCATTCTTTGACCAAACTTTAGTGCCATCTATTTTTATTTCTTCAATAAGATTACTGTTATTCCAACTGACTGTCATTTTATCGACAGCTATATTACTGACACCTATATTTTCTATCGTAATACCTCGCAGGTACCGCTGACCAGCTCTAAGTTCTGCCCCCTCAACACTGACATCAAGCTCCTCTGCTTCTCCCTGGGTTTGTTTCCAATCGGTAAGATAATCGATTAAAATTACTGAAGTCTGGCGAGCCGGAGTAATATTCCAGACAACCTTACTTTCAACTTTCTTTATATCAGTAACATCTATATCTCCTGGAACATCAGATATAATAATTTGACGAATAAACTGATTTTTACTATCAAAGTTTCCGGAAAATATCCACTTATTGCCAGATAAAGCTATGCCATGGGTGCCCAAGGTCAAATTGTCAAAATCACCATCTCTCATAGAGTGGACGGCCTCTATTCCTTCTTGAGCGAAAAAAATAGCCAACATTCTCTCGCGGCCAGCTCTATCAGCCAAATAAACATCCAAAATAAGAAAGGTGATAGCTGAAACAACCAAGACAAAAATACCCATTGCAATGAGAAGCTCTACCAGAGATTGACCAGATTCGTTCTTCATCAAATATCAAAAATAAAATATAAAATATAAAAAACAAATATGCAAAAACGTAAAAACTTTCTGAAAACTCAGCTAAAATGCTGTTGCTACGTAGTAATATTTTTGCATTTTTATGTTTGTGTTTTTTATTTTTAATTTTTGATTTTTTATTTTTATTAGTAATCAATTCTACCTACCTCATTAATATTTATAGTTTCTGATTGATTATCAATAGTTAAGGTGATAGTTCCTGTGTCAGATGGAGTTCCTTTTAATTTACTAAAAACAATTTCGGAGAGCCCGGTAATCTGGAGATTATCGGGCAGTTCAAAAGCCTCATCATAAGCTACGTCTCTTGCCAGATAAGAATTTCCTTTAAATAAAACGTATTGATTAGAACCCAAATAAACACCAAAAGAAGAATCGTTTTCGGTGACCATTGATTTCAGCTGAGCTCTTCTTAAGGTCTGGACAACACCTTTTAAATGAACATCAAATTGGCGGGTTTTATAGAAATTAATAGAAAGAGGCAAAGATGCGCCTATCAAAAGGACTAAAATAGCCATAACCATCATTAGTTCTATCAAAGTAAGTCCTTTAGTTGAACTAAACGGATTCAACGGATTAACGACTGATTTGTAATGACAAGCCATAAAATTCCAAATAACAAATTCCAAATAACAAATAAATTCCAAATTCCAATGACCGAATGACCGAAACTTATTTTGATTTCTCTATTATTGAGGAAAAGATCTTCTTTAATTCTATCGCCTCTCTTAAGAGTTCCCTTCCTTCTTTTTCAAGCTTTTTATCATTAGTTTCGATTATCAGTCTTAACCAATAAGCTGATTCTTTGGCTTCTTTTCGGCAGATTTTGATCCTCATCTTAAAGTCTTTCTTGCTAAGAGCTTCATTGGCTTCAATGTAATTCGACCCAACCGAACCAGAAGATCTTATTACCTGTCTACCATATTCTATACTCCCGACGGTCTTTGATAATTTTCTTACAAAAATAACAACGTTTTTAGCAAATTGAAAAGTCCGTTCTTCTAGATCATAATTTATTTTTGTTTTGGTCATTGGGATTTCGGTCATTGGAGCTTATTTGGGATTTGGTGCTTGAGATTTGGAATTTCGACTAAAAATGTAGGCCTCTGGTAATTTCATAGATGGGAGAAATAATTGACAAAGCCACAAAGCCTACCACCATACCAGTGATTAACAAAAGGATTGGCTCGATAATCGCAGAAAGATTCTTGGTGAGCTTATCAACTTCTACCTCGTAAAAATTGCTCAAATATATTAATGTTTCTTCTAAATTACCTGTTTTCTCTCCCACCCCAACCATACGGGAAATCATCGGGGGAAAAAGAGGTTCCCTTTTTTGAAAGTGACTAGACACTGATCTGCCTTTTTTTACTTCTTCTGCTGCCCTTTCTATTTCTTTTTGATAAATCAAGTTTTCCAGGGTAGCTTGAGTCGTATTTAAAGCGCTAACTAAGGGCACTCCGCTTTTTAAAAGAATGCCTAAATTTCGACTGAGGTAGGCAAGGTTAATACTTTTTGTCATTGAACCAAAAAGGGGAAGTTTTAGAACGATTTTGTGAACTAATAATCTTATCGGCCTGAGTCGATAAAGCAAAGAAAAAAATAAAAACAAAAAAATAGTGCCGACTAAAGCAAATAAACCGTAATCCTTAAGAAATTCAGTTGTCCCGATTAATATTCTGGTGGACAGAGGAAGCTCAACATCAAAAGCTTCAAAAATAGGAGTTATTTTAGGTAGAATAAAAAAAGTAAGACTAATGCTCAAAACAGCTATCGAGGTTAAAATTATAGAAGGATAAATCATAGCGGCCCTTATTTTCATTTTCAGCTCATGATTTTTTTCAAGCTGGATAGCTAAGTGTTCTAAACTTTTCTCCAGAGAGCCCGATTCCTCGCCTATTTTAATCATATTTATGTAAAAAAGATCAAATATTTCAGGATAACGAGCAAGGGTATCGGCTAATGGTTGACCGTCATCGACCCCTTTTAGAACATCATCCAAAATCTTTTTAAATTTTTTACTCTTTGACTGCTCTTGAATTGTAGCTATCGATTCCCGAATAGATACTACGACTTTTATCATCAAAGAGAGATGCTTGGCAAAAAGAAGCTTGTCTAAGAAAGAAACTCCTTCTAAAAAAGGAATCAAAAACTCTCTTTTTGCCTTTTCCCTTAAAGGGGTGACGGAAATTACAATCAAATCTTTGCCCAATAATATTTTTCTGGCCTCGAGTATATTCAAAGCATCAATAATGCCGGACCTACTTTCTCCCGTTTTAGTTTTAGCTATATAGCTAAATCTCATTTTTCTTTTTCTTTTGCTTTGACTAAATGTTCTTTTATTAACTCTGGTAACTGATTAACTGAAAATTCCGTTTTAACCAAATAAGCTGCCGCTCCCAATTCTAAGCCTCTTTGGATATCAGATTCCTGTCCCAAATTTGTAAGTATAACAACCGGGATATCTTTTGTTTCCGGGTTAAGTTTCATTTCGCTCAAAATTTCAAAACCACTCTTTTGAGGTAAAACTAAATCTAAAAGCACCAGGTCTGGTTTTTCTCCAAAAACTTTATTTAACCCTTCTTCGCCCGAAATAGCTCCGACAACCTCAAACCCCTCACGCCGTAATTTGTCGCTATATAGTTTGAGTAAAAACTTATCGTCTTCAATAATAAGAATTTTAGCTTTTTCCATAAAACTTATTTAATGGGCAAGGAAAAACAAAAAGTGCTTCCCTTCCCCTCTTTTGATTTAAACCATATTTTCCCTCCACTTTTTTCGATTATTGCTTTGGAAATAAAAAGTCCAAGCCCTGAACCGCCGGTCGCAATAGCAACCACTCGTTCGCTTCGGTAAAATTTTGTAAAAATTTTATCTTTTTCTTCTTCTACTATTCCTACTCCGGTATCCTGACAACAAAAAATAGCTCTCTTGCCTCTCCTTGAAAGAGAAACTTTCACTTGTCCTTTTCTTTTATTATAAAAGATGGCATTAGAAATAATATTAACCATGACCTGCTTAATTTTAACGGGGTCAATATTAAGAAGAGGGAGCTTATCTAAAACCTCAAAAGAAAGTTCGCAATTCTTGGCTCGAGCTAACGAAGAAAACTCATTTACCATTTCTTTAGCAATCTTTGCCAGATCGGTTGGTTCGGGCTTTAGCTCCATTTGACCGGCCTCAATTCTAGCAACATCTAAAAGGTCCTTAACCAAATTTATCATCTGTTTAGTATTTTCTAAAACATTCTCTAAATATTCTTTCTGCTCTTTGTTCAGTTTGCCCAAATCTCCTAAAAGCACTACTTCAAGATACCCCTTTATTGCCGAAAGAGGAGTTTTTAACTGATGAGAAACAACTGAAACTGCCTCGGTTAGTTTATATTTGCTAATTTTTTTCTTAGAAGACTTTTTTTTCATTTATTCTCGGGTAACCCGAATCACTTCCTCAGTTGTTGTTATGCCAGAAAGAGCTTTTTCTATTCCATCTTCTAACACCGTAGTCATTCCATTCTTAACGGCTTGAGCTTGAATCTGGTCGGCATTGGCTTTTTTCATAACAAGCTCCCGGATATTATCTTCCATCTCTAAGACCTCAAATATCCCCACCCTGCCCGAATAGCCGGTATTAACACATACCTTGCAACCTTTGCCACGATAGAGCCTGATTTTTTCTTTGCCTTTGAAAAATTTTTCAATTAAATCTTGAGATAAATTTAATTTTTTAAACTTATCTCTTGTAGTTTCATAACTTTCCCGACACCTAGTACATATTCTTCTAACTAATCTTTGGGCAATAATTACATTAACTGATGAAGCGATTAAAAACGGCTCAATCCCCATATCCATCAAACGGATTAGATTGGTGGCAGCCGTATTAGCATGCATAGTAGACAAAACTAAGTGCCCGGTCATTGCCGAATTGATGCCAATGTTTGCTGTTTCATTATCCCTTATTTCACCAACCATCATAATATCAGGGTCTTGGCGTACGATAGAACGAAGCCCTTGAGCAAAAGTTAAATTGGTTTTGGGATTAACCTGAATCTGGCTTACTCCTCCGATATCATACTCAACCGGATCTTCAATAGTGCAAATATTCACCTCAGGTTTATTCAATATTTTTAAAATAGCATACAAAGTAGTTGTTTTTCCGCATCCAGTGGGACCGGTAGCCAAAATCATTCCATAGGGTTTTTTAATAGAATTTTTGACCTTCTTTAGATCTCTATCTGAAAAGCCTAATGTTTCCAGGGCAAATCGTCTTGCCCGCTCTGCCAGAAGTCTCATTACTATATTTTCTCCTTCGGTTACCGGAACAATTGATACTCTAATATCAAATCTTTCTTTTTCAAATCTTACCACCAGCTTACCATCTTGAGCAGCAAAATGTTCATCAGTTCGAAGTTTTGCCAAAACCTTAACCCGCGTCACAATTAAACCATGAATGCTTTTGGGTAAAACCAAAACATTGTGTAAAATTCCATCTATCCTGAATCGAACTTGGGACTCTGTTTCCAGGGGCTCAATATGAATATCTGAAGCCCTGTTCTCATAAGCATATTCAATTAAAGTATCAACAATCTTAATAATCGGAACGTCTTCGGCCTTAGCTTTTCCTTCCTCGGCAAGCTGCACCTGTGTTTTAATAATTTCTTCAAATGCCTTTTTCAGTTCTTTCCGATAATACTTTAATGCTCCTCTAATATCTTTTGAAGTAGCATAATAAGGAATTATTTCTTCCCCTGTTTTTCTTCCCAGCCAGTCAATCATTTCAAAATTGCCAGGGTTGGCCATAGCCACTTTTAGCCCTTCTTTGGTTTTATCAAAAACAATAACTTGTTGCATCTTGGCAACAAGCTCAGGAACAATTTTTATAATTTCTTCAGGAATGGTCTCTTCTCTTAGATTCACAAAATTATAACCTAATTCCTCGGCAATCACCCTTCCTAAATTCTCATCTGTAATTAAATCTTTTTCTAACAAGACTTCCTTGAGGGGTTTATTTTCCTCTTCTGCCTCTTTCTGAGCCGATTTAAAATCAGCTTCGGTGATAAACCCAGGTTCCACTAAAACTTCTTTTAATTTTTCTGTCGACAGCTCCATACTAAATTAATCTTCCCTAATTTAATTATAAGAACCTTTCACTCAAATTATAACAAATATCTCAAAAAAGTCCGAATTTACTTTCCCCGCCTAAAAATAACTCAAATCCATCTGCCCTCTTAATCACTCGCCCTCCTCCTCTTCCTTCAATTTCTCTTCCAGTCTCTTAATCTCCTTTTTTAGTTCAACCATTCTCAGTTCTCTGCCAACAGTCAGTCTCTGGAACTTTTCTAAGGTTTCTTTTTTTTCTTCGACTTCCTTTAATCTATCTTCAG
>JBHIEE010000092.1:0-11860 GCA_046760445.1 Candidatus Aminicenantia bacterium
TCAAGAGCAGAATGCCAATTAAATTTGGCCAGAGGAGTTTTTGACCATAAATAGTGAGAAATATCATAATATTCAGGATTTTTAAAATACTCAATTATCATTTTTTCTTCTTTATCTAATTCCAGCAGTGATTCATGAAGAAAGAATTCTCCCCAATTTTTTTGATTAATTATTTTACTTTTAATTGTATTCTGAAGCACTTTCTTCTGAACTTGGAAAGAGTAAAAGTCTGTAGAGAGATAAATAAACAGAACTGTAACAGCCAGCCCGAATATCCAGAATCTTTTTTTCTTAAGCCAATGGAAATTAAAAGATAAAACAATCATGAACAAAAGAAACAATATTGTGGGAATGACGGGAATTGAAATTACCTTGAATCTTAAAACTAAAAAAAGAAGTAAAGCACTTAGGATTGAAAGAATTAATAATCTCAAGTAACTTTTTGAGTATTTAGTCGCAAGTCTTAAAATTAACAGAATGAGTATTGAAATACTAACTAGAAAGAGCAAAAAACTGAAATGGAGAAGAATAAAGGAGAGATTCAGAGAAAAATCCGTCAAATTTATATTGGAGTTATTTATTAAAATAGTAAGAATTTTATGAAAACTAAGAAGAAGAAAAACAGATAAAAAGGTACAGGGTGGACTTATCAATAAGAATTGAATGGGATTTATTTTTTTAACTGAGAAAGATAATCTCTTTTTCAGATGATTTAAGATCAGGATTAAAATTAAAAAAAGATAGAGAAAGGTGAGAAAAATATCAGCCGGAGAATTGAAAAGGTTATAAGGGAAAATAAACCCAGATAGGGAAGAAGAGAAGAAAGGAAGTTTTTTGATTGGCGGGAGGGAACTTAGAAAAATGAGTACTAATCTTGCAAAGGTTAAACTGATTATAATTAAACCACCGAGAATTAAATTAATTAAGCCAGAAGATTTTTTATAATAAGAAATTAAAATAAAAATAAAAGAAATAATTAAAAAAATTATCCATAAATAAAATAAGATTAAAACCTTTTCCTTAAATGAAGAAAGATATGAATATCGAGAATAAGAATTTAGGGTAATAGTAGCTAAAATCTTCTTATCAGGACCCCGAAGAGGAAAAAGTAAAGACCATTTCTCCTCTTTTTGAAATTGATGACTTAGATAATTATCATTCCATTTCTTGAAAAATTTTTCTAAATTTTCAATATTTTCCTGATAATCAATATATTGAATATGAATCGGTTCTTTATAATTTTTTTTTAAATAATGAAATTCCTTTAAATAAGGACTTTTCACTGGTGGAAGGAAAACTATTTGTTTAAAAAAAGCAAAAAAGCCATGTGCGGCTTTTTCTATGGAAATCAGATAAATATTGGTTTGATTTTTTTTAAGAAAAAAAGACAAGTCTTTGGTAAAAATATCAGGCGGTAACTCAATAACTTTTCCTAGCCAGAGAACCATTTTCTTTTCTGTGTCAAAGAAAGCAATGCCTTCATAATCCTGATCAAGATTTAATTTTTTGAATAACTTAAAAATTTCTTTTTCACTGGACAGGGAACAATTTCTAATAATTTCTTTCTTTTGGTATATCTCAGTAAAAAGATCAACCCACCGATGTTTTATTTCTTCCTTACGGTGCGTTAGTTGAGATAAAGATTTTTTCTGGTGATTAGGAGAGACAGTATAAGGATATAAAAAATACAAAATTAAGGTCGAGATCGAAAGAATTAAACTGGATAAAAATATTATAAAATAAGGATTTTTAATAAGCCCTGATTTTTTCGCTGGGGTTAAAATTCCTTGGCTTTTATTTCTATAATTTTCCATTTATTTTCTTCTTTTTTTAAAGAAAAAAACATAATAAATGAATAATTTTCAGAGGTTGTCCTATTTTGGAAAGACCAGTAAGTTTTATAAATTAAAGTTTGGTTAGGAAATCGGGCAAGGGAATTTTCTTCTGTTTTGAAATCAGTCGTTGAAAATTCGGTAAATATATCCTTAAAAAGAAGGTAAACCTGCTGGGAAGAAATTGTTCCAGAGAAAGAAATCGGGGATGGAAAACTCAGGCTGATTCGAGTTTCTTTAGAAAGTAGGGCTTGAATTTCTTTGGGGTTGTTTTCCTGAAATGCTTTTTCTATATTATCAGTAATAAAACACAAAGAAGGTAGTAATAGAAATAAGATGAATAGAATTATGATATTAATCCTTTTAAACACTGACTAATTTTATCATACCTTGGAAAAAATAAGCAAGAAACTGAAATCAAATTTGTTTTTTCAGACTTGACAAATGCAGGAATTAAAAGTTAATTTTAATTAAAATGAAGAAAGTAAAAGTTATACCTCTTATTTCAAAAGAAAAAATTGACCAAAAAATTGAGCAGTTGGCTGCTCAAATATCAAGCGACTATGCTAATGAAAACTTGATAATGGTCTGTATTCTTAAAGGAGCGTGGATGTTTATGGCTGATTTAGTTCGTAAGTTGACCATTCCAGTTGCTTGTGATTTCTTAGGTGTTTCTAGTTATGGCTCAGGAACCGAAACTTCAGGGATAGTTAAAATTACTTCAGATTTAACTTTACCTGTAGAGGGAAAGAGTGTGTTGATTGTAGAAGACATTGTTGATACTGGGTTAACTTTGAATTATATCAAGGATATATTAACTCGGAGGAAATCAAAAACAGTAAAAATATGTGCCTTGTTGGATAAACCAGAGAGACATATTGAAGAAATAAAAATTGATTATCTGGGCTTTACTATTCCCAATAAATTTGTTGTGGGTTATGGAATTGATTACGACGAAAAATATCGACACTTACCTTATATTGGTTATATTGAATTTGAAGAGGAAGAAAAATCATAAATAAAAAACTAAATTCAAGATTTTATTTCTTAATTTTCCTTCTATCATTTTAACTTCTAAAAGGAGATTCAAAAATGATATCCAAATCTAAGTTAGAATATCTTAACTCGATTATCAAGATTGCTAAGGGAGAAATAAAGGGAGACATTTTACTAAAAAATGTTAATTTAGTTAATGTTTTTTCTGGGGAAATTTATCAGACTAATGTGGTTTTATTCAAGACAGTAATTGCTGGAATTAGTGAGGAATATCAAGAAGCGAACCGCATCTTTGATCTTAAAGGGAAATATCTTATTCCTGGCTTAATAGATGGACATATTCATATTGAGAGTTCTTTACTTTGTTTGTCCGAATTTGCCAAATTAGTTTTACCTCGCGGAACAACTTCAATTGTAGCTGATCCTCATGAGATTACCAATGTTCTAGGAAAAAATGGAATAGAGTATATGTTAGCTGCCGGAGAAGAATTACCTTTGGATGTATACTTTATGGTTCCTTCCTGTGTCCCGTCAACTCATATGGAAACAGCAGGAGGTGAGATTTCTTCAGCAGATATTGAATTCTTACTCCAGAAAGATCGAATTTTAGGCTTAGCAGAAATGATGAATTTTCCAGGAGTGATTTTTGGAGTACCTGAAGTTCTAAAAAAAATTCAGGTTAGTAAAGCTTGTAACCGCATAATAGATGGCCATTCTCCAGGACTTTCGGGCAAGGAACTTCAGGCTTATCTTGCAGTAGGAATTGAATCTGACCACGAATGTACCACTAAGGAGGAAGCAATTGAAAAGTTGCGCTCAGGAATGAGGATTATGATTAGAGAGGGTTCTGCTGCTAAAAACTTAAAAGCTCTTTTACCAATAGTCAATGACCAGACTTATCAAAGATGCTTTTTTGTCTGCGATGATAAGCATCCAGAAGATTTAGCTAATCAGGGACATATAGACCATATCTTGAGAGAAGCTGTCCGGCTCGGGTTAAATCCAGTAAGAGCGATCCAGATGGCCACGATAAATACTGCTTCTTATTTTGGGCTGAAAAGAAAAGGAGCGATTGCTCCTGGCTATTTAGCTGATTTAGTTGTTGTAGAGAATCTCTCCGATTTTGAGATTAAGATGGTTTTTAAATCAGGAAAACTTGTTGTTGATCAAGGGGAATTGGTTATAGAGTTAACACAATACATTGATCGCTCGGTTCTTGACACAGTTCACATTAAGCCCATTTCTGAAGAGAATTTAAAAATCATGGACAAAGGGAAAAAAGTAAAGGTTATTGAGATTATTCCCAATCAGATTATTACCAAGAAATTAATAGTGACTCCCACAGTTAGAAACGGGGTTTTAGTTTCTGATATAAAAAGAGACATTTTGAAAATGGCGGTGATTGAACGGCACAAAATGAGTGGTGATATTGGATTGGGGTTGGTTAAAGGATTTGGGTTGCAAAATGGAGCATTAGCTTCTTCAGTAGCCCATGATTCACATAATATTTTAGTAGTTGGCACAGATGATCAATCTATGATTCTGGCTGTTCAAGAAATAACAAAAATGGGTGGAGGATTTGTCGTTGTTTCTCAGGGAGAAGTGAAAGCCTTTCTTTCTTTACCAATTGCTGGTTTAATGTCAAATGAATCAGCGGAAATAGTCATTGAAAAATTAAAAAAGCTTTTAGAGGCAGCTCGAAAATTAGGTTCAAAAATCGATAATCCTTTTATTACACTTTCTTTTTTAGCTCTTCCTGTAATTCCCAGTTTGAAACTCACTGATGAAGGATTAGTTGATGTGGATGAATTCAAGATTGTTCCTTTATATGAAGAGTTTTCAAATGATCTTAAATGATATTATGTAGATTAATGGTGAGAATGACTTTTATGGAAGCTCTGAATAAACTAAAAATAATAGTGCTGCAGTTGAGCGGTGCTGCAGTGCTCGCTCATAACTCACCGCAACACTGCAGAACTGCAGCACTGCAACACAGAATAAAGATAGTTTTGAATCTTAATCTGAAATTTTGATTTCTTTAGCCCAAGTATCCTTTAATTCACTTTTGAGTTTTTCGATTTCACTTAATTTATTTTCGATCTTATCAAAAAGTTTCTGCTGGCTTTTAATTCCTTCTTGAATCAGAAAAGCTGCACTCTCTGAACGACTTTTAAATATTCCTGCCTCCACTAACATATTTAGTTTTTTATTACTTTCATCATTGACTCTTATAGTTAAGACAGTATTTCGAGCAGAGAGAGCTTTCTCGATCACTTTTTTAATTGATTCTGCTGTTTTAACAGCCATTTTTTCAACTTGTGAAGTTATTTCATCAAATTTTCCTTGGCGTTGTTTTTCCTTTTCATAACTTTTGTTTCTTTCTTCGGTTGACTCTTTTGTCATTTGTACCTCCTGTAATTTGTAATTCAATTACATAATACTAAATTACAATAGAAATGTCAAATTTCATTAAAATTTGTGATTGACTATCTGGATAAATTGTTCTTTAATTTTTAAAGAGGAGGTAAAAATGAAGAAGTTTTCGAGAAGAGATTTTTTAAAAGTTGGAGCAGGATTTACTATTGGGTCATCACTCTTAGGAAAAATAAATTTATTTGCGAGTAGCATTATTAAAAAACAATCTCAGACTGATTTGGTGCCAGTAGCTATTGCCAGTAGAAATGGATTAAAAGCAACTGAAAAAGCAATGGAATTACTGAAAAAAGGAGTAGATCCCTTGAATGCAGCTATTGCAGGAGTTAATCTGGTTGAAGATGATCCCAATGATTTAGGTGTTGGATATGGAGGTATTCCCAATGAAGAAGGGGTAGTTGAGCTTGATGCTTCAGTAATGCATGGTCCTACTCATAATGCGGGCGGAGTAGCTAGTTTAAGAAATATTAAAAATCCATCTAAAGTAGCTAAATTAGTGATGGAAAGAACTGACCATGTTCTTTTAGTTGGAGAAGGAGCCTTGAAATTCGCAAAAGCTCATGGTTTCAAAGAAGAAAATCTTCTTACTGACAGATCCAGGGAAATTTGGCTGCATTGGAAAGAAACTTTATCTGATAAAGACGACTGGTTTCCTCCAAAAAATGTTGAAGAAGAGTCAGAGAGATTATTTAAGGTTTATGGAACCATTAACTGTTTAACTTTAGATGCTAATAGTAATTTAGCAGGAGTAACAACAACTAGTGGACTTTACTTTAAAATTCCTGGAAGAGTTGGTGATTCACCAATCATTGGCGCTGGTTTATATGTGGATAATGAAGTGGGAGCGGCTGGCTCAACAGGGAGAGGAGAGGCTAATCTTTTAAATTGTGGGAGTTTTACTGTAGTAGAATTTATGAGAGACGGGTACTCACCAGAGGAGGCCTGTCTTAAGACCTTAGAAAGAATAGCTAATACTTCTAAAAGACAACCTCATCTTTTGGATAAAAATGGCCGTCCAAAATTTGGGCTTAGTTTTTATGCTCTTAATAAAAAAGGACAATATGGAGGAGCCTCAATGTGGAGTGGTTATAAACTTGCTGTGCATGATGGCAAAGAAAACAAATTAGTTGATTGTGCTTATCTCTATAAGAAAAATAATTAAATCTTGACAATAATCCACTCATATTTTATAATATAAGTGAACTAATAAATAGGAGGTTAGGAAAATGAGTAAGATAATAGGAATTGATTTAGGAACAACTAATTCAGTTGTGGCTGTAACGGAAGGTGGGAAACCCACCATTATTTTAAATGAAGAAGGGGGAAGAACAACTCCTTCAGTTGTTGCTTTTACTGAGAAAGGAGAGAGGCTGGTTGGTCAGATAGCTAAACGACAATCAGTCACTAATCCGGAAAACACTGTTTATTCGATTAAGAGATTTATGGGAAGAAGATATAAAGAAGTTCCTGCGGAAATTAATCAGGTTCCTTTTAAAGTAGTAGCAGTTAAAAATGGTGACTGCCGGGTTGAGGTATTAGGCAAGCAGTATTCTCCCCCTGAAATTTCAGCTATGATTCTTCAGAAGCTTAAGAAAGCGGCTGAAGACCATCTTGGAGAAAAAGTTCACAAAGCAGTAATTACTGTTCCTGCTTATTTTAATGATAGTCAGCGACAGGCAACTAAGGATGCAGGAACGATTGCTGGATTAGAAGTAGTTCGAATAATCAATGAGCCAACTGCTGCTGCCCTGGCTTATGGAATGGAGGAGAAAAAGGACCAGACAGTTGCTGTTTTTGATTTCGGAGGAGGCACTTTTGATATTTCAATTTTAGAAGTTGGAGAAGGGGTAGTGGAAGTTAAATCAACAAATGGAGATACTCACTTAGGTGGAGATGACATAGATCAAAAGATTATTGAATGGTTAATTAAAGAATTTAAAAAAGATTCAGGAATTGATTTAAGCAAGGATAAAATGGCTCTCCAGAGATTAAAAGAAGCAGTTGAGAAAGCTAAAATAGAGCTCTCATCTACAATGGAGACAGAGATAAATCTACCTTTTATCACTGCTGATGCTTCTGGCCCAAAGCACCTGGTAATAAAACTTACCCGGTCCAAATTAGAACAATTAGCTGATCCAGTAATCCAAAAAACCATCCCTCCATGTGAGATAGCATTAAAAGATGCTGGACTAAAGCCTCATCAGATTGATGAGGTGATACTGGTTGGAGGCTCCACTCGAATTCCAAAAGTCCAGCAAATAGTTAAAGATTTTTTTGGCAAAGAGCCTCATAAAGGAGTAAATCCCGATGAGGTGGTAGCTATTGGAGCGGCTATTCAGGGAGCAGTATTATCAGGTGAGGTAAAAGATGTATTACTGTTAGATGTGACTCCTCTTACTTTGGGAATTGAGACCCTGGGTAGAGTTTTTACCAAAATGATTCCTCGAAACACAACTATTCCTACTCGAAAAAGTGAAATTTTCTCAACTGCTGCAGATGACCAGACCAGTGTAGAAATTCATGTTCTCCAGGGAGAGAGAGAAATGGCGGATGACAATAGATCATTGGGGAAATTTCATCTGATTGGAATTCCTCCTGCTCCTCGAGGAGTACCGAAAATAGAAGTTACTTTTGATATTGATGCTAATGGAATTCTTCATGTTTCAGCCAAGGATATGGGGACTGGTAAGGAGCAAAAGATTACCATTACTGGAAGTAGCGGCTTAGTTGAAGAGGAAATTGAAAGGATGGTCAAAGATGCAGAAGCTCATGCAGAAGAAGACAGAAAGAGAAGACAGGCTGCTGAAGCAAGAAATAGAGCTGATCAACTGGTCTATACTACTGAAAAGCTTTTAAAGGAAAATAGAGACAAAATTCCAGCTGAAGAAGCAAGTAAAATAGAGAGAGAAATCGAGAATACTAAGAAGGCAATTGAGAGTGGTGATGTTAATTCTATAAATCAGGCAGTTCAGGCTCTGACTCAGGCTTCTCACAAATTGGCAGAAGTAATATATCAGCAAGCAAGCCAGCAGCAAGCTTCTACCTCATCTCAGGAACAGAAGGGAGCTTCTGATCGAGGTGCTTCTGGAGATGATTATATTGATGCTGAAGTAGTGGATGAAGAGGGAGATGATAAAAAGAAAAATTAACAACTGATTTAAGTTCAACAGATTAATAATAGTGAGGAGAGGGTTAATATAATCATGAAGAGGGATTATTATGAAATTTTAGGAGTAAATCGCAACGCCAGTTTAAATGAAATAAAAAAAGCCTATCGTAAACTGGCTAGGAAGTATCATCCTGACTTAAATCCAGGAGATAAAACAGCTGAAAATAAATTTAAAGAAATACAAGAAGCCTATTCAGTATTGAGCGACCCAAAAAAGAGAGAACAATATGATAGATTTGGTTTTGTAGGAGATTTTCAACGGGAAGGTCCCTTTTATCAAGATTTCGAAACCGGATTTGAAGGTTTTGATTTTTCAGATTTTGGAACTTCAACTTTTAGAGATTTTTTTGATAACTTCTTTGGTCGATCCGCTACTCGGACTCGAACTGAGCCACAAAAAGGAGAAGACCTTCATTATACGATGGGTATCAGTTTTGAAGATTCGATCAAGGGAATAAAAACAAGAATAAGATTAACCCGAAAAGAGACTTGTTCACTATGTAATGGTTATGGATATATTAGAGGAAAAGGAGAAAAAATTTGCCCGGTCTGTTCAGGAAGTGGTAAAATTAGTTTGCAAAGAGGATTTATGAGATTTTCATCAACCTGCACCAATTGTTATGGTACTGGGAAAATTCCTGGAGAAAGTTGTGGTGCCTGTCATGGTGAGGGAGTGGTGGACAAAGAGGAAATAATAAATGTTCGAATTCCAGCTGGAGTAGATAATGGGTCTGTGGTTAGAATTGCCCGGAAGGGGAATGGTGGGCTAAAGGGAGGGCCTCCTGGTGACCTTTTTATCACCATTCAAGTTACTCCTCATCCGTTTTTTACCAGGAAAGGAAACAATATTTACTGTACCGTACCAATTACAGTGACTGAAGCAGCTCTGGGTGCTAAAATAGAGGTTCCTGTTCTTGATGGCCAAACAACTATGAGAATTCCGCCAGGAACAAAAAGTGGTCAAAAATTTAGATTAAAAGGTAAAGGAACGCCTTCAATGAGCACTGGTATCAGAGGAGATTTATTTGTTGAAGTGAAAATTGTTCCCCCACCTTCTAATGATGAAAGTGTAAGAGAATTACTTCGAGAGCTTGAGCGAATTACGAATCATAATCCAAGAGAGAATCTGGACGTGAATTAAAAATGAACGATAAAAAACAACCCAAGAAATATTATATGATAAGTACGGTTGCCCAACTTTATGATATTCATCCTCAAACATTAAGACTTTATGAAAGAGAGGGTTTACTTAAACCATCTCGAACAGAAGGAAATACCCGATTATATTCTGAAGAAGATTTGAAACAACTTGAAATAATACTTAATCTCACCCGCGATTTAGGAGTGAATTTAGCGGGAATAGATGTAATTCTGAATATGAAGAAGAAAATGGAACAAATGCAAAAGGAAGTGAACGAATTACTTAACTACATAAAAAGAGAATTTTTTGAAGGGAGAGAAGGGGAATTTGAATTAAAGAAAGAAACACTGATTAAAGTTACTCCAGCCAAACTTATCAAAATAGAAAGCGAAAGGAGTGAAGAAAATGAGTAAAAATTACGAAGATATATTAACCTCAGATAATTTGAAACTTTATTTAAAAGAAATTTCAAAAATTCCTCAACTCAGTGAAGAGGAAGAAAAAGAATTAGCCAGGAGAATTCAAAAGGGAGACAATGAAGCTCTAAAAAAAATAATAGAAGCTAACCTTCGTTTCGTAGTTCACTATACAAAAAAATATCGTGGGTTAGGATTGTCTTATCTTGATTTAATCAATCAAGGAAATGTTGGATTAATTGAGGCTGCTAGAAGATATGATCCATCAAAAAATGTTAAATTTATTTCCTATGCTGTCTGGTGGATCAGACAAGCTATCATACAGGTTTTATCAGATTATGCCCGAGCCTATGCTTTGCCTCAGAAAGTGACTAGCCTTCAAAGTCAGATAAAAAAAGTCGAATCTCGCCTTAAAATGAAGCTTAATCGAGAGCCTTTAAGGGAGGAGATTGCTGAGGAAATGAATAAATCGATAGAAGAAATTGATGATATTTATGAAATTGGAAGTGAAGATTTATCTTTGAATATGCCTTCCTTTGAGGAAAGTGGAGAATTAGGAGACAAACTGAGCGATGATGGTACTCCATCAGTCGAGTATCAGACAATAAAACTATTTATTAAAAAACAAATTCGTGATATTTTAAATGAGCTCGATGAAAGAGAAGCTCTTATTTTAAGACTTAGATTTGGAATAAATGATGATCGTCCTAAAACCCTTCAGGAAATAGGCAGTATGTTGAACATTTCTCGAGAAAGAGTAAGACAGATTGAAAAGAGAGCTAAACAGAAATTGGCTCGGTTAAAAAAAGTTCAGCAATTACGAGGATATTTAAACTAAAGGATGGGCGATGGACGATGGGCGATGGGCGATGAGTGAGAAAAACTTAAAAATTAAGATTGACAATAGTTCAATTAATGTTATAAACACTAAAGTTAAAGATTAAAAATGAGAAGAGAGATGAAAGAAAAAGCATGTCATATTTGTCAGGGAACTGGCTGGATAATAGAAGAGCAGAATGGTTCTTCAGTTGCTCGACGATGTGAATGCTATTATCAAAAAAAAATTGACTCTCTTTTATCTTCAGTCCGAATTCCCAGTCGATATAGTCACTGCACTTTTGAAAACTTCAAGCCAAATAACACTTCCCAGAGAAATGCCTTGAAAATATCAAAGAAGTTTGTCGATGATTATCCTGCCCTGGAAATTGGACTTTTGTTCCTGGGACCCTGTGGGGTAGGGAAAACCCACCTGGCAGTAGCTATCTGCCAGGAATTGATATCCACAAAAAAAGTTCCCTGTCTTTTTTATGATTTCCGAGAATTAATCAAAGACATTCAGTCCTCCTATTCGCCGGATTCTTCTTTTACTGAGTCGGAAGTTTTAGTTCCTATTTTAAAGGTTGAGCTTTTAGTTCTGGACGAACTTGGCGCTAAAAGACCGAGTGCCTGGGTTGAAGAAATGCTTTTCCATATTATCAATCAGCGTTACAACAAAAAGAAAATAACTGTTTTTACTTCCAATTATCCAGATGAAACAGAAGAGGATGAAGATACTCTGGTTGATAGGATTGGTTATCGATTGAGATCAAGACTTTATGAAATGTGTAAAACTGTAGAAATAGAAGGTAAGGATTTTCGAAAACTGATCAAGCAGGGAAGTTACCGCTTTTAGTAATAAATCAGAAATTTTAAATTTTGAATTTTATAGAAAATAACCAGAAACCTTCTTATTCTAGGATCTGTCTTTAAGACTCACAAAAAGTAAAAGCTCAGAATTTTCAGGGCTTTTAGTCTTATCAATCCTGAGCTTGTCGAAGGATGGCTCCCCGGGACGGACTCGAACCGCCAACCTAGTGGTTACAAGTGCCCCAAA
>JBHIEE010000093.1:0-11775 GCA_046760445.1 Candidatus Aminicenantia bacterium
ATACATATTGAAAATTTCTCCGCTCGAGGTTTTTTTTCCGTGAAATCCTGGACCATACCAAGAAGCTAATCCAGTCTGCACTTTTCCTGGAGGAAAATATTCCTTTCTTGCACAGAAAGAAATAAAAAGAATCAAGCTAATTAGTAAAATAAATTTAGCCTTATTCATTTCTTTTTAAAAAATAGCTCCCATTTCTCCGAAGGGGGCTGAGGAGTTAATAAACTGACTACAACCAATAAAACTACCGAAGAAATAAGTGCCGGATAAATAGCTGGAACTCCAAAAAGAAGATGCCCTTGAATTTTATTAATAATCTCCCACACTATTGTAACAGTCATACCTGAGAGAATAGAAATTGCTCCTCCTAAGGCAGTAGCTCGCTTCCAGAAAAAAACAGCTATTAAGGCTGGGGTAATACCGGCTCCATAAACAGTATAAGCAGCATAAGCTGCATCCAAAATTCTGGGGAAAAACGAAATCAAAGAATAAGAAAAAATACCTAAAATAATAACCACTATTCTTGAATATAAGACCAATTTTTTATCTGAAATCTCAGGATTAATAAACCTCTGATAAATATCTCGCATAACATTGGTTGCTGGGACTAAAAGAAAACTATTTGCAGTGGAAATAATAATGGCAATAATGGCTGCCATCAAAACACAACCTACCACAACTGGTACTCCTTTGTAAGCGACTAAAATAACAATTTTACCTGCCTCAGTAGTACTCAGTCCTTTAAAGTAACTGCTTCCCACCACAGCCAGGCTCTGAAGTGTTACACCAAGGAAAATTACTCCTAAAATCCAGCCAATTACTGATTTTTTTGCTTCTTTCTCATCCTTAGCTGAAAAAAACCTCTGATACATATTTGCATTTCCCAAGGCTAAAAGAAAAGTGGGTACAAAATAGCCCATAGCCTGAATCAAGCTCATATTGCCCAAGATGGAATGTTTGCGGGGAGTGACATTAGCTACAATGTAATCCATTCCTCCTACATGGTGAATCAAAAAAGGAAGAGCCAAAAATATTCCAATAATCATAATAATTCCATTTGCAATATCTAAATAAGCAACAGAGAGCATTCCAGCAAAAAGGGTGTAAGCTATTACAAACACAGCAATAATCATCATGGCTGATTCAATAGAGATTTTTCCTTCAGAAATTATATTGAGAACCCATCCACCTCCTCGGAACTGATAACTAACAATGGTTACATAAGCAATAATTGTAGTTAAAGTTGCCAAAATTCGAGCCCATTTATTGTATCGCACTTCTAAAATATCAGGCACAGTGAATTGTCCAAAAGTTCGTACTCTTCCAGCAATAAAATAAACAATGACTATACCTAACCAGCCACCTGCACTCCCAATTAAAGAAGAATAGCCATGATTGTAACTTAAATCAGAAACGCTAAAGATATCTCCAGACCCTATCCATGTAGCCAAAAGAGTTCCTACTAAAACAGGTGCTGTTAGTTTCCTTCCTGCAACCATAAAGTCTTCCTGAGTTTTAGCTCTAAAAGAAAGTCGGATTCCAAAGAAAAATAAAAGGGCAAGGTAAAGAATAACAGTGCTAATATAAATCATAATTTAACTGGAATTAAGGTGAACATGACTATCCTAAAATAATTTTTATGGAAATAGCTCTTTAATTTCCTCTTCCTTAGGTGGCTTAGTCAATAAACTAACCACAATCAAACTAAACAAGGAGACAATTAAAGAAGGATAAATTAAAGGAATTCCCCAGGGATCTCCTTCTGGAACCATAGAAGCTGGTAAAATATAAGTAAGTATTTTTAATGTCAGGCAAACAACAGTACCACTTATTATTGAGGCAAGTCCACCTGATTTAGTAGCTCGTTTCCAGGCAAGAGCAGCAATCAGCGCTGGGGTTATTGATACCCCGTAAATGGTATATGCAAAATAACTCATCTGAAGGACCGATTCCATTTGAGTTGCAATGAGAAAGGCGAATACTCCAAGAATAACAACCATTGTTTTTTGAAGAACAACCATAGTGTGTTGAGAAGCTTCTGGTTTGATGAAACGCTGATAGACATCCCGCATTATATTAGTCGTTGGAGAAAGCAAGTAATTCATTCCAGTAGAGATAACTACTGCGCAGGCAGCTCCTAAAAGTAGAACCCCTACCACGGGGGGCACCATTTTTCGAGCAGCAACTAATACCATAGAGGCTGGGTCTAACCCTTGTTGCCAAAATTTTGACGCGGCAAAAACTGCAATAATAACTACTACGGTTTCGACAAAAACAGTGCCAATTGTCCACAAAACAACAGCATTTCGAGCATCTTTTGGAGTTCTGGCGCTATAGAATTTTTGATACATACTTTGAACACCTAAGAGAAGGAACATTGTTGCTAAGAAATATCCACCAGCTTTAAGATAAGGATGGGCTCCAAATGATTCATTGACTACCTGAAAATGTCCCACAGGTAAAATAGTTTTAGCTGTTTCTAATCCTCCGGCAAAAGTATAAACAAATGGAACTGAGATTAAACAGGCTAAAAGAATTATTATTCCATTAGGTAAGTCTGTATAAGCGACAGCAATCATTCCTGCTAAAGCAGTGAAAGTGATGACAAAAGCAGCGGTTAAGAATTGTCCAGTATTGACAGAGACTGCACCATCAGTAGCCACATTTAAGATATATCCACCAGCTCGGAATTGATAACTGACAATAGCTGTGAAAGAAATGATTAATGCTAAAGCACCAAAAAGCCGAGCAAATTTGCCATAACGAACTTCCAAGATATCTCCAATAGTATATTGACCAAAAGTACGAATTTTTCCAGCAAGAAAAAATATAACCACTATTCCCACCCAGGCGCCAGCAGCCATCCACAGGCTGCTGAAACCAGCTTTATAAGCATACTCTGCACCAGCAATGAATGTTCCAGAGCCAATCCAGGTGCAAATTAGGGTAAAAACCATGACTGAGATTTTAAGCCTTCTTCCAGCAACCATAAAATCTTCTTGGGTTTTTACTTTTTTAGAACGGTAAAAATTAAAACCCATTAGGACTAAAATATAGGCTAAAATTATGTAAAGATAAGTAGTCATCAATACCTCCTTTGCAAGTCGCGCTTTTTCAAGTTTAAAAACCCAATACTGACAAGGGTTTTTAAGTTCTATTTTTCAGCTTCACTTCCTCATAAAAATTTCAAATATCAAAAATCAAAACTAACACTAATAGTGCTGCGGTACTGCGGTGCTGCAGTCAAAAAAATCAACTGTAGCACTACAACACTGCAGAACTAATGTAAAAGATATTTCTGCATTTTGATTTATTTAAAGCTTCCATAAAAGCTATTCTCACCATCAATCTACATAATATCATTCATCATCATCTGAAAACCCTATATTATTTTTATAAGGTTCATTTGTTCTTCAGTTGTTATCTCAACTTGACCATTATGATTAATAAAAACATTTATTTCTGTGCGTACAGCCATCTCTCCTTCCAAATAAATCCCTGGTTCAATAGAAAAGCAAATTCCAGGGACTAATTGACGGTCATCTTTAGTTTCTAAATTATCTATGTTAACTCCATTACCGTGAACTTCATGGCCAATAGAATGTCCTGTTCGATGGACAAAATACTTACCATAACCCGCTTCTTTTACTATGTTTCGACAAGCTTCATCAACTTCCCAGCCAAAACAAGGTTCACCTCGGGTAAATTTATCTCGAATGAAATTAACTGCGGTTATTCTTGCATCTTTAACAATATTAAATATTTCTAGATATTTCTGAGGAGGCTTTTCTCCTATATATCCACACCAGGTAATATCAGCATAAATTCCTTCTGGAATATTTCTTCTTGCCCAGAGATCAATTAACACTGTGTCTCCTTTCTTAAAAAAATATGAATTTTCTGGAGTTGGTTCAAAATGCGGATCAGCTGGATGATCGTTTATCCCAACAATAGGAAATTCCTCATCACAAGTTAAATTGTTTTCTTTGAATTTATTAATAATAAATTGCTGAAGATCATACTCGCTTACTTTCCTGTTTTCTCTGATTGCTCTTTCAATTTGTTCAAAAGCTTGATTTTTAATGTTATTAATAATTCTATTTGTCTCTAAATGTAATTTATATCCTTTCTCGTCAATTATGGCTTCGAATGTTTGAACTAAGTCAGCTGAGCTTACAATTTCATGACCAAAGCTTCTGATTAAGTCAATTAATCCTCCATCAACTATAGAAACATAAGGAATATTCTGATTAGGAGAATACTGCATAGCTATTTTCTTAGGTTTTCCTAAAATTTCTTTTAAAGAAGTGTGAAGTTCTGTCCATGCAAGATAAACTTTTTTGATACCTGGAAGCAAGTCTAATTTAAATTTTTCCACAGGATGGACTAATTTAATAGGCTCTCCTTCTGAAGGAATGAAATAAAACCATCTTCTGGAGGTTAATTTAGAGCTATCGAGTCCTAAAATTCGATAAGCGAGTAAGTCTCGATTATGAAAATCATAAAGCAACCAACCATCAATATTTTTTTCTTTTAAAATTTGTTGAATCTTTTTTAGATTCATCTGACCTCCTTGGCAATAAATTGATTTCAGATTATCATTTATTAAGTTTAAAAGTCAATTTGTTGATTAATTTGATAAAGAATAATTGCTGCTGCAGAAGAAACATTGATTGAATCTAATTTGTTTCTCAGAGGAATTCTCATCCTTTGGTGAACTAAAGAATCAACCTTATTAGAAATTCCCATACTTTCATTACCAAGAACAATGGCCAGGGGCAGCATAAATTTTACTTGCTCAATATTCTTTCCTGAACTTGGATTAGCAGCGTAAATAGTGACATTTTTTTGTTTTAATTGATTAATTTTTTCTTCTAAGTTTATTCTATCAAAAAATCTGACCTGTAAAACAGAACCCATACTTGCTCTGATAACTTTTGAATTAAAAGGAGAAACAGAATTAGACGATAAATAAATAGCACTTACCCCAAACCCTTGTCCTAATCTGAAAATTGTTCCTAAGTTCCCTGGATCCTGGAGATCATCTATCAGAAGGAAAACAGAATCAGGATTAATGATCTCAGTATACTCTTTTACTTGAGCTAAACCCAGGATTCCAGGTGGAGTGGTTAATTCACTTAGAAAGGAAAAAATTTTAGGACTTACAAGCTGACAGGGAAAATTTTTCTCTTTCAACCAGGAAACGGTTTTTTTATTTTTTTCTGCAAAAGCGGATGAAATAACAAGGTAAATAAAGTTGTATCCAGAAGCAATCGCTTCTTCTATAATTTTTATTCCTTCCAATAAAAATATTCTTTTTTCTTTTTTCTTTCTGATTAAGTTTTTGATTCTTTTTATTGTTCGATTTTCTCGACTGGAAATAACGGTCTCCATTTCCAATTTTAATAATAAAAAAAACATTATTTGAATAACTTTACTTTTAAGTAAACAAGAAACATAATGAAATATCTTTTTATATCACTCAATGAACGAATATTGGTCACTACTTTAGGAATTTTTCGGAGAATTGAAATGTTCCCTCTTGTTCTCATCCAGCGAAAAATCAACTCTGATATCTGAGCCCAGGTAAGTTTATCCTGAAAAAGAGGGACATCTCCTTGAGCAGCAGGAAGGGTGATTATTTTAGGATGTCGCTTTCTTGTCCAGGTAAAGTTATCTGGAAGAAGCTTTATTTGATATGCATATTTTTCTAAGGGTGTTCCAGGATAAATATGGAGAATAGAGCTGCTTAGTTCAGCTCGAGACTTAAACTTTTCTATTAAAGCTATTGTCTGCTGTGCTTCTTCCCAGGTCTCAGTGGGATGGCTGAAAATGAAAAAAACATTAGGAATAATCTCCAATTCATTACACCAATCAATTAAATTTTCAACCTTCTGGAGATTTATATTTTTATTTATAATTTCTCTTCTAACTCTTTCTGCTCCAGCTTCTATACCAAAAGAAAGAAAATATAATCCTGCTTCCTTCATTTTGGACAAAAGGTTTTTGTCAACCAAGTCCACCCTGACCTCACAGGACCAAGAAATATCAAGCTTTTTTTTAATTATTAAGTCGCAGATTTGACTCACTCTTTTAGGATTGGCATTAAAAGTATCGTCAAAAAACCAGATGTAGTTAACCCCGTATTTGTTCATAACATATTCAATCTCAGCCACCACATTTTCTGGACCCCTCATTCTCACTTTTCTTCCCCAGTTAATTGGTGTGGCACAAAAATTACAGTTAAAAGGACATCCCCGGCTGGTGATTAGATTTGCTCCTTTAATTTTTCCTTTCCGGGGAATATCCATATAAGAATTATATTGCTCATAAGGAAGAAGATGCCGAGCTGGAAAAGGAAGTGTATCTAAATCAGAAATAGCTGCTCTAAGAGGATTAGAAATAATTTGACTATTAATTCGATAAGAAACTCCAGCCACAGAAGATAAAGAGCTTATATCTTTTTTTCTTTCTAAAGCTCGACAGAGATCTAACACGGTCATTTCCCCTTCTCCTTTAACTACAACATCGATTTCTGGAATATGAGAAAGAGCATCCTCAGCAGCCATAGAAGCATGAGGACCACCCAGAACAGTAATTGCCTCAGGAAAGACCTTTTTAGCTAATTTTAATAATTTAAAGCTCTGAAATCTATTTTCGGTAGTAGAAGTGACGCCAATTATATCTGGTTGATAATTAAGAATCTCTTCTTTTATTTCTTTCCAGCTAAGATTTAATACATCAGCTGGAACAATTTTAACTGGAATATTATTTTTTTCCAGTACAGAGGCAATATAAAGAAGACCCAAAGGAGGCATTGATCCTTCTTTGGTCCATCTTTCAGCTAAATATCCACCTGGTGGAACAAAAAGTTGGACTTTCATTAGATTACTTTAACCAACTCCCCGAGAATTTTTTTTAAATCAGGGACCTTTTTTTCTACATTTTCTATTACTTTCTCGTGAGAAAGAGAACTCATGTAATGAAAATCGCATTTATTAGAAATTACAGAAATAGCAAATGTTTTCAAATTTAAATAACAAGCAATAATGGATTCAAAAATTAGTGACATCCCGACAGCATCTACTCCAAGTTTCTCAAGCATCTTTATCTCTGCTAGAGTTTCATATGTTGGCCCAATCACTCCTGCATAAATTCCTTTTTTCACTTCAACTCCATTTTTCTGAGCTATTTTAATTGCTTCTTCTTTAAGTTGAGCATTATACAAAGACGACAAATTCAAAAACAAAGGATTCCTTTCCTCTATTGGGATTTCCATCAAAGGATTTTTATTAGTTAAATTTATCTGGTCATCAATGAGCATTAAATCGCCTTCTCTTAACTTGGGATTCACTCCACCCGAAGCAGTGGTTAAAATTAAATACTCTGCTCCTAATTCTTTGACCAACCAGACAGGAATTGTGCTTTCCAGCGGGGTAAATCCTTCATAATAGTGGAATCTTTTTTTAAAAATTAGAATATTTTTCCCCTTCCATTCCCCAAAAATTAATTCAGATATCTGTCCTGGTAAAGAAGATTTTGGGAACCCAGGAATTGAAGAATAAGGGATGATTTTAGAATTTTTTAATTCATCTGCTAATGAGTAATATCCAGTCCCCAGAATAATGCCTATTTTAGGAGATTGGGGGAGTTCACTTTTTAAATACTGAGCACTTTCACTCAAAATTTTTTTGAAATGGAAAAAATTCATTTCTTTTCCAACTTGATTGAATATAGACTGGAAACATTGGGTTCAGCCATAGTAATACCGTAAATATAGTCTGCCACTTCCATTGTCTTAAGATTATGAGTAACGATTAGGAATTGTGTTTTATCTTTTAATTCTTTCATTAAATTAAGAAACCTTTCCAGGTTAGCATCATCCAGGGTAGCATCCACTTCGTCAAGAATACAAAATGGAGAAGGTTTATATTGAAAAAGAGCAAAAAGGAAAGCCAAGCTGGTCAAGGTCTTTTCTCCTCCAGAAAGAAGCATTAAACTCTGGAGCCTTTTGCCTGGAGGCTGAGCAATTATTTCTATACCACTCTCTAATGGTTTATTTTCATCAGTTAATTTTACCGCTGCTTTTCCTCCCCTAAATAAAATACGGAAAATTTCCTGAAAATTTTTATCCACTTCAGATAGAGCTTCAAAGAAAAGCTCTTTGCTTTCTTGATCGATCCTTTTTATTGCCTGGTTGGTTGAATCAATTGAATTTAATAAATCCTGTTTTTGCTGGGTCAAGAAATCATATCTCTCCTTCTGGGCATTAAATTCCTCCTCGGCCATCATATTCACTTCTTTGAATCTGCCCAACTCATTTTTTGCTTTATTCAGTTGAATCTCAATTTCTGCTTCATCTTCAATTTTTTCAAGAGAAACCTCCTTTTCAATTTCTGATAGTCCTTTATTCAATTCCTGCCAGCATTTTTCCTCTAAATTGACCAAATCTCTTTCTACTTCAGCCTTATTTACTTCCCATTTCATTCTTTCTTCTCTTATTTGTTCATATTTCTTTCTTAATTCTGAAATTTCTTTCTCTTTTTTCTTATATTCGGATCTTAAATTTTTGAGATAAATCTCTTTCTCTTCTATCTTTTCCTTGAGAAGAGTTTCTTCTTTAACTAAAGTTTGATGTTTTAAAGAAAAATCATTTAAGAACTGATTAATTTTTTCCACTTCTAATTTAGAATGAGCTATCTCCTGATGAGACTTATTTATCTTATTTTCTATCTTTTCTTTTCTTTCTGATAAAGAGGTGAATTGATTTTTTAAGTTATTAATTTTTTCCTGGATAAGGTCTATTATTCCCTGCTCCTGAATTAGTCTTTCTGATATCTGTTTAATTTCTTCCTGAATCTCAGTCAATTGCTGATTGGAAACAGAAAGTTCTTTTTCTGTTTTTAATAATTGATGATAAATTTTATTTTCTTCTGAAACTAATTTATTTATTCTCTCTTCTAAATCTTTCTCTTCTTCATTCATTATTTCCAATTCCTGACTAAATAAAGCTAATCGCTGTTGCATTTTATTAAATTCTGCATCTAAAAAATTTGTCTTTGTCTCATTTTCTAAAAACTCTTTCTCAAATTGAGAAATTAATGAACTCTCTTTTTCTTTCTGAAGCTCAAGTTTTTTTCTGTGTTGATTTTTTTCCTCTAATTTTTGAATTAGTGAGGAAAGACTATTTTCCAAAATATTTTTTTGCTCAGAAAGTTCTTTAATTTCCTTTTGGATGGATAAAATACCGTCCTCTTTTTGAGCCAACCTGACTAATCCCGAACTAAGGAGAACATCTCCTTGTAAAGTAACAAAGTTTAACTCAGGGTTTTCAAGCCAGAGCTCAATAGCAGATTGAATATCTTTGACCAGCACTGCCTCGTTTAAGGAAGGAGAAAATTTTTCAGCTTTTTGATTTAACCTGACCTGAGATTTCAAAAAACCAATAACCTTTTGATTGTTAATTAATTTGGATGGAAAATCATTAATATTCTTTTCTTTTGGCAATAGAAAAGTGCCTTTAACCTCAGATTTTCTTTTCACAATATTAAGAAAATCATCTCTGTTGATTAAAAGAGACTTGATTTCTTCTTTCCAGAATGATTCAGCCTGAATTAAATAATCAGGTTTAACTTCAATAAAATCAGCCAAAGGACCTATAATTCCTGAATAATCTTTTACCTCTGGAAGAGAAATTAATTCGCTTTCTATCTTTTTTAATGCTTTAAGATGATGAGTTAATTCTTCAATTTTTGTGCGGCACTCAGTTAATTTATTCTGGTTATAGCCAATTGACTCTAAGACTTCTTTAAGCTCTTGCTCCACTTTTTCTTCAATCTTTCTCTTTTCCATGAGAGACGTTTTAAATCTTTCCAATTCTTTTCTTTTCTGAACCAACTCATTTTTCTTCTTTTCTTCTAAATTCTTTTCTTCTTGAGTTTGGTTAATCAATTTTTGTTTTTGAATAATGAGAGTCTCCAATTCTTTTCTTTTAATAAGTAGCTCATTTTTAATCGAGGTTAACTCACTTTGGATCTGGAGCTCTAACTCCTTTTTTTGCTTAATCTTGGAAAGGAGCTCTGCGTTTTTTCTTTGTTTCAACCTAAACTGAAGTTCAATCTTCTTCAATTCTTCAATTTTCTGGCCATAACTCTTAGTAAGCTTTTCTTTCTCAACCCGACATTTTTCCAAATCTTTTTTAATCAGAGTTAATTCAGTTTGTAATTCTTTTAAATTCAGTGCTTCTTTCTCAATCTTTTCTTGAAGGAACTCTTTTCTTTTCTCCTCCTTTTCTTTCTGATTAACCAATTGAGAGATATTTGATTTTAAAGAAAACAGCTTTTCCTGAAAATTTTTGATTTCATTTTCTACTTTCCAGATTTCACTCTCTTTTGTATTTAATTTAATCTCTTTAGACTTTATTCTAGAAAGAAGATCTTTTTCCTTGAGTTGGAGATGTTGATAGCTTCTCACTATTTCTTGGTGATTTTTTCTTAGTTCAGCGATTTTTTGTCTAAAATAGAGAAAACTTAGATACCGAATTTTCTCTCTCAATTTTCGATACCTACGGGCAGTAGCTGCTTGCCTCCTCAATGAATTTTTTTGTCTCTCAACCTCAATAATAATATCTTCCAAACGAATCAAATTTTGTTCACTCTCAATCAATTTATTCTGAGCCTGTTTTTTTCTTTCTCGGTATTTACCAATTCCAGCTGATTCTTCTAACAAGACCCTTTTTTCCGCAGGTTTTGCTGTAACGAATTGTTCTATACTTCCCTGTCCAATAACAAAATATTCTTTCTCCCCTATTCCATTAGCCCATAAAGCATCCTGAATGTCTCTTAGCCGAACCTGCTTTCCATTCAGGCGATATTCTCTTTCTCCGGTGCGAAATGCCCGATGACCAATAATTAATTCTTCATCGCTATTTCCTAAGGTCATTACTACATCAACCAGACCCAAAGGAGCTCTTCTTGAACTTCCATTAAAGATAATGTCTACTGTTCTCTCTCCACGCAGAGTTTTTAATTTCTGTTCTCCCAGAACCCAGAGAACTGAATCTACAATATTACTTTTGCCACAGCCATTTGGTCCCACAATTGCTGTTACTCCTGGATGAAAGAGGATTTTTGTTCTGTCTGGGAAAGACTTAAATCCATGTAATTCTATTTTTTTAATAAACATTCCATTAAGCCATAAGCTGTAAGTCGTAAGGATTAAGTTTATTTTATTCCTTCTATTTCAAATCCTATGCTTAATCCTTAATTTTTACTACTTAATCCTTTGTCTGTTTTCTTGACATAAATCAATGCTTCTATTAACTTTAATTATGACGCCAGTGTAGCTCAGAGGCAGAGCAACTGATTCGTAATCAGTAGGTCGAGGGTTCGACTCCCTCCGCTGGCTCCACATTTTCTCCTAGGCATATCAAATCCTTATTTTTAGATAGAAATATTAGCATAAAAGAAAATAAGAATAAAGAGAGATAATCTCAAGAATCGAATATCTGAGGATTTTCAAATGATCCTAACAAAGAGAAGATATATAATAAAAATTCCAAATTACAAAAACATTAAATCGTGAAGAGTAAAGTGATAAACAACACCCTGCGACTTACACTTCTTAGATTTGAAATTTAGTCATTTGACATTCATTTGGCATTTGGATTTTGGACTTTGGATTTTTGATAAGTATAATAATTATTTTGCAGAATTTAGTGTCAGGTACTCTCTATGTTAAAAATCAATGAAATTTTAAATTTTTTTATATTTTTCATTT
>JBHIEE010000094.1:0-11317 GCA_046760445.1 Candidatus Aminicenantia bacterium
GGTTGTTTAGTTTGTGCCTTGATTTTTATTTTCTTCTCTTCTTGACTCACCTTCTTGGAGGATGACCTTTTCTTCATCTCAGGCAAACTCGCTTTTCCTTTTGGCTTTGCTTTTTCGATAGGTCCTTTTTCTTCCTCCTTCTTGATCGCTTCTTTAGATTTTTTAGCAACCGCTTTAATATCAGAGATAATCTCTTCAATCTTTACCGCAGTTAAGGGTTGGCGATGGCCTTTCTTCTTTTTATATTGCTTTCTCCTCTTTTTCTTGAAAATAATTACTTTATTATCTTTAAAATGTTCGATAACTTCAGCTTTTACTCGAGCCTTATTAACCAGCGGAGTTCCTATTAAAATATTCTGGCCATCCTCAATCAGAAGAACTTCATCAAAGAAAATTTTCTTCCCTTCTTCAGCATCAAGCTTTTCTATATGAAGAACGTCTCCTTCCTGAACTCTATATTGTTTCCCTCCTGTTCTAATAACTGCAAACATCTCTCTTTCCTTCGTTAATCTTTGAATCGAACCCAACTTTAACACATGCCTATTTTTATGTCAATCCTGTCAGCACCCTTATTGTAACCTATAATCTCCCCCATTGTGCCATCTTAGATTTGGCAATATAGTGACAATTCAGATTTGTCGTAACAAGGGTAGTTGGAGGCTGTCAGTAGCTTATCTTCCCCTTATTACCCTTCTTATTGGCTTGACAAAGAGGGGCATCTTGCTTTTAATTATTAAAAGCAGCTCCTGGGCGGTTAGCTCAGCGGTAGAGTACCGGTCTTACAAACCGGGGGTCACTGGTTCGAACCCAGTACCGCCCACCATGCCTATAATTAGAAATTGGAAAGAGGAATCGTAGGAAAACCAGTAGAAAATAGCAAAACTTGTTGTCTAGCAAGAAAAGAAATCCCTATCCCTCGCAGTGTTTGTGAATTCGTGATTTATCGCTTTATTTCCTGAGACAACTATGTTATTATGGTTACAAATCAAATAATCTCAAGGAGGTTTTAATGAAAAGTGATTTCCCATCCATGGAACTGAAATTGCCTAAAATTTCAGGTGGAGTTATCAAAATAATTATTGGATCTGTGGTTGTTCTAATTCTGCTCTTTGGTGCTATTTACCAGATAGGACCGGAAGAAATAGGAGTTATTCTCCGCTTTGGCAAATTCGTCAGGACTTCAGACCCAGGCCTTCACTTTAAACTTCCCTTAGGAATTGAAAAATTAACTAAAGTTCCTGTTCAAAGACAGCTGAAAATGGAGTTTGGATTCCGGACAGTTAAACCAGGAATAAGAACTGAGTATGGAGTGACACTTGAGTCAACCAAGGAAGCTGTGATGCTCACTGGTGATTTAAATGTGGTAGTGGTTGAATGGATAGTTCAATACAAAATTAAAGACGCCTATAATTACCTGTTCAAAGTAAGGAGTGTGAATGATACCTTTCGTTACATGAATGAAGCCGTAGTAAGAAAAATTGTAGGCGACAATGCAGTTGATGAAGTGCTTACTATTGGGAGGGCAAGGATTGCAAATGAAGCAAAAGAAGAATTGCAAAAACTGTGTGATGCATATAAGATAGGCATTGATGTGAATCAACTTATTTTGCAGGATGTCAATCCCCCTGATCCTGTTAAGCCTTCCTTCAATGAAGTCAACGAAGCCCTTCAAGAGAAAGAGAGGAAAATAAATGAAGCCTGGTCAGAATACAACCGGGAGATTCCTAAAGCCACAGGAGAGGCAGAACAGGCGATAAGAGCTGCTGAAGGATACGCTACAGAACGAGTCAACAATGCTAAAGGAGATGCCCATCGATTCATCTCCATCTATAAAGAATACGCTCGAGCTCGCTTAGTGACGCGAAGGCGCCTTTATCTTGAAACCATCAATGAAATTCTTCCTAAGTTAAGCAAAATAATCATCTTTGATGAAAGGCTGAAAAACATCTTGCCCCTCTTGAATTTAGGAGAGGAGGTGAAGAAATGAACAAAACAACAAGAAATACTTTAATTATAGCTGCAGTTGTCGTCATTATTATCGTTCTTAGCGGTGCCATCTACATCGTCTCTGAGACAAATCAGGTGATAATCACTCAATTCGGGGAACCCATCGGGGATGCTATTACTTCGCCAGGAATTCATGTGAAAATTCCTTTCATTCAAAAAGCCAATTACTTTGAAAAGCGCTGGTTAGAATGGGATGGAGATGCCAATCAAATTCCGACTAAAGATAAAAAATACATATGGGTTGATACTTATGCCCGCTGGAGAATCAGTGAGCCTCTTATTTTCTTCCAGAGAGTGAGGGATGAAAGAGGAGCTCAATCAAGGCTGGATGATATTATCGATGGAGAAACAAGAAACGCTGTAGCTAATTTTGACCTGATCGAGATTGTGCGTTCCTCCAATCGAGAATTTGAATTAACTGAAGAAGTGGTCATTCTCGATATTCCCGCTATTATCCCTAAAATAGAAACAGGCAGAGAAAAAATTGCTCGAATCATCCTGGAGAAAGCTTCCAAGATTACCCCAGAATTTGGAGTGGAACTCAAAGATGTAAGAATAAAAAGAATCAACTATGTAGAGGAAGTGCAACGGAAAGTATTCGACCGCATGATTGCCGAAAGGCAGAGAATCGCGGCCAAGTATCGCTCTGAAGGAGACGGAAAAAGCGCTGAAATTCGCGGTCAGAAAGAGAGAGAATTGAAAAAAATTCAGTCAGAAGCTTACCGTATAGCCCAGGAAATTAAGGGAAAAGCTGATGCAGAAGCCATTAAAATTTACGCCCAGGCCTACAACCTTGACCCAGAGTTCTACCAGTTCATGAAAACCTTGGAAACTTACCGCTTAAGCCTTGATAAAGAAACTTGGCTAATACTCTCCACTGAAAGCGAATTCCTCAAATACCTGCGGAGCTCAGTTAAAAGATAGAGACAATAATCCGTAAAGCGTAAATCGTAAACAGTAAAGGGTAAAAAAGAAAGAAAAACGAGAAGTCAATTATTTTAATTCGTGAAGATAAAATTGCCTTTAATCTCTCTATGGAGAAGTTACCTCCAGTAAAAGTCAGGGCAACTTTCTTTCCCTTTTCAGCCTTTCCTTTATCTTTAAAGCTGCGGTGAGAGGAGAAGACCCAGCTTCTTCGTCTAAATTTCTGATTAGTTCCAGAATAGTAATGACGGGCTGTCTCATTTGTGGAAGAGTTCTCTTAATATAAGGGAATCAAGTCAACATTAGACGAAAATATTGGAACTTAATTTTTACCTACTTATTCTTGATGTCAATTGTTGACAAACTGACTGAGAATAGCATTTTTAGCCGATTTTGACTTGCTAAGTATTTGATTTTATTAGACTCGATTTCATGAAATTTGAATTCTCGGTCAGCCTGTTGAGACTTGCCCCTTTTTTTCAGTCTGGTTTCTATTTGACTTCAAATTTTTCCTATGTTATAAGCAAAAAGAAGCAAGATTGTGAAAATTGAAAAGAAAAGGAGAAATGTATCCATAAATTATGGAAGAATATAAAAAAGTAGTTTTGACAGGAGTTATCTTTATTGCCTTAGTGGGTATAGGTTTAGGAATCTATTATTTTTTCATCTATAAAAAATCACAAAAACCCCTCTCTTTCCCAGAGGTTATAGAGGAACAACCCTCCCCGGTTTCTTTAGGAAAACCTATCAGAGAAGAAGAAAAAATGGCCCGGGAATTAGCTGGATTAGACCTCGATAACAGCGATGACATGGTGCGTAAATTAGCTAAGGAGCTCTCTTCTTACCCCCAACTAGCCGTCTGGTTAAGGAATGAAGATTTGCTCCGAAAATTCACTGCAGTGGTAGACAATATAGCTAATGGTTTGAGTCCTCGTCCTCATATTGAATTTTTAGCTCCCCAAGGAGATTTCCAAGTAATCGAGAAAGATGGATTATTTTATGTTAATCCTGTGAGCTTTGATCGATATAATCTTGTAGCAGATGTTTTTGCATCCTTAGATTCGGAGGGTTGCGTAAAGCTTTATGGGCAATTAAAACCACTTGTCCAAGAGGCATACCGGGACCTGGGCTATCCCACGCAGGATTTCCAGGAGACTCTCTTCAAAGCCATTATTGAACTGCTTAAAACCCCTGTGATAGAAGGTGAAATTTTATTAGAGGAAAAAGTGGTGACATATATGATGGTGGCTCCGAGATTAGAGAACCTGAGTCCAGCCCAGAAGCACCTCCTCCGCATGGGGCCAGAAAATGTTCGAAAAATCCAGGCAAAATTGCGCGAGATGGCTTTAGCTTTAGGAATCCCGGAAAGCCAACTTCCTCAATCTGTAGTTTACTATCCGGACAATAGGAAATACTAAATTATACCTGCCCTCTTATTATTTCTTCCATTAAGTTTTTCCAGCTCTATTGGAGCCTCTCCTGTGTTTATCCTTATTTACAGTAATTTCTCTATTTTGGCAAGTGCCTCCTTGAAAATTCTTGTTTTTTTAGCTTTTATAGATTTTCCAGGAATACCGATCCAGTTTGTTTCTATCCCTACCTTGCTTAGTTCTTTTTCAAACTCCTCCATGAAAATTCCCTTTCCCTTCACGAATTCTATATCTCGAGGGTACTCTCGGTTTCTTTCTGAAATATTCTCTTTCCATTTTCCAATAAGATCAATTCCGCAAGTAGGGCTTCCTTCAGCTCCTAAAACAGCTACGATTTTATAGTTCTTTCTCTTAAACCACTTCAGGTGTCGGACAATATTTTTAGCGAGTTTGTTATAATGAGCTCTAATTTTGGGGTGTTCATAAGAATTTTTGGGGAGGGGCTTTCTAAAAATTCCATGTAAATCCATCTCAGGACAGGGAATTTGAAAGATTCCTACTCCTTTTGAAGCCAAAAGTTCCAAGACCTTTTCTTCCAGACCAGGATACTCTGCCAGGTTGTCTTCTAAAGAATGAACATTCAAAATGCAGTGAGAAATCACTACTATTTTTCCGCTCCTTTTCATGTTTCTTGTCCTTTCAAAGATAAAAAATAAAGAAATTTAAGGTTTGAGTCAAGAAATTTCGAAAAAAGTAAGAGAAGAGTTATTAGAAAGCTCCTGAAAAGAAGCTTTTTATTGACAGTTTTTAATTTTTGATTTAAGAATAAATCCAAGAGAATAAATAAAAAAAGATGAAAAGAATACCATGCGGTTATGGCCTGCCAGCACTTTATGAAGGCAAAGGCTCTATTTTTGTTCGGGTCAATAGAGAGGAGTTTGATCAGATAACTCCATACCTTGACTACAGATTCGACTTTGGTTCCCTGTTTAACAAATATTATCTTCTCCTTGTTTTTGAAACTAAGTTCACTACTGAAACTGGACTGACTTGCATTTCTCTTTCCTTTTTCGATGTCAAGAATTCAAAAGACTTAAAAGTATTGAGATTAATTTTAAATCAGGGGTATATTGATTTCTGGTTTTTCTACGATATTGAAGGTACTTGGATGAATTATCAGATTGAATTGGCCAAGTCCCAGAGGAAGACTCTTGAAGGAATGATAGAGATGATAATAATTGGAATTGATGTAATTCCTGAAGAACAAAGAGATCCTCACAAGGCATTGGAAACAGCAGTTAAGAAAAAGGTGAAGAAATTCTCTCTTAAGGACTTTTTGAAAGATTTAGATAAATTTGAAGAGATGTACCGAAAATATTTGAAGGAAAATAATTAATCAATATTTTTTTACTTAATAGTTTTACTTGTTTTCCCCATCACACTTTATTGCGTTCTCCCTGAAAATATCATAATTTAACGCTCAAATTTCATTCGGAATTCTTTTGGCCAGAAATCTCCTCTCTGTCTAAGACCTATATTGGGGTTAATATCTTGTGAAAATAAGAATTAAACTTGCAGAAATTTTCAGGAGAAATAATAATATAAGAATAATGAAAGATTTGATTGTAAAAAAGGTTTCTCAATTTAAGGAAGAGATTTTAGATTTTACTCAAAAATTAATTTCTATTCCCACTATTAATCCTCCAGGAGAGAATTACCTGTCTTGTGTGGAATTTATCGGTGAAAAATTAAAAGAGAATAAGATAAAATATGAGATAATTAAGGTTCCTTCATTAACTCCTGATAAAAAACGCTTTCCAAGATATAACTTATTAGCCTATTTTGGGAAAGGTAATAGGACTTTACATTTTCATGGACACTATGATGTAGTTCCTGCTTTTGACCAAGATCAATTCAAACCTCAGATTAAGAATGGGAAACTTTATGGACGAGGCTCATCTGATATGAAAAGTGGATTGGCTTTAATGATTTATGTTTTAAAAATTATAGAAGAACTTGGTATTACGCTTAATGGGAGAATAGTTTTATCTATTGTGCCTGATGAGGAGACAGGCGGTTATTTTGGTACGAAATATCTTTTTGATAATAAATTTCTTACAAAAGGTGGGATTGGAATGCTTATGCCTGAGCCGACAAGCGGTTTTATCTGGAATGGAAATAGAGGGGCATTGAGCTTGAAGGTGATTTTAAAAGGAAAATCAGCTCATGTCAGCCTTGAGCACCAAGGGATAAATCCTTTTGAGAAAATGATTGAATTGGGTAAACTACTTCTGGATTATAAAAAAGAATTAGCTAATAGGAAAACAAAATTTAGAATTAAACCTGAAGGGAAGGAGAGCTCAATTTTGATGCTGGGTGGGACAGCTCAATCAGGAGCCAGCTTTAATGTTGTTCCTGAAGAATGCTATTTTTCTCTTGATCGGAGGTTTAATCCTGAAGAAGATTTGGAATCTCAAAAAAAAGAATTAATGGAAATTATTAATAAATTTGCTCGGGATAAAGTAAAAATCAATTTAGAAATTCTTCAGGAAGGAAACAGTTCCTCTACTTCGAAGAATGATTTATTAGCCCAAGCACTGTCTCGGGCTATCAGAGAAATTAAAGGTGAAACACCAGAGTTTGGTCTCTGTCCTGGATTGTGCGAAGTACGGTATTTTATTAATAATGGCATTCCTGCTTTTGGTTATGGGCCTGGTCTTCTGGCTGTTTCTCATGGTCCAGAAGAATATATTTGTCTCAAGGACATATTGAATTGTACCGCCATTTATGTCTTGACTGTTCTTCAGGTTCTCGGTCATTCCGAGAAAGAGAATAAGTAAAAATTTTGTATTTTTAGTAAATTGTGATAAATTCAAACCTAGTAAAGATTTTCAAAAAGGAGCGAAGAATGAAAAGGGTTTTTCCTTTTGTGTTAATTCTTTGTCTATTTTCTTTTGTTTTGCCTGCCAATGCGCTACCGAGGCTTTATCTTGGGCTGGATGGAGGGATTTCCCTTCAGAAACCGAGCTTTTCTGACATTGAGTTTAATACAGACACTACCTTTCTGTTCGGGGCAAATCTGGGGATTAGATTAGGCGGCCTTGGTCTGGAGGTAAGTTATTTTCAGGCTGCTCATAATCTGGAGCCAGAAGATATTTTTTCTTTTGACTGGGGAGAAAGGAAATTGGATTTTAATTATATCGGGCTAAATGTGAAAATTGGGTTTCCCTTAGTATTGTTTTCTCCTTATTTTACTGTGGGCTATGGTTATTATACTGCTGACTTAGAAGAGATTGCCAAAGAGAATGATGGAGGCTTTAATCTTGGTGCTGGAGTGGATATTTTCTTTGGAAAGCATATTTCCTTAGCTGCAGAAGGTAAATATCATAGAGTAGGCATCAATTTAGAGGAGAGAAAATTTGGTTTTTCAAATTTTACCTTCAGTGCTGGTCTAAATTTTTATTTCTAAATTTTTAATATTTCAGTTCATTTAAGGATTTTCAAGTGACCCTAAATGATATTGTGTAGATTGATGGTGAAAGTGGCTTTTATGCAAGCTTAAAATAAATCAAAATTTAAAAATCAAAGATAAAAATGACAGACCAAAAATATAAAAATAGTGCTGCAGTTGAGCGGTGCTGCAGTGCTGCTCATAACTCACCGCAACACTGCAGAACTGCAGCACAGCAGCACTTAAAAAAGTTATTTTTTATTTTTATATGGAGGTGAAGTCAAAAATAGAGCATAAAAATCCTTGTCAGTATTGGATTTCTAAAGATGAAGAGGCTCTATCTCAAGAGGAGAGGTACTAGAAAATAGCGAATTATGTTTAAGGATTATCCTTCTTATTTGACTCCCTATTTAAAGCCATTTGATCCAATTGAACTGGCTAACCGTACTGAAAAAATTGTTATGAAGGAGAATTCAAGAAAATATACTGATTTTTATTGCACTGGAGTTTATGGTGGAATTTCCACTGGTTATACGGTTGGTTGTTGTTTAAGATGTATCTTCTGTTGGGTAAATTGGTCAAGGGACTTTCCTTTTACAATTGGAAATTTCTTCTCACCCCAGCAAGTTTTCAACAAGTTGTTTGAAAATGCTCGGAAAAAGAGAGTTAGAAAAATGAGAATTTCTGGAGGAGAACCCACCCTTTGTCAGAACCATCTTCTTTCTGTTTTGGATTTAATTGATGAAACTAATTTTTTATTCATTTTAGAAACAAATGGGATCCTTTTTGGAGAGGATAAAAATTATGTCAATAAGCTTAAAAAGTATAAAAACATTCATGTTCGGGTATCCTTAAAAGCAGGCACTCCTGAAGGGTTTGAACAGAGAACAGGGGCGATAGGAATATTTTATGAGCTTCCTTATAAAGCCATAGAGAATTTAAAGCAAGCAGGCATAAGTTTTCATGTGGCAGCTATGAGCGATTCAAGGTTGATGTCAGGATTAGAGAGAAAAGCCATGCTCGAGAAATTAAGCTTTATTGGATACAATGATTATTTAGAAGAGGAAATATGTGATCCTTATCCTGCTTCAGTTATCAGACTGGAGAAAGCAGAATATAAACTGAAATTCTGAAAGGATTAAGGATTAAGCACTAAGGACTAAGCGAGAAAAGTTTAATTCTTAATGCTTGCAGTTTATAGCTTTTCAGAAATGATTGAAGCTATTCTATATCAGAAATTATCCAATGACAAAGTTAGATGTAATATATGTCAGAGGAGATGTCTCATCAAAGAAGGAGAGAGAGGATACTGTCGAACAAGAATTAATCGCCAGGGAAAACTTTACAGTCTAATCTACGGATTGGTTTCCTCTCTTATGGCTTCTCCTATTGAAAAAAAGCCGGTGTTTCACTTTTTTCCGGGCTCAGAGTGGCTTTCATTGGGGAGTTTTGGTTGTAACTTTCGATGTCCGGGTTGTCAGAACTGGGACATTGCTCATTCAGGAGTAGAAGATGAAATTAAAATGGCAAGATATATTTCCCCAATAGAATTAATCCAACTCGCTCAAAAAAGGCAATGTTTGGGAATTTCATGGACTTATAATGAACCGACTCTCTGGTTTGAGTATACTCTGGATGGAGCAAAGCTTGCTAAAATAAATAAGTTATACACCAATTATGTGACCAATGGTTTTATTACTCCTGAGGCCCTGGATTTAATAGGCCCCTATTTAGATGTTTTCCGGGTGGATTTAAAAGGATTTTCCAAAGATTCATATAAAAAAATAGCCAATATTAATGATTTTTCAGGGATTTTGGAAGTCATTAGGAGAGCCAAGAAAAGATGGAGAATGCATATAGAAATTGTAACCAATGTTATTCCTGGATATAATGATAAAGAAGAAGATTTAAGAAAAATGGCTTCCTGGATTTGTCAAGAATTAGGTAAGGATACTCCCTGGCATGTCACTCGGTTTTTCCCTCATCTGGATCTTTCTTATGTTAAGCCTACCTCCATAAAAACCTTAGAAAAAATAAGAAAGATTGGGTTGATGCAAGGGCTTCATTATGTCTATTTGGGAAATGTTCCTAATCATCCAGGAGAGAATACTTATTGTCCAAATTGTGGTAAGCTTCTCATTCAGAGAAGTGTTTTTAATATAGAAAAGATTGTTTTAATTGACAGCCAGTGTCCTTCTTGTAAGACAGCTATATCTGGCAGCTTTTAGAACCTTAAGCTTATTTGAGGTGATGAAGATATTGGGAGCATTTTTAGTGGAATAGTCTGGAATTGTAGAATGTGATATTAAGAGTTTAAAAATGGCAAGATGCCTTAATTGTGAAAAGGAATCAATTTTAATTTCTAAGTTCTTAGGTTTATGTGCCAGTTGCATCAGAGAAGACTTTGAGAAAGTTTTACCTCATATTCAAAGAAGTCATACTCTCTCCAGAGAAAAGTTTGGTCTTCCTCCAGAACCACCAAGATCTTCTCCTGGAATAAAATGCGATTTCTGTCTGAATGAATGCCAGATAGGAGAGGGAGATAAAGGGTATTGTGGGTTGCGTATTAATAAAGATGGGAAACTCATTGTTCCCTCAAGCAAAAATGGTAACCTTTCTTGGTATTATGACTCTTTACCAACTAATTGTGTCGGCGACTGGGTTTGTCCAGGAGGGACTGAAACAGGTTATCCTAAATTTTCCTATTCTCGAGGTCCAGAATATGGTTATAAAAATTTGGCTGTTTTTTATCATGGGTGCACTTTTAATTGCTTATTCTGTCAGAACTGGCATTATCGTCAGTATATTGAAAGTAAAGAGAGAATACCTGCATCAGAGTTAGCTAATTCAGTTGACTCCCGGACCTCTTGTATCTGTTATTTTGGAGGGGATCCTAGTCCTCAATTGTCCCATGCCATAATGGCATCTCGTTTAGCCCTGAAACAAAACAAGGACAGAATATTAAGAATTTGCTGGGAAACAAATGGATCGATGAATCCTCGACTCCTCAAGAAAATGTTAGAGCTTTCCCTCAAATCTGGAGGATGTGTAAAATTTGACTTAAAAACCTGGGACGAACGATTAAATATTGCTCTTTGTGGGGTAAGTAACCGCCGCACCTTAGAGAATTTTGCCCTCGCTTCCCAATGGATAAAGCATAGAAGAGAACCACCTCTTTTAATCGCCAGCACTTTACTTGTTCCTGGATATATAAATCAGGAGGAGGTGTTTCAAATTGCTAAATTTATTGCTTCTTTAGACTCAGAAATTCCCTATTCTTTGCTCGGATTTTATCCCCATTTTTATATGTCTGATTCGCCCACTACTTCTCGACAGCATGCCGAAGAGTGCAGACAGGCTGCATTGGAGGCAGGATTAAAAAGAGTTAAAATAGGCAATGTCCATTTACTTGGAAATAGCTATTAAATGAAAAATCTCAAATTACAAAAATATTAAATCGTGAAGAGTAAGGAGTAAAGAGTAAAGTGATAAACAACACCTTGCGACTTACACTTCTCAGATTTGAAATTTAGTCATTTGACATTCATTTGGCATTTGCCTGCCG
>JBHIEE010000095.1:0-11251 GCA_046760445.1 Candidatus Aminicenantia bacterium
GCACTTTTAATGAGAAATAATAAGTTTTTTTGGGAAATACTGGTAATTAATGAGCACTAACGAGAAAAGGTAAATATGACAAAATAAAGAACTTAATTCGCTAAGTTACTAATTCTTATTTGCTTATCCTTTTGCCCTTGAATTCCACTGAGTTATGCCCGCTTAATAAATTTGATCAAGATCTGCTTTTAGATTCCTCTAACAATCCAAAAAATAAAAAATAATCTTTTTTTGTCAAGTCTGAGTTTTCAATTGACAGGGACAAATTTAACTCTAATAATTTAAATTACGCCAACCATCTTACCACATTTTTCAAAGGCATTTAAAACCGCATCTAATTCTTCATCAGTATGAGTTGCCGTATAACTTGTTCTGATTAAAGCCTTTCCTGGGGGAACAGCAGGAGAAATTATTGGATTAGCAAATATTCCTTCCTCTCTGAGTAATTTCCAGAGCATAAAAGTAGGTCCATCTTCTCCTATTATCACGGGAATAATAGGTGTTTCAGTCGGCCCCGTATCATAACCCATCTCTTGAAAACCTTTTTTCATTTTAGCTGTTATTTTCCATAACCGCTTTCTTCTTTCTGGTTCAGTCTCAATTATCCCTAAGGTAGCTAACGCAGTAGCCGCTGAGGCTGGAGTGATACTAGCACTAAAAATTAAAGAACGAGCAAAATGTTTTATATAAGTAATCACCTCTTCCTTAGCAACAACAAATCCCCCCAAGGAAGCAAATGATTTACTAAATGTACCCATAATGACATCAACTTCATCCAAAACATTAAAATGTTCTGCTGTGCCTCTTCCCTTTTCTCCTAAAACTCCTATTCCATGAGCATCATCTACCATTATCTGAACTCCATAGTTTTTGGCAATCCTAATAATTTCAGGTAAATTTGCTAAATCACCTTCCATACTAAACACACCATCAACAACAATGAGCTTTCCATATTTCTCAGGTAAATTTTGAAGAACTCTTTCTAAGTCCTCCACGTCATTGTGTTTATATTTATAAACTCTTCCAAAAGACAATCGAGCAGAATCAATAATACTGGCATGGACTGCCCTATCAATAATAACGACATCATTTTTCCCCACCAAGGTCGAAATTATACCAAGATTGGTCTGAAACCCCGTACTAAAAGTAAGGGCTGCTTCTTTCTTCATAAATTTAGCCAGCCTTCTCTCTAACTCTACATGAAGATCTAAAGTGCCATTCAAAAATCTCGAACCGCAGGTCGCAACTCCATATCTCTCGATTGCCTGCTGAGCCATTTGTTTTACTTTAGGATGGTCGAGTAATCCTAAATAATTATTGGAACCAACCATAATCATCTCTTTGCCATCCACTTTAACCTGGTTGCCTTTCACAGCTTCAATTGGAGTAAAATAAGGATAAAGACCTGTTTCCTGAGCTTCTTTTGCCCGAGTGAAATTCCAACATTTTTCAAAAAGATGCATAATTTCCTCCTTTTTTTATTGACCACTAGTCAAATTTCTCATAAAATCTTTTTGGGAAATGAAAGCTTTTATTATTGGAGGAACGGGATTTATTGGAAGCCATTTAGTGGAATATCTCTTGGAGAAAAGATTCAAAGTTTCTGTTTTAATCAGGAATCCTAAGAATCTTAAATGGCTGTCACCCCTCCGAGATAAAATAAATATCCTTAAAGGCGATTTATTCTCCATCCCTGAAATCCCCTCTGACATTGATTATGTTTTTCATCTAGCTGGACTAACCAAATCAAGAAAAATTAAAGATTATTATACAGTAAATCAGTATGGAACAGCAAGTCTTTTTCACTCTCTTTCTGCACAAAAGATTTCTCCTAAGAAATTTATTTATTTAAGCACCCTGGCTGCTGTTGGACCAAGTGAAATTAACTCCCCCAGCCAGGAAGAGAATACTCCTCACCCGGTCAGTCATTATGGAAAAAGTAAACTTTTAGGTGAAAAAGAAGCTTTAACTTACAGAAAAAAGTTCCCAATAGTCATTCTTCGTCCTCCAGGAATATATGGACCTCGGGATAGAGATTTTCTTTTTGTTTTTAAAATCATTAACCAGGGCTTCTTCCTTGTTTTTGGACGAAGAAAAAGATTTATGAATGTATGTTTTGTCAAAGATTTAATTACTGGAATGTTTTTAGCTGCCCAGGCAAAAACTGAAAGCGGCGAGATTTTCAACATTGCTGATTCGAAAATTTATTCCTGGGAAGAATTCTTCTTATTAATCGCTAAAATTATGGGCAAGAAATTAAGAAAAATAATTATTCCTCTTCCTCTCGTTTATCTGATAGCCATTGGCTCTGAAATGGTTTCTTTAATAAATCACCAAGAATCAATTCTTACCCTTGATAAAGTCAATGAACTAAAGCAAAGTGCCTGGACATGTAGTGTTAAAAAAGCTCGAGAAATTCTTTCTTTTGAATCCCATTTTTCTCTTGAAGAAGGGCTGAGAGAAACAATTAGCTGGTATAAGGAAAATAACTGGCTTTAAATTTCTTTCTCATAAATGGCATATTTTTTATATAAATCAGCTTTAAGATATTGAAGAATTCTGTTCATCGGGACATTATCTTCTAAAACCCAGGAAGTTTCTGCTCCTTTATAACCAAGAGCAATTCCATTGTTTATCGTGTCATAATAGAATAAAGCATCTACTCCCCGGCGTCTGAATTCTCTAATCACTCCCATAGTAATCACTCTCAGTACATCAATCTTCTTCATATACCAGAGCAACCTGATTAAGCCAAAAGGAAAAAGACGCCCATTTATTTTTTTCAGAGCCTGATTGATATCGGGTAAAGCTAATGAGAATCCCACTGGCTTGTCATCAACTTCTGCAATATAAACCAGTCTGGGATCTACTATCTGTTTTAGTTTGGAAGCAAGATAATCAAATTCTTCATCAGTCATCTCGACTGCTCCCCAGTTTTCGCTCCAGGCTTGATTATAAATTTCTTTGATTTTTTTGACCTCGTTTTTCAGATCCTTCATATTTATATTTCTGAAGGTGATTCGACTATCTCTTTTTAGCCTTTCAACCACATGAATCATTTTCTCAGTAATCTGAACATTCTTATCCACATAGTAAGCATACAGTTCCTTAATTTTCTTCAAACCATGACCCTCATATAATTCAATGTAGTATTTTGGATTGTAGGTCATCATTATCGCAGGTGGCAAATTAAAATCTTCGATTAACAATCCACATTCCTCATTGATTGAAAAATTCATCGGGCCACGCATTCTATCCATTCCTCTTATTCTCAACCATTTCTCAACTGTCTGAAAAAGAGCTGTTGAAACATCTTTTGAATTTACACTTTCAAAAAATCCAAAAAACCCTATCTTATCTTTATAATATGCATTATGATTTCGGTTAATAATGGCAGCTATCCGACCAACAATCTCTCCATTAGATTTAGCCAGAAATAATTCAACTTCACCATGTTTATAGAAAGGATGCTTTTTAGGATTGAAAAGTTCTTTTTGTTCAACAATCAATGGAGGAACCCAATTTGGGTCATTCTGATATATCTTCCAGAGAAAGCGAATAAAATTTTTTTTCTCTTTCTTAGTTTTGACTGGAATTACTTCAATTTTACTCATTTTTCACTCCTTTTTATTGAATTATTAAATAATTTTAACCTTTCCTATTTTTCTCAAGTCATCTTCAACCTCCTTTGCTCTACTCAACACAAAAAGGCAAAAATTTTCTGAATCAAAATATTTTTCTGTCACCATCTGAATTTCCTCAACAGTAATCTGTTCAATTTTCTGATAATAATTTTGGATAAATTTAGCATCTAAGCCATAAAATTCACTTTCCCCTAAATAATAAGCAATCGCTTCGTTTGTTTCAAATTTCAAGGGAAAAATTCCCTGAAGACACTTTTTAGCTTTATAGAGTTCTTGTTTTGAAATAGAACTGCTTTTCATTCTTTTTATTTCTTTCAAAATAGCTTCCACCACAGCAAAGGTTGACCTGTTTTTAGTAAAAGTTGAAATAAAGAAAGCACCACCTTCTCTAAAAGAAAGAAAGTTAGAAGTAATACTATAGGTTAAGCCTTTCTTAACTCGAATTTCACTTATCAATCTTGAAGTAAAACTTCCTCCAAAAATTGTATTGGCCACTAAGGCAGGAAAATAATCTTGATGTTTCTTGGGAAAACCAATATTCCCTATTCTGATCTGACTCTGGGTCAAATCTGGCTTATTCATAATAATGACTTCTTTACCATTAATCTTAGACGGCGGAAGAATATTAGGTTCATTTGTCTTTTTTCTCTTCCAGGAAGTAAGATATTCATTAACTATTTCTTCTGCAAACTCTAATCCGAGATCTCCAATAATAATTAAAATTGAATTTTCTGGTCCACAGAAGTTCTGGTAATGAGTAATAACATCCTCTCTCCTTAGAGAGGAAAGTGATTCTTCTGTACCTTTCACAATATTTGAATAAGGATGATTCTTAAACAAATGTCTGAAAAATTCTCGAGAAGCAATGAGGACTGAATTGTCCTTTTCTTCTTTTAAACTATCTAATCTTCTATCTATTGCTTTCTTAAATTCTTTTTCTGGAAACGAAGGATTAAGTAAGACATCGCAAAAAATTTCAACCCCTTCTTTCATATCCTTAGCCAAAAACTCTTCACTTAACACTGAATAATCCATTGTTGTGAAGGAAGTTAAGTAACCGCCCAAGTACTCAATATCAGTGGCTATCTGGAGAGCATTTTTTCTCTCTGTTCCTTTAACTAAAAGATCAAGAGTAAGATAAGTCAAACCCTGTTTTTCTGAAGAATCGCTGCCTGCTCCTACACCAATCAGTAAATAAAAATTAATAAAAGGTAATTTCTTCCTTGGGAAAAGAATTACTTTTAACCCGTTTTCTAAATTTAATTTTTTATAAAAAAGGGGTTTTATTGGAATAGAGAAATTATTCATTCTCGATCATAAAAATAATATCAGACAAAACTTTATTCAACAATCCTCAGGTAGTAATTGAACCACTGTTCTATTTTTATCATCAAAATATTTTTCAATCATTTGACTGACATCTTTTGAGGTGATTTCTTGATATTTATCCATTAAATGAAATATATTCCTCCATTGACCAAAAAGTAATTCAAAATTTCCAATTATATTTGCCCTTGAACTATTTCTTTTGAAATTTCGAATAAAGTCTGCGCAGAGAATATTTTTCGCTTTTTGAAGCTCCTGGAGACTAACTCCTTCTTTTTTTATCTTATTGAGTTCTTGATAAATTACTTCTTCACCTTGCTCATTACTATGTCCGGTTCTCATTTGAACATAAACCATAAAAAGAGAAGGACTTAACCTCCAGGGAAAATCCGTAGACACTCTAAGGGCAATTGTCTTTTCATCCACCATTTTTTGATAAAGGCGGGAACTTTTACCACCACTCAGAATAACATCAAGTACATCCAGGACAAAAGTATCTCTATTATTTGCTTCAGAACAACAGTAAGCCACCATAAAGGAAGGAATTTCGACTTTTTTATAAATTTTTTTCCTTTTTTCCTTTATTTTTTCTGGATTGAAAAATGAATTAGAGGGTAATGACTGAGGAGGTATTAATTCGTAAGCTTTTTTAATCAAAGGCAAGATTTCATTAGGATAAAAATCTCCCACAACAATAACTGTCGCATTATTAGGAGAATAAAATGTAGTATAATAATCATATAATTCTTCTCGGGAAATAGAGCTAATGTCTTTCATCCAGCCAATTACTGGCCATTGATAAGGATGTCTCTTGTAAGCCAAAGAAAATAACTCCTCTTCAAGTTTTCCTGGAGGATAGTTGTCTATACTAGCTCTCCTTTCTTCTTTAATTATCTCTCGTTCTGCCTCAACAATTTCAGAGTCAAAGAGGAGATTAGCCATTCTATCTGATTCCAGATCAATTACTAATTCTAAAATATCTTTGGGAAATTCCTGATAATATACTGTCATATCGTGGGAAGTGTAGGCATTTGAGTATCCTCCATTAGACTCAAGAAGAAAATCAAATTGTTTGGGTCCATATTTTCTTGTTCCATTAAACATCATATGTTCTATGAAATGAGAAATTCCAGTAATGCCTGGCTTTTCATTTATGGATCCAACTTTATAAAAAGCATAGTAACCGACGATTGGAAGAGAATGATCTTCTAAGAGTAATATTTTTAATCCGTTATTGAGAGTATGTTCCTTTAATTTAATATTAATGATAAATTCCTTATCCCTTAGCTGAAAAGAGACTCGAGATAAACTGGAATTCATTATTTTAAGATTTCTTCCGATAAATAGACTTTCTGGTAGAGAAAGGAATGGAAAATTTAGTTGAACTTTTGAGGCACCACCCCTCTTTAACAGAACAAGCGAAATACTTAATTTCTCCTCGTAATTTATGTTTTCCTTTCTTCGCTTCTAAGCTAACAGTAAATGGAATTTCTATTTCCTTCTCTAAATTCAAATATTTATTCCCTTCTTTTTCAATAAATTCTATCTCTAAATCAGCTGCCGTGAAAAAACCCTTCGGGAAAATGAGTTCCTGTGAGGATTTAAACTCAATAACCATTGAAGGGATAAGATTAATATTAATTCCTTCAGGAGTTTCCAAATTCAAGATGAGTTTTCCTTCTTGTCCACGAGACAAAATTTGAGGTTCTATTTTGCCTTCAACTTTTAACAAATCAAATGCTTGGCTGAAAACGAAAAGCAGACTCATAATAAAAATTGAGACGAAATAAAATGCTCTTTTCACCTTCTCCTCTTTCCCTGAATTCAGTTTTTTATATTATAATTTTGATTTCTTTTAGTCAAGAAGCAAAATATTTTTTAAATTTTTATAAAATTATGGTATTATTAAAAAACTAAAGAAAAGGATTATAAAAATGAAAAGAACAATTATTTTAGGCTCAGGACATTATGTTCCTCCCAAAATAGTAACCAATTTTGATTTAGAAAAAATGATGGATACTTCAAACGAATGGATTGTTCAACGAACAGGCATCAAAGAGAGACATTTCGTAGAACCAGGGATAAGCTCTTCTGATTTAGCTTATGAAGCTTCTCTTGAAGCTATTAAAGATGCAGGAATAGATAAATCCGAAATTGAATTTATTATTTTAGCCACTATTTCTCCTGACCATTATTTCCCTGGAGCAGGAGTTATTCTTCAAGCAAAGCTGGGTCTCCCTGGAATTGGGGCATTAGATGCCAGAAATCAATGTACAGGATTTATCTATGCTCTTTCTGTGGCTGATCAGTATATTAAAACCGGTATGTATAAAAAAATATTAGTCGCGGGTGCTGAAGTTCAATCAGCTAATTTGGATCTTTCTTCAGAAGGAAGAGATATGGCTGTTCTATTTGGGGATGGAGCAGGAGCAGTGGTGGTAGGAGCTAATGAGGAAAATGACGATCAAGGAATTTTATCAACTCACCTTTTTGCTGATGGAAGATTCGTTTCAGATTTATGGATGGAAAAACCATCCCCCAAAGATAATCCAACATTCAGCCTGAAAATGTTAGAAGAAAAAAGATATTTCCCTGAAATGAATGGAAGATCTGTATTTAAAAATGCAGTTGAAAAAATGCCAGAAGCAGTCAAAATTGCTTTAGAGCATAATAACCTGAAAATTGAGGATGTGGATTTGATTATTCCTCATCAGGCAAATTATCGCATCACTGAGATGGTGGCACGCGTGCTTAAAATTCCGAAGGAAAAAGTGGTTAGCAACATTCATAAATATGGAAATACTACTGCTGCCTCCATCCCAATAGCTCTTGACGAAGTCCGAAAAGAAGGGAAATTAAAAAAGGGCGATCTTGTAGTTCTAACAGCCTTTGGTTCTGGTTACACCTGGGGGTCTGCAGTAATAAGAATGTGAATTTTGATATTTACAGAGAAAAATTTTTATGGTAGGATGAAAAATTAAAAAAATGAAGTGGCAGAACATAATCTGTCCATTAAGAAACCAATCATCTCACCAAATTAAAGGGAGGGTTTAATGAAAAAAAGCTTAGTTTTAATCATCTTTTTCTCTTTTATTTCCTTTTTGATAATTCAAGGTTTTTCTCAGTCTTTAGGCGAAGACAAAAAATTTGATGAATTGGTAAATAAGTTTCTGGATAAAATGTGGGAATATAAACCTACTGCAGCTACTTTTGCTGGATATCACAAGTACGATAATAAACTGGAAGACTTTAGTAAGGGAAAACTTAAAAGAAGGAAAAAGGATCTGGAGGAGTTCTCTAAACTATTTGCCACCAAGGTTGATAAATTCAAGCTGAGTCAGGAAAAACTAATTGATTACGAAATAATTATTGACGCCATTGATCTGGAAATGCTTGATCATGACTATCTAAATCCCTGGGAGAACAATCCGCTCCTCTATAATCGTATTATCGGTGGATCGGTGAACAGTTTACTCACCCGGGAGTTCGCTCCTCTTGAAGAAAGAGCGAAAAATGTCATTTCTCGAATGAATAAAATTTCTAATTTAATCAAGCAAGCCAAAGAAAACCTGAAGAATCCTCCCCAAATTTTCACTGAAACAGCAATAAAACAAAACAAGGGAAATATAAATTATTTTAAAAATACATTATTAAAAGTAACAGAAGGAGTATCAGCGGGAATGAGAGCCCAGTTAGAAGGCCAGATTCCCAAAGTAGCGGCTGCATTAGAAGATTATGACAAATTTTTACGGAAAGAACTCCTTCCTCGTTCCACTGGAGAGTTTAGATTAGGAGACATACTTTTCCAGAGAAAAGCAAGATTTACTCTTCAGACAACTATCCCCCTGGATCAAATTATTGAAAGAGCAAAGCGCGCTTACAGTAACATTCGAAGAGAAATGTTCTTGGCAGCTATCCCTCTTTATAAAATGATGTATCCTGATGTTGACCCTGACAAACTGGGAGAGAGATTAACGGCTGAACAGGTAAAAAATAAAGTGATCGGAGATGTTCTCGATAAAATTTCCGAGTATCATCCGACAAAAGATAATTTAGTAGATTATATCAAACAGACTGTTGAAGAAACAAGAAACTTTATTATTGAGAAAAATATTATTGATTTACCTGAGCCAAACAGACTTTTCCTTCGTCTCACTCCTGAGTATGCCAGAGGAATAGCTGCTGCAGGGCTGGAAGCTCCTGGGCCATATGAACCAGAAGGGAAATATTTCTATCAAGTCTCCCCTTTTCCTGAAGACTGGACAGAAGAACAGGTTGAGTCCTATTTAAGAGAATACAACAACTATATGATTAAAATTCTAACCATCCATGAAGCCTTACCAGGACATTATGTCCAACTCGCCTACTCCAATAAATATCCCTCTGTTGTTCGAAGCGTGTTTGCCAATGGTTCAATGGTCGAGGGATGGGCAGTATTTACTGAAAAAATGATGATTGAATCAGGTTACGGTAATTACGATTGCAAACTTCGGTTAATGCAGCTTAAATTCTATCTGAGATCAGTGGTGAATACCCTCCTTGATTTTAACATTCATGTAGGAGGAATGACCAAAGAACAGGCTATGGATTTAATGATTAAAGGAGCTTTTCAGGAAAAATCAGAAGCAGAAGGGAAATGGATTAGAGCATGCCTTACTTCTACTCAGCTTTCCACTTATTTTGCTGGAGCTGAGGAAATATTTGAAATTCAGAAAGAATATAAGAAACTAAAAGGCGATAGATATAACCAAAAAGAATTTATGGAAAAGCTGATTAGCTACGGGTCAATCCCCTTGAGACATTTAAGGGAGCTTGTCCTTAAAGCAGAATAAATTAAAATTATATGGTCAAAAAAATAAATTCTTCTAAAAAAGCTGAAATAGAAATCTATATTGAAGGAGAAAAAATTCCTTTAAATCCTTTTGTCTCCAAAATAATTAAAAATACTTTTAAAGGTATGCTTTCCAGTCTCAGGGGATTCAGGAAAGGCGAGATAAAAATCATTATTCCCAAAGAGTAAAACCTGAACCTGATCTCTAATCTCTGAATTAATATGATTCTTATTGATTCCCATGCTCATCTTGACTCAGAAGAATTTGATTCTGACCGTGAAGAGGTAATCAATCGAGCACTGAAAAAGGGAGTAAAATATATTCTCACCATTGGAGATTTATCCGAGCAAAAAAGCATTGAAAAAACATTAAACCTGAGTGAAAAATACGAAAATATCTTTTTTGCTCTGGGACTTCATCCTCACCAGGCTGGAGAATTTTGCTCAAGTATCAAAGAAAGATTGAAAGCCTTTGCTACTTATAAAAAAAGGGTAGCTGTGGGGGAAATTGGATTAGACTTTTATTATCATTTTTCCTCTCAGCAAGAACAAATCAAAGTTTTAGAAGCTCAACTAGATCTGGCTCAAGCATTAAACCTTCCAGTAATTATTCACAGCCGACAATCTGGAGAGAAAATTCTAAAAATTATAAAGGAAAAAAAATTTTCTCAGGGAGGAATTCTTCACTGTTTTACTGAAGATTTAAATATAGCTTTAAAAATGATTGAATATAATTTTCTTATTTCCTTTTCAGGCATTTTAACCTTTCCCAAAGCAGAAAATTTGCGCCAGGTTGCTCGAGAGATACCTTTAAATAAGCTATTAATTGAAACTGATTGCCCTTATTTGGCTCCAGTTCCTTATCGCGGAAAAAGAAATGAACCAGCTTATTTGATAGAAACAGCTCGAAAACTGGCAGGAATAAAAGAAATATCACTTGAAGAAACAGCTCGGATTACTATTGAAAATTTTAAAGAATTATTTAAGTTAAATATTTAAAGCTTTCCCTTCGATTGACAGAAAAGCCTGATTATGCTAAAAAGAAAAAGAAGCTCAATTGAGAGAGCCTTTGCCTGGAAACAGGCAGAGATAAGTATAATAAGGTTAAGAAAATGAAAAGCTCCCCGGTAGCTCAATTGGCAGAGCGGGTGGCTGTAATACTGCAGCTTTCACGAGAAATCGTGGTTGAAAAATCGGGTGAATTCAGGGAAGCCTGCCCTTCGCTTGAAGCGGAGAATGGTAACCCTGAGCCAAGCCCTGAACCATCACTGTTCAGGGAAGGTGCAGAGACTAGAGCTTCGGCTCGTACTCCGGACAAGGTCCGGGGGAAGCGCCCGACACCCTACCCCCGAGTATTCGAGGCGGGTGAAGAGATAGTCCAAGCCCAGAAGAAATTTTGGGGCACTTGTAACCACTAGGTTGGCGGTTCGAGTCCGTCCCGGGGAGCCAT
>JBHIEE010000096.1:0-11185 GCA_046760445.1 Candidatus Aminicenantia bacterium
CTTTCCTCGTAGGTTTTATTATCTGATTAACAGACAATTTGAACATGACTTAATGAGAGGAGGGAAAAAGATAAGTTCTTGAAATTAAATCTTGTCAAGGCTGAATTCCATCCCATCACGAGCAGCAATCACTTTAATTCCCAATTCCTCGCTCATCTGTTTGGCAATCTCCCAGGGTTTTAACCTTAAAATAGTCATTCCAAAATGGGTCAAAATAGCAATTTTCGGTCTTATCCGGTTAATTATTTTCTTGGCATCAAGAATGGTCAGATGTTGGATGTCATATTTCAAATTAGACTTGGGTTCCAGGCGGACAACATTTAAAATAATTATATCTCCATTGTAATATTTTTCTAATCCTTCAAAATAAAGAGTATCAGAAATAAGTGATAATTTAATATTTGAGCTTTTTATATTTAATCCATAGGTTTCTACTGAATGAATATGTTTTTTAGGCGTATTGAAAGTTATATTATCAATTGAATATTGGCCACCTTCTTTCAAAATCTCAACTTTATCTACATAGTTTCTCACATATTTTAGAAGTACTGGATCATCTTCCAGTGCATCTGCTGGCGCAAAAACTATTCCTTGCTTTTTGAATCCTCCTTCAGTCATCGCTTCAATCATAATGTTTATATCATTGGAATGGTCAATATGTTTATGGGTCAATATTATTCCATTTAGTTTAAAGGGATCGAGTCGAGGTTTACTAGCAATGCACTTCACTAAGGTTCCAGGACCAGGGTCAATGAGAATATTTGTTTGATTAAGATTAAGCCAGAGGCCACCAGAAGCACGAATTTGCTTGGTGACGACAATTCTTGCTCCAGCAGTTCCCAGAAATTTTATAAAATTCATCTTGAATATTAAGTTAAAGATTTTGAAACTTATTTAATAGAATTCAAGGCCTGGTCAAGGTCAGCAATAATGTCGTTCGGGTGTTCACCTCCCACACAGAGTCTTATCATCTGGGGAGGAATAGATGCTGTCTTTCTGGCTTCTTCACCCTGTTGCTGATGAGTAGAAATAGCCGGAATAGTAGCCACACTTTTTATCCGACCTAAATCAGTTGCTCGAAAGATAAGCTTAAAATTATCAAGGACTTTCCGGGTATCTTCAGCACTTCCATCTACATTAAATGACATTAAATGTCCATATCGATTAACCGGCTGCCCATTTTCATCTTCAGAATCAACCAGTTTTAGATATTTTTTAGCCAATTGATGATAAGGATGGGAAGGGAGCCCCAGATAATCCACTTTAGCCACCTTGGGATGATTTTCCAGAAATTGAGCGATTTTCATTGTAGACTGACTGAGGTAATCCATTTTTGTTCGAAGTGTTTTAATCTCAGCCAGGGTAAAAATAGCATTCATTGGAGAAAGACAAGGCCCATAATCCCGGAAGGGCCATAATTTGAGCCAGTCACTAAAATTTTCTCTCATCTCTGGATTGTTAATATTGGTAACAATGTTCTTTCGAGCAATAATCATCCCACCAATAGCATAACCACTGGCGGTTGCTGATTTGGTAATAGAGTGAACAACAATATCTGCGCCATAGGCTAATGGTCTTAAAAGAGCTGGAGTAGCTATCGTGGTATCAACAATTAAGGGCAGATGATACTGATGAGCTAGTTTTGCCACTTCTTCTAAATCAAAAAACCCTAGTTGAGGGTTGCTCGGCATTTCTCCGTAAAGGAATCTTGTATTTTCGTCAATCTTTTCTTGCCATTCATTCAAATCAGTGGAATCCATTACCCAGCGAACTTCAATTCCTCTTTCTTCCATTCTTCTTAAATTAAATAACTGAAAAGTCCCTCCATAGCACTGGATGGTAGCCACAAAGTTAATTTTTTCATCAGGTTTTTTAGTTCTTTTGATTAAAAATGGTTCAGTGGCTAAGAAGATACCTGATAAACCTGAAGCAGTGGCACAAGCAGAGGCTTCCAGATCAGTACCATAAGTTTCCATTAAGGAAAAAGTCTGTTCAAGATAATAAATCGTGGGATTAGCTATTCGGGTATAAATCCAAGCAGGAATTTGATAGGCTAAAGATGCTTCCAGTTCATCAGAGTCTCTGAAACATTGAGAAGCACTCAAGTAAACTGGTTCAATAATTGCTCCCTGATTATTGCGAATCGCTTCCTCAGCCGAGTAAAGACCGTGGACAGCGATGGTGTCAAATTTAACTTTTTTCATCCTTTCGAAATGCTTTCTCTGTTCCTGAAGCATTTTTTTCGCTTCTCTGATATACTTCATTACTCCTGGACCGAATTGTTGATTTTGGCTCATTATAATTCCCTCCTCTTAAAAAATAAAATCTTTTTAAAAAAATTATATTTTGAGTATTAGTTTACTATGAATATTAAGAATATCCACCAAGATTGAATATCCTGTTTCTATTTTCCCTGCGCCGGGTCCTTGAATAGTCACTTTGCCAAGTAAGTCTAAATCAAAGGTTAAAGCATTGGTTGCTCCACTCACTCCAGCCAGAGGATCCGTTAGGGGTATTTTCTCGGGAGCTACAGTGGCCAGTATTTTCTTTTTTTCTTTCTGGGCAGAAGCAATAAGTTTATATCGACATCCTTCTCTTTTTGCTTTTAGAACATCTTCTTTAGAAATTCCTGTGATCCCTTCCCTTTTTACATCAGCGGGTTTTATATTTCCTCCTAAAAGAACATTAGAAAGAATAACTAATTTAGCCAGAGCATCAAATCCTTCAACATCAGCCGTGGGATCCGCTTCAGCATAGCCCAGCTCTTGCGCTAATTTTAACGCCTCTTTATACTCCATCCCTTCTTCCATTTTGCTCAGGATAAAATTAGTAGTGCCATTTAAAATTCCCTTTATCTCAAAAATTTCATTCCCTACAAAAGCATCTTCGACCAAATTAAAAATAGGTGTTCCACTCATCACTGTTCCTTCAAATCTGAAAAAGACATTATTTCTCTCGGCCAATTCTTTCAACTTCGAGTAATAAAGAGCTACTGGGCCTTTATTAGAAGTAACTACATGTTTTCCTCTTTGAAGGGCTTCCTTAATGTAAGTGGTAGCAGGTTCACCAGTCTGAATATCAGTATAAGTAACTTCAACTATAATGTCAGCTCCACATTTTTCAATTACCTCCACTGGGTCAAGAGCTTCAGCTTTGTTTTCGCTACCTTCCAAATAATCATCTATTCTTTTTCCTTGGTCTAAGATTTCAAGCAATCGGGATAAATCAATCCCCTGAGGAAGAATAATCGACCCTTTAAGTTTATCGCAAATACCGACTACCTTTCCTTCAAAATTATATTTTTCTTTTAAAAATATTTCTTTATCATTTAAAATTTTCAAAAAACCCTGACCCACCGTGCCACAACCAATAAGTCCAATCTTATATTCCATTTAGGGCCTCCTTTAAATTTATAACATAGAGTATTAGAAAATGAAACCTTAGAATTCTCTTCTCCAAAATTTACTGGGAGATAAAAAAAGTCCTTTCTTGTGATGGATTCTGTATTTTTAGAAAAACAGAGACGCCTACAGGAGAGTTTCTTTCTCTAAGTTAATGAAAATAAATGAATTATATAACTTCACCTAAACTTTTTGTAGAAAAAAAATGACTTGAAATTTTAATTCATTAATTCTATAATAAAAATAGCGAGGGTGCCACTTCCTCCCTCTTTGGAAAATTTCTCACCCCCTTCAATCTCCTTAAGTGGCACCCACTATTTTTAATGAGGAACCCCTTGTCTTTAGAAATCCAATACTGAAAAAGGTTATTCTAAAGTACTTAGGATCGACTCCAACTCTATATAAATTAAATCCTAAATCCTAATATCTAAATTCTAAACAATTTCAAAATTCAAATGTCCTAAACTCAAAACAGATTGAAGCAACTTTTGTTTTGGTCATTTGGATTTTGGTAATTTGATATTGTTTAGTATTTCGAATTTAGTATTTAGTATTTTTACTATCTCTCTCCCGAGTACTCGGGATTGAACTTCCCATACCTTAAAAATATCTTTTCTGGTCATTTGAAAACCTTCGTTGGTGGATATTAGCAGAGATATGATTAAGAAGAATTTTCGTTAGTTTTCTCTGTTTTTCCTCTTAAGAAAGTAAATTTAAGTAAGGAAGGAGTTAAAAGAGTGGTAAGAATAACCATAATCACTACTGCAGAATAGGTTCCTGGATTAATCACTCGAATATCTGTTCCAGGAATGATTAACTTTCTTCCAATTGCTGCGAAAATCAGTCCTACTTCACCTCGGGGAATCATCCCTACCCCCACAGAAATTCTATCTACTCCTTTTCCTAAAGCTCCAAATCCACAAATTTGCTTACCCACGATAGCAGCCACGGTTAAAGCAGCAGCCATTCCTAAAACTGGAATTTCTTTGAAAGTCTCCAGTCTAACCTGAATGCCCATTAATACAAAAAAGATCGGAACTAAAAAAGAGGAAATGGGCTTTATTAAATCTCGAAGAGTATATGTTTCTCTAAATCCTTTAAAATGAGCTTCTTCTAAAATTAATCCTGCAGCGAAAGCACCAACAATAGTCGCCAAACCAACTTTACTCGCTAAATAGGCTAAAAGGAAGGCAAAAAGTAAAGCGGAAATAACCATCACTCCCTCTACTCTTAGTTTTTGAAATAGTTTAAAAATCCGAGGAGTAAGAATTAGGCCCAAAAGGAAAGCACCGATTAGAAAAATGAATGCTTTTAGAGTAACAAATCCTATTGTTCCTAAACTTACTGCTCCAGAAATAACGATCCCAGTGACCACAGCTAAAATTATCAGACCCAATATATCATCAATTACAGCTGCTCCAAGAATGATTCTCCCTTCAGTAGTATCTATCTTGTTTAAATCACGAAGAACGCGAGCTGTAATTCCAACACTGGTTGCTGTGAGTGTTGCTCCAAGGAAAATATAAACACTTTCAGGTTCCCCTGGAAGAAGCCACATTCCACAGAAATAACCAAGGAAGAAAGGGGCTGTCACTCCTAAGGCAGCGACAAGAAGAGATGAAAGGCCTACTTTCATCATTCCTTTAATATTCTCTTCCAATCCTACTTCAAATAAAAGAACAATCACTCCTATTTCAGCTAAAATATTTATGTGTTCGTTTGTCCTTAGAAAAGAAAGTCCTTCCCATCCAGTGAATAAAACAATATTCCCGAGTATTACCCCAACAACTAATTCTCCTAAAACTGCTGGCTGGCCTATACGTTCAAAAAAATCCCCCCCAATTTTCGCCCCAATTAAAATTATAATTAAACCTAAAAGAACAGAAACAATTGGGTCTTCTTGTGGCTCAAATCCTTCTGAATCAATTTTCTGAACCGGAGATTCATCTCGGGCCAAAGATTCACTTACTGAATCTTGATATTGATGGTTGGAGAAAAGAGGAATAATTAGAATCAGAAGAATTAATAATCCTAAAGCAAATTTAATGAATCTCATCTCATTGTTTCTCTCCCTTTAGCAACAAGAGCGGTTCCCTTAGAAAATAATTCTAAAGCCTTAATCACTACTGGGTCATTTTTTCGATAAATTCTTACCCCTTCTTTAATTCCCCAGATCGCAGCGAAAATTTCTCGAGTAATTTCTCTTCTAATTTCTTCAGTCGCTTGATCAAATTTGTTTTCATCAAATCTAATTTTTGAGGCTATCAGGAATGTTTTAAAATCATTGATCATCTCTTCATTAACTTTGAAGTGATAATCTAAAATTAACTCCCCGTGAGTGAGTTTTTTTCTATCCTTTTCAGATTTAACTATTTCATATTTTTTAGAAAGAGGTGTAAGGTGAGAAACAAATTTTCGAGCGTAGGAAAAGAAAGCTCCCTTATTCAATAATTCAATAACGACAGGCGAAAGAGTGAGCTTCACTTTAAAATCAGGTAAAATTCCACCTTGGGGATAATCCTTCTTATCTCCAATAGGAGGAGATTCTCCCTGCTTTCCAGAAGGAGCATGCTGATACATTAGATAATAATCTTCCAATAAAGAATAATCTCTCTGAATACATCTTCCACTGGGAGTATAATATTTAGAGGTGGTTAGCGCTAAAGCAGTATTCCGAGTTAAGGAGAAAACTGTTTGAACAACTCCTTTTCCCCAAGAGTTTTCTCCAACAATCAATGCTCGCCCATGATCTTTCATCGCTCCAGCTACTATTTCAGAGGCACTGGCGCTACCTTTATTTATCAAAATAATTAAGGGAAGATCTTCATATTGACTATCCTCAAGAGCAAAAAAACTTTGATTATAAGAAGGGTTTCGGCCTTTAGTAGAAACAATAAGCTTCCCTTTTTCTAAAAATTCATCCGCAATATTTATCGATTGAAACAGAGAACCTCCACTATTGTAGCGTAAATCTAAAATAAGTTTTTCCATTCCCTGTTCAGTGAGTTTTTCCATCGCCTGTTCAAATTCTCTGGTCGTGGTTTGAGCAAAGTTTCTAATAAAAATATATCCTGTTTTCTGATTAAGCATAAAAGAATAGGGAACACTGTGAAGCGGAATTTTCTGACGAGTAATAGTCAATTGAATAGGTTTTTCCAATCCTTCCCGATAAATAGTAATATTTACTTTTGTCCCTTTTGGTCCTCTTAATTTCCTTACTGCTTCTACACCACTCATCTCTTTGGTGCTTTCACCATTAATGTGAGTAATAATGTCACCTGCCTGGATCCCAAGTCGGTAAGCAGGAGTTCCTTCTATCGGGGAAATAACAGTTAAACGGTCCTCCAATTTTTGAATCTGGATTCCTAAGCCATAAAACTTACCTCGTTGTTCCTCTCTCATACTAGCCCAAAGATCAGGATCAAGAAAGTGAGAGTGAGGATCTAAAGTGCTGAGCAATCCCCGAATAGCAGCATAAATGAGTTTTTCTGAATCTACCTCTTGATAATAATTATCTTCGATTATAGCGAAAACTGCACTTAGTTTTTTAAGATAAGGTGTCCAATCATTCTCTTCTGGAGTTGACTGAGGAAAAACAAAAATTGATAAATAAAGAAAGAGTAAGAGATAAATAGTAATTTTCTTTCTGAACATTGCTCTTCCTTAAAAGCTAAATTTTATCAGAGGAGCTTACAGTTGTAAAGTTTTTATTGACTTATTGATTAGGAATAGATATATTTTTTATGATTAGTATGTTCGGAAATATTGGATTCCCAGAAATAATCATTATTCTAATTATTGCTCTTTTAATTTTTGGACCTAAAAAACTACCCGAAATAGGAAGGTCAATTGGTCGAGCTTTATCTGAATTTAGAAAGACTTCAAATGAGATAAAAACCAAGATTGAGGAAGAAATTCAAGCTGAAGAATTTCAAGAAATAAAAAAAGAGTTAGATGAGGAAATAAAAAAGAATGAGGAAGGCAAAAAAATCTCCTGAACAGATGACCTTCCTTGAACACCTCCAAGATTTACGGAAAAGATTATTATATTCGACATCAGCCATTATTATAGGTTTCATTCCTGCCTGGATATTCAGTAAACAGATTTATAAGATCTTAGCCCACCCAGTTACTCAATTTCTCCCCGAAGGAGAAAAATTAGCCTTTACCACCTTGACTGCTCCTTTTATGATGTATATCAAGGTTTCTTTCCTGGCTTCCATTTTTGTTACTTCCCCCTTTATTTTTCTTCAGTTATGGCTGTTTGTCTCTCCTGGGTTATATCGTAAAGAAAAAAAATATGTCATTCCTTTTATCTTATTTACTTCTATTTTCTTTATTCTCGGAGGACTATTTGGTTATTTTATCGTCTTTCCTTGGGCATGTAGATTTTTTCTCCAAATGGGAGCTGAATTCAGACCAGTGATTACCATTGATACCTATTTTACCCTTGCCATAAGAGTACTTTTAGGAATTGCCCTTGTATTTGAACTTCCAACTTTAATCTTTTTTCTTTCCCGTATGGGGATAGTTACTCATCGGTGGCTGATTAAAAAATTTAAATATGCGGTTTTGGTGATATTTATCATTGCAGCTGTTATTACTCCTACTCCAGATATGATCACTCAGAGTATTATTGCCTTGCCGATGGTCGCTCTTTACAGCATAGGAATAGGAATTGCCTATATTTTTGGCCCTAAAAAGAAGCAAGAAGCAGGAAAGTAAAAAACTGAAAGGATAAAAAAGTGTTGCAGTCACCTTTTAACAGAAGCACTTAAAAGGAAATGGAAGAAATATTAATTGAAGTAACTTATCGTTCAATTAAAATTATCTTTTTGGTCTTTTTAATGATGGTGGTAGTTGATGTGATTGAGGTTTTAACTAAAGGTAAATTAAAAAATTTAATTAAAAGAGGGCAAAATAGACAATATTTGCTTTCTTCTTCTTTAGGGGCAACTCCAGGCTGCTTCGGGTCATTTATTAATGTTTCTCTTTATGTTCACGGCTTAATAACTTTTGGCGCCTTAACCGGAGGAATGATTGCCACCTCAGGAGACGAAGCATTCATTATGCTTACTCTCTTCCCTAAACAGGCGTTATTGCTTTTTTTAATCCTCTTTTTTTTAGGAGTCATCCTTGGATGGACCACTGATAAATTTGTCAAAACCATGAAAATTCAAACATGTGAAGAATGCGCTCTTCAGGAATATCATCCTCACCAACTTGCTTTCAAACATTATCTCAGGGAACATATTTGGCTTCATATTATCAAAAAACATATTTGGAAAGTCTTTCTCTGGACATTCTTTACCCTTTCATTGATTGAAATAGGATTGAAATATCTAAATTTAGACTCCATTGTTAAAGAAAACCAGCTTCTAGTTTTACTCATAAGCGGTATGATAGGAATTCTGCCTCAATCTGGTCCCCATTTACTTTTTGTTGTGTTATTCTCCAACGGTCTTATCCCTTTTTCTATTCTTCTTACCAGTTCAATTGTTCAGGACGGACACGGCATGCTTCCTTTACTCTCCTTTACTTTAAAAGATTCAATAAAAGTGAAATTTTTTAATTTTTTCTTTGGAATTTTAATTGGTTTTATTCTTCTTTCAATAGGAGTGTGAAGCAAGAAGCTGGAAGCAAGATATGATTAGTTATTCTGCTTCTTGCTTTTTTTCTGTGTCATAAGGAGATAAATAAATGGGCAAAAAGTATAAAGTAATAATTAGAAAAGTAAAACAATACGAGCCAAGCTCAATTAAAGAAATTATTAAGAGTGGATTGGAAGAACTGAATTTGATTGAGAAAGCAAAAGGAAGAATTACTATTAAACCAAATGTAGTTATGGCTCATCCTAAGATAGCCCCATCTGGTTATACTCGGCCTGAATTCTTAGATGGTCTTTTGGAAGCCATAGAAGAAATAAAAAAAGATAATTTTCCAATTACTATTGCTGAAAAATGTGGAGTTGGGCTACCCACTACAAGGATGTTTAAAAGAGCTGGCTATTATCAATTAAAGAAAAAACACAAAGTGAAGCTTGTTCCTATTGAAGAGTCAAAGAAAGTAAAAGTTCCTTTGAAAAAGGGAATCATTCATAAGGAACTAAAAACAGCGAAGGAAATTATTGAAAGAGATTTTTTAATTTATGCTCCAAAATTAAAAAGCAATGTTTTAAGTCAAGGATTAACTGCAGCTTTAAAACTCAACATTGGTATTCTTTTAGATAAGCAAAGAATGTGGCATCATCACTATGATTTAGATGATAAAATTGTGGATATGTTAGAAATAGGTTATCCGGATTTTATAGCTACGGATGCCATAGAAATAGCGGTGGGAGGTAATCAGTTTACCCAACACGGTCGAGATTTAGGAGTAATAATAATGTCAGATAACCCCTTAGCCCATGATGTGGTATGCGCTAATATTCTCCATCTAAAACCCAACGAGATAAATTACTTGAAAAAAGCTCATCAGCGAGGATATGGCCCCATATCCTTAAATGAGATTGAAATTTCTGGTGATATTTCTTTGGATGAAATTTATCAGAAAACAAAACATTGGGAAATAGGGTATAAAAGAGTAGATCAAATTGATTGTAATTTCAAAATATTATGTGGAGAGCCTTATTGCATTGGAGGATGCAATGGAGTTTTTTTGGACTGGCTTTATATGATAAAAGATAGAAAGCCAAAATTATTTAAAAATCTTCCTTCTTGGACAGTGGTTATAGGAAAATACGAAGGAGATGTTACTTGTGATAAATTAATGATTATCGGTGATTGTAGTGAAGTGAAAGGAGAAATATCTGCTAAAAAAATTAGAAGAATTAAAGGTTGTCCTCCGAGGCATAAAGATCTTGTTCTTAAATTTTTCCTTAAAACTGGAATACTAAATCCTCTATTTAGGTTAGATCTGATAATTGATGCATACTTTTTCTTATTTTTGTCTTGGCTCAAAAGACTTGTAACTGGTCGATGGTAACCCGTTTCCTCCATTGATGTAGGGACAGGGCTTAACAATTCAGCTAACAGAGATTAAGAAGTGATGTATTAAATCAAAATGCAAAAATGTCTTTTACATTAGTTCTGCAGTGTTACAGTACTGCAGAACGGCAGCACCGCAGAACTATTAGTATTAGTTCTGAGTTTTAATTTGTCATTTTTACTTTTGATTTTATAATATAAGGAGTTAAAAATGGATGGTAGATTAATAATTAGAAATCAAAGAATAGAAACTTCAGAAAAGATTGTTTCAATAAATCCAGCTACTTTAGAGACTATTGGAGAAGCATGCTTAGCTTCTGAGAAAGAGGCAAACCAGGCAATTGAAGCCGCTAAAAAGGCTTTTCCTTTATGGTCTTCTTTTTCTTTTAAAGAAAGAGGAAAAATATTTGAAAAAGCAAAGCAAGTTTTACTTAAAAGAAGTGAAGAAATTGCTCATTTGATTTCCTCAGAACAAGGAAGACCTATTGCTGAGGCATTGGTGACTGAAGTTTTCCCCTGCTTAGATAATTTAAATTACTATGCTAAATACACAGAAAAACTTCTAAAAAATGAAATCGTGAAATATCATCAAGCTCTTTTTAGGAATAAAAAAGGCTATTTTCGATTTGAGCCAATGGGAATAAGTTTAGTTATCTCTCCGTGGAATTATCCATTTCTCATTCCTTTTGTTGAAGTGTTGGCTGCTCTTGCCGCAGGAAATACTGTCATACTAAGGCCTTCTTCAACAACTCCATTTATTGGCTTATCCATTGGAGAGATTTTTCAAGAAGCAGGAAT
>JBHIEE010000097.1:0-10951 GCA_046760445.1 Candidatus Aminicenantia bacterium
GAGTAGTCACCTTTATTCCTAAAATAGAGGAAGCTATCTTTTGATTTCCTCGAGTATAATTCAAAACACGGATAATTAGATTTTTTTCAAAATAGTTGAGAAAATCTTTTAAGGATAAATTAAAACCAGAGAAATTAGCTTGGAGATATAACTTAGCCAATCTTTTTTCTATTATTTCTAATTTTTGAAGGAGAGGTTGAAAATTTAATTTTTCCTTCTTATTATTATAGTTCCTATCTTTTTTAATTTTTTTCCCTAAATTATGCCTTTCCCGAAAAATTTGTTGACTTACATCTAAGTCATTCATAGCTTAACTCCTTATAATATTTTTTTATATTTCTTCTGTGTAAGAAAACTTAACTTTTTTCTTAACTTCTTCAGCAATCATGGGCAACCCATCTTGAATTTTGAGTTTTTCTATTTCACCATATTTTATCTTTTCACAGTATTTAATGAAAGAAAACCAAGTGGGATGGATTCTTATTATTTTCCATTTACTAACATTTCCTTCAGATTTGTTAATATTAGCCGTTTTTTCCATATTTCTTATTTGAGTTTAGTAAGACTCTTTATTTAACATATATCCGGACTTATTTTTAAACTTTTGATTCAGAAGAAAGTCTATTGATTGAATTAATGCATTTAAATCAAGTGGTTTAACAAAAAAATAATCAATGGCTAATTGATTTAAATCTTTAGAAGTTACTAAATCTGGATAAGCAGAAATTAAAATTATTTTTCCTTGGTATCCAGACTCTCTTATTACACTTATCATCTCTAACCCACCCATTTGAGGCAATTTTAAGTCAGAAATAATTAAATCAGCCTGAACAACTTGAAGTTCTTTAAGTGCCTCATTAGGATTTTCCGTGAGAAAAACATTATAATTTTTGTTTCGTAAAATAAGAGAAAGGGTTTTCCTTATTGACTGATCATCGTCTACTACCATTATTTTTCTTTTCTTCATTTTGTTTTCTTCTCCATTGCATAGTTATGCATTTTTTGTGCCAAATTTAGATAGATTTATTAAGATATTGAAATTAAAGGAGTTAATTAAAGAATGGATTTAATCAATAATTATTTTCTTTACACTAATTAAAATTTTTTTACAGTTAGATTTTTATATTATACTCTTTTATTTTTTTATCTAAGGTAGGACGAGTGATTCCAAGAATATGGCACGCTCGGCTCTTATTTCCCCTGGTTGACTTAAGAACATATTCAATATAATCCTTCTCAACCTCTTTAAGAGGAAGTAACTCTTCTCTAAATACGCTTTTTGAACTCAATTCTAAGGGTAGATTTTCTTCCAGAAGAACATCGGTTTTAGATAAAGTTACAGCCCTGGTTAAGGCATTTTCCAACTCTCTAACATTACCTCTCCAGGAATAATTAATGAGTCGTTCCATAATTTCAGGAAGAACCTTCCTGACATTTTTATGTAATTCTCGATTGATTTTCTCTAACAAATAGGCAACCAAATCTGGAATATCTTCTTTCCTTTCTCTTAAAGGAGGAAGAAATATTTCAACTACTTTCAATCTGTAATATAAGTCTTCTCTGAATTTACCTTGCTCTACTAATCCTTTCAAATTTTGATTAGTAGCAGTAATCACTCTTGCTTCTGTTTTTAATAACTTCTCTCCTCCTACTTTCATAAAATCTCGGGTTTCAATCACTCTCAATAATTTGGACTGGAGATTTGAAGAAATGTCACCTATTTCATCTAAGAACAATGTGCCTTTTCCTGCTATTTCAAACTTACCTCGGGTTTCCTTAACCGCATCAGTGAAGGCACCTTTGACATGACCAAAAAGTTCACTTTCTAATAAAGTGTCAGGCAAGGCTGAGCAATTAATCACAATAAATGGTTCATCTCTAAATTGACTGTTATAGTGAATAGCTTTTGCCACAAGTTCTTTCCCGGTTCCACTTTCTCCCTGAATGAGAATATTTGCCCGACTGTTAGCCACCATACCAATAAGCTTAAATACTTCCCTCATTTTAGGGGATTTACCAATAATATTATCAATAGTATATTCTTTTTGTTTTTCTTGAATCAAATAACTTACTTTCTCTTCTAATTTTTTTATCTGGAAAACTTTCTTAATGGTCAGACTTAATTCTAAATAGTCTATAGGCTTAACAATATACTCAAAAGCACCTAATTTGATTGCTTCCACAGTGGTTTTCATATCATCATAGGCAGTCATAACAATAATATAACTATTTTTATCCAGAGTTTTAAGTTTAGTTAAAATCTCCAAGCCATTTATATCTGGTAAGCGGACATCAAGGAGAGTTAAATCTGGTCTATTCTTTTGAAACTTTCCCAACCCTTCTTTCCCATCTTGAGCTAAAATTACCTCAAATCCTTCTCGAGTCAAATGGGAAGAAAAAGTTTTTCTGATTAATGGATCATCATCAATGACTAAAATTGATTTCATTCATTCCTCACAGGGAATAATTATTTCGAATGTAGTTCCTTTTCCAGTCTGACTAAAAGCTTTAATTGAACTATTATGCTGATCAATAATCTTCCGCGCATTAGCTAAACCTAAACCCGTCCCCGAAGATTTAGTAGTAAAAAACGGTTCAAAAATATTTTCTAAATCTTTTTCAGGTATTCCACATCCATTGTCATTTATTATCACTCTAATTTTTTTTGAATTTTTATCTGACAATAAGGAAAGACCAATTATTATTTTACCTCCCTCACTGACAGCATCAATTGAATTTAATAAAATATTTAAAAAAACTTGTCTTAATTTATCTCCATCGACAAGGACATGAGGTAAATTTGGATGAGATTCTTTCTCTATGATTATCTTCTTTTCATTTATGGCATTAGAAACGATTTTTAAAGACTCTTCCATAATCTGTTCAATCGAAAATCTATCCAAATTTAGCTGGGAAACTCGAGCAAAATCTAAAATATCTTTAACAATTTTATCTATCTGATTTATTCCTTCTTGAGCAATTTCTAAATGCTCTTTTTCAATCTCTTCCAGAAGAGGACTGTCGGCAATTTTTTGAATATTTAATTTAACTGAAGTTAAAGGATTTCTTATCTCATGAGCAATACCAGTAGAAATTCGACCAATTGAAGCTAATTTTTCTGCTTGAATTAATTTTTTATTTGTTTCTTCAATTTTTTCCCTGCTCTGGAGAAGCTGAGAACTCATTTTATTAAAATTATGTGCTAAATCAGAAATCTCATCTCCAGGAGAAATGTCTATTTTATAGGTGTAATCACCTTGAGAAATTCTGATCGTTCCTTCTACTAATTTCTTCAAAGGATTAGTAATTCTTCTGGCCAAAAATACCGCACCAATAATTCCCAGAATAATCCCTCCTACTCCCAGGAAAATCAGAATTAATCTTGTTTTTCTTATTTCTTTATACATATCTTCTAAGGAGAGTCCAATTTTAACTGTTCCCCATTTGCGGGGAGAATTTTTGGCAAAAACTGGAATTTCCACTTCGAGAATTCTTAATACTTTATTACTTTTTCCTGGTTTTAAAGTGATAGATTTAAAATAATAATCCTCTGGAGTTATATCTCCTTTTAAGCTACTCTGGAAATATATTTCTTTATAATTTCTAATAAATTCATTGGCTACTAAGGGTTTATTCTCTCGATCATAAAAAACAATATAAATTAATTTATCATTAATCTCGTTTTCGATATTCAGTTTTATTGCTTCAAGATCCCAGAAAAGAAGAGGTCCTAAATTCAAATTGGCAATATTTTGGGCGATAAGCAATCCTTTATTCTTGGATTCTTCAAAAATAGTTTTCACCTCTCTCTTTTCAATAAAAAATAGAACCAGACTCACCAGAAATATGATAAGAAAAGTGACATAAATTATGAATCTTGTTCTTAATGAAACTCTCAATTTCTCCACCAAATTATTTGGCTAACCATATTTCCCTTATATTGAGTGTGCCAAAACCCAAAGGTGAGACTTCGCCTCCTCTAACATAATCCTGAAGAGCAACTCTTTGTTGGTAATAAAATAAAGGAATAGCCGGCACTTCTTCTTTCAGGATATCCTCGATCAAGTTAAACATTTCAATTCTCTTTGTCCAGCTTGTTTCCATCTGGGTCTGTCCGATTAAGGCATCTATTTTTGGATTATTGTACTCGAATAGATTAAAATTTGATTTTGAGTAAAACAAAGGAATAATTATATCATCAGGTTCAGGAAAATCCATACTTCGACTGACTATTATAATATAAGGATCTTTGTTCTTTTTAATTTCTTCTCGAGATTTATAAGTTTTTAACCTTAATTTTATATTCAAAAAATTAAATTGATTTTTCAATTCTCGATAAACCTTCCTGGCAAGAACACGATCAGAAGCACTGCAAAACAAAGTAATAACCAGTGAATCATTTTTAACAGGGAATGTTCTGTCGAATAATGTTTTTACTTCTTCAGTATTGTGATTCTCCTCTGTTTCCTTTGGAAAAAAACCGGGTAAATGAGGAGGAATATAGTTATTAGTGATCTGAGGAACAGTATGAATACGATAAAACAATTGAACTAGATTTTTTTTATTAATAATCTGAGAGAAGGCTTTCCTTAATTTTTTATTATTGAAAGGAGCACGGCGACAACTAAATCCAAGGAAAGTAAATTTTAATTGGTCAATGCCCACAACTGGATAGTTTCCTTTAAGTAATTTTTCTGAAACTACTGGAATTATGTCTATTTCTCCATTTAAAAAATGGTCAAGAGTATAATGAGGGCTGAACTCGATGGCATCCAAGTAAGGTTTCCCAAGAAAATAACTATCGTTTCTCTTTAGTCGAACACCAACAATATTTAACCTGGTATCCCGTAACCAGTAGTCAAACTGAAAAGGACCAGTTCCTGAAGGTTTATTAAAAAAATCTTTTCCTTCTTTTTTCAATAAATCCTCAGGAAGAATTTTCCAGGTGGGCATTGAAAATAAGTATAAAGCTGGAACAAATGGAGTTTTCCATTCTACTTCAAAGGCATATTTATCTTTTACCTTCAATCCTGAGACCCCATCAGCTTTTCCAGATAAATATTCCTGGGCACCAACAATTTTAGAAACAAAAAGTTGATGATAAGGAGAAGTTGGTTTCAGAGTGAGTATTCTTTTGAAAGAAAAAACAACATCTTCGGCGGTTAACTCTTTTCTATGATGAAATCTCACTCCTTTTCTTAGATAAAAAGTATACTTTTTGCCGTCAGGCGAGATTTCCCAGTATTCAGCAAGGCAGGGAGTAATGTTTAAATTTTTATCCAGTTGAACAAGACCATCATAAAGCTGTTCAGAAATGAAACGGAAAGATTCAGAGCTGGCTGGGTCCAATGATTTGCGAAAAATGTTAGCAAAAGATTTTATTCGAATAGTGCCTCCATATCGAGGTTTTGAAAATTGAATATTTTCAGAAAAATTAAAGAGAGAACTAATAAGGGAAAGAGTGAAAAATAATAGTAGAAATCCACGATATTTTGGTCTCATTGATTAACAATTATCATTATAAAAGATAAATAAAATGATTGCAATTTCCTCAAATTATGCAAGTTTTATGCCAGAGAATAGAAATTAATCTTTCGGGTCTGGACTTACTTTTCTGGTAGGAATAAGGCAAACGTGTAAAAATTTCTTACAATTTTCCTCGAACGAAAATATTTAACTAAAAATTTCATTTTCTTCCTCTTGTTTATTTTAAAATTTCAACATTAGAGATCTAACTAAATAGATTAAGAATTTTGATGGATTAATCAATCTTAAACACCAAAGCCACACCATAAGAAAGCTTAGGGTCTATTGTTTCTCTAACTGATTTTAATAAACACTTCACAGTAGGAAGAGGTTGAACTTTATACACCTGTTTTCTGTTGATTTTAATGATTACTTCCTTAGATATATCCACGAGTTCCTCGTCTAGGAAAACTGTTAAAGACAAAACTCCTTCCGTTTTTATCTCTATTGTATTATCATTAATTTTCGCTGAAACTTTTGCTGGAAGTTGGTTAGTTCTCTCCACTCGAAGCCAATAACTTCTGTTATATTGGGGATAATTCATTACTAATTCTATTTTATTGGGGTGGGGATTTCTTTGGTTTGTTTTAAACCAATTGATAATTTTATCTTTAATTTCTGCAAAACTAATATCATGACCTCTCTCTGGAAGTTCTTCATATTTAATTTTATAATTGAGCTTACTTAACTTTTTATAAGCCAATCGATCTCCATTAGGCTGAATGATTTTATCTTTTTCTCCATGAATCATATAAATAGCTGTATTTATCAAATTTTTTAGAACCTCGCGATCCTGTTCTGTCTCAGGAGGATTGTGTTTAACTACTGGATGACCCATATAGGAAGCAATTGCTGCAAATCTATCTGGCTCATGAGTGCTGTAAAAGAAAGTGCCCATCCCTCCATTAGAACCTCCAGCCATATATACTCGATTGGTGTCTATACTGTAATTTTTCAATATAACAGGTAACAACAGACTAAATGCCCGCTCATCTTCTACCTCCCACCACATTCCTTGAGCCTGTGGAACGAGAAGGATGTACTCAGATAAATAATTACTCGCTTTTAAATTCTGATATATAGTTTTAACGGTAATATCTCCCCACCCTTCTCCGCCCCCAAGAAAAATAATCATCGGGTATAACTCCGCTGGATCGTAGTCTTCGGGTAAATAAATATAATAAGGTCGTTGAATTTTTATTCCACTCTCACTAATAAAATGTTTATAACAGCCTCCTACCCAATTATTTTCTGGTTTAATAAATCTAAGAACTTCCTTTACCTGAGAGATATTCCCGCTGATCTTTCCATAATTATTTTCTTCTGAATATACAAAATTCCTAATTGTTTCAAACAGTTGATAATTTCTTTCTGGAATGAGATAAGAACTTCGAGTTAAAAATTGTTTGGCTCTTAAACGGAGATTAATATCTTCATCATAAGTAAGTGCTTCAAGAGGAGCGCGGTTATTTTTAAACTTAAAAAGGGCTTTAGCCGCATTAAAACGAACGATAGGATTATCTGCGCGAAGATAATCATTCAAATCAAGTCCTTCAGGAATACCTTTTAAGCTGCAATAAGTAATAGCTAAATTTTGCCTTACTTTATCATCACTCTTGAGGAATTTTTCAATTATTCCCCGATCACAGAGCAGTTTTTTCTCTCTTAGAGAACTTAAAAGAAGAGCTTTATTCAATTCTGGATCTTTAAGCATTTCTTCCCACTTCAAATTCTTTTTTTCCACGAAGAGCAATAAGAATTTCTCGCTTTTTTCTCTTCTATAAGCCCGATATTGAGCTATATAACTCATCATATCTGGAATTCCGAGATTTTTATTTATCAACAGTCTTACCGCACCCCCTGGTGTTTCTCCTTCGAAAACCAAACATTCACCCACCGAGGTGTTTTCAATTCCTTTGAAGGTAACTTTTAATTTCTGTTCCTCTTCTCGATAATAAGAATCATTCATTTCTAAAGGCATTTCAGGCAAATAAAAAATATTGCTCATAATAGTATAAAAGTAAGACGGCATCTCATTCAGATAAAAACTTCCATTTATATTTTTGCCCCATTCATCTATTATTAAATATTGTACAAAAGAGGGTTTGAAATTATTCAGAGTATTATAAAAAGTAGAGGTTCTTTCTTTTCCAAATGAATGTTCCAGGGAAGCCTTGTTGACTAAATTTAATTTCTTACGATTGTATTGGATTGCCAAGTGGTAACAGTTATTTTCATATCCAACCACTCCTATTTTTACCACCCATTCCATCTGGAGAATATATTTCTCTTCCCTATCCGGATCCGCTTGATTCTCAGCTTTAAACACTTGGGCGTAAGTTAGGACATCCCCTTCCTTCAAATTGTATTTAATGGAATATTTACTGTTAGATAAATTTGAATGATTGGGGAAGACATAAAATTGACTCACCAATATAACACCAAAAATGAATAATACTTTAAGTAATGATTTCATATTTCTTCCTCTCTATTTAACTTTCGTTTTCTTTTGGTGCAATTTATGTGCCAGATATAGAAGTATTTTTCTTTTTTATTAATATTAAAAGAGTTAGGTTAGATTAGAAAGAAATTTAATGTAAATAGTTTTTACATAATTGTTAATTATTTTTTTCTTTTTTTTATTTTTTTAAAAATCTGATAGATTAAAACTTAATAAAAGCAGAAGATTTTCTCGACTTAAAGAAAGATTCACGAGTGCTTTGGATTAGAGTTTACTTTTTCCTCTTGAATTGATTGAACCAGACGATTTCTTCTAATTTTTTTCTCTTTTTTTCAGTTCGAGGTCTGTGTTCATAATAGCCCAGAGTAATTAAAGCAACAATTTTATATTTCCTGGGAATTTTAAAGAATTTCCTTACTTTCCAAGCATTAAACCAGCCTATCCAGCAAGCACCAAGACCCAATTCCTCAGCCTGAAGAACAATATGTTCGCCAGCAATACCTATATCTATCAAATAATAACTTGTTCCTTGAATTTGCTTGCCAATCCGGTTAGCAATAATATCCAGTCGAGCAAGGATAATTACAATTACTGGTGCCCGGGCAACAAATCGAGAAGGAAAATAGATTCCTGAAAAAGCTTCTTTAGCAAAGTTCTCTCTTACTTGAGGATCATCAATAACAATAAATCTCCAGGGCTGAACATTTTCCGCGGAAGGAGCTAAACGGGCAGACTCGAGACAAGTTAAAATTTTTTCTCTCTCTACTGGTTTATCAATATATTTCCGAATGCTTCTTCTATTTCTTATTAATTCTTGTAAAGGAGTCATTTTCTAACCCATGAGTTTTCAGTCTTCAATTAAATGACGACCCTCTCCGTAGATGAGCATACGATATGTTTTCTCAACTCGATTCCAGTTCTCTTCTCGATCCATCGCCCAGTAACGACCGATGACGGAAACAATCCTTCCTACTTCAAGTTTTTTCGCTTCTTGGTAAACCTTTTCAATATAAACAGCACCACTCTCTGGCTTTTCTCCTCTTCTCCCTAAAAAAGAATGAATGAAAACATCTTTCAATCCTAAATCTCTTGCCATTTTTAATAAAGCAAATAGATGTTTAATTGTTCCATGAGAACTGTAATGGGAGACAATTCCCAGTAAATGAAGAGATTTTTTGTTCTTTCTGGCTTCATTCATAGCCTGCAAAAAAGCCTCGTTTTTAAAAAATGAACCATCTTCAATTGCTCTATCAATTCTCACCCGATCTGAATAAATCCTTCTTCCTGCTCCTAAATGTAAATGACCTGCCTCTGAATTACCTACTGTTCCCGAAGGCATTCCCACAGTCTCTCCAGCAGCCTGAAGTTGAGTTGAAGGAAAATCCTTCCACAAGTGATCAAAGTTAGGGGTATTTGATTGAACAATAAGGTTTCCTTCTTTTCTATCTCTCAATCCCCAGCCATCTAAAATAAGGAGTAAAATGCGTCTATTTTGTTTCTTGATGATAAAGGAACTGTTTTGGATAAGACTTTTGCCAGTCATTGATTCAGGCTTGGATAGACCAAAAAGTTCAAGAATAGTTGGAGCCACATCGGATAATTCTCCATCTTGATTTAAATTCACCTCAGTTTTTGATTTAAAATCAGGATCAATCAAAATAAAGGGAACAGGGCTTCTGGTATGCCCGGTATTTATTGTTCCTTCTGGATAAAGCCAGTCTTCAACAGTTCCATGATCAGCAGTCAGAACCACAGTCATCCCTGATTTTTTTGCTTCTTCCACTATCTGACCTGTGCAGTGGTCTACAGCTTCCACTGCTTTTTTGACAGCTTGTTCATCTTCAATATGGCCAACAACATCAACATTGGCAAAATTTACCAGAATGAAATCATATCGATCATCCCATATTTTGCTTATTACAGCTCGGCTTACTTGTGAAATACTCATCTCTGGTTTTTGATCATAATTCTTGATATTTTCTGGAGAAGGAATAATTATCCTTTCTTCTCCTGGAAATATCTTATCATTTTTGCCATTAAAAAAATAACCAATATGGATTGCTTTCTCTGACTCAGAAATTTTTATCTGTCTTATGCCATGTTTACCTAACACTTCGCTCAAGGTATCTTTTATTTGCCCTAAAGGAGGAAAAGCCACTTTTACTTTCAAGTCAGGGTGATATTCAATCATCGTCACCAGATTAATCTTTAATTCTGGTTTGACTGAAAAATGGTTAAATTCTTCCTCGGTTAAACTTTGAGTTAATTCTACTTCTCTTTCTCCTCGAATATTATAAAAAATCACCCAGTCGCCCTTCTGAAAGCGACCAATTGGCTCACCTTGTTTATTAACTAAAACTATAGGTTCAAGAGTTTCATCTTCCTGACCAGCTTTGTAGGCTTCTCTTATGGCTTCAGCCATAACTGAAAATTTACTTTCTGTCATCTTATTATTTCTCCTTTTCAGCTCTTGAATTTTAATAAGAGGTACCATGTATAACACATTAAATAATTGGGCATAAATCCTAAATTCTAATATCTAAATACTAAACAATATCAAAATTCTAATTCCAAATGTCCAAAACCTATTTAGTCTTCTCCACTATAGCCCCAAAGATCTTCATAAGCTCAGTTGCTTCCTTAATCAATAACTACCTTCTCTTTTCAACATCTTGTTCTTTTACCTCAATAAGCTTCAACCAATACCTACTCTCTTTAGATTCTTTTCGGCAAATCTTTATCCTCATTATAAAATCTTTTTTACTCAAAGCTTCATTCGCTTTTTACCCCGTTAGATAATTTTTAATACGATTTTTAAGAAATCTCTTTCCCCAACTTGTTTTTAAATATTTCTCTCTCCTTACAGCGTCATTTTTATTCAAACAGGCTTCATAATATATTAATTTTAACGGCTTTCTTTCCTTAGTAGCAGGTACTAATCCTCTATTATGTTTTTCAATTCTC
>JBHIEE010000098.1:0-10841 GCA_046760445.1 Candidatus Aminicenantia bacterium
AATAACATTCTTGGGTAAAATAATCTCCCCCTTCCTCAGATGACTTTTTCCTTTCCCCCCTAATTGTGAAAATATCTTTCTCTATTGAAATAGTTAAATCTTCTGGTTTGACTCCGGCAATGGCTGACTGAATAACTAATTCTGATTCAGTTTGATAGACATCAACTGCTAACTGCCCCTCTGGTTCTGGCCATTTTTCCTTGCCCTCCTTCCTTCGCTGGCTATCGCCAGCTTCGGAGGGCGCAGCCGTAGCTTTAACGAAGGATGGAGCAGAGGAGGGTTTATCTTTTGCTGGGGGCTTTTTTATTTGGACTTTTTCTTTTTCCATAGCTTTATCTGTATTTGGTTTTTCTCTTTTCCCGGTTTCTAATCCAATAGACAAGGTTTTAATTTTTGACTCTTTAGTTTTTTTCATTCCTTTCTTCTTCTCCTCCTTGCCTTCCCTCCTTCGCTGGCTATTGCCAGCTTCGGAGGGTTTTTCCTCGATTGATTCTTCAATCTCCATTCCTTTTTTTAATTTTTCCAAAAAAGAGTTACTCATGTTAACCATCAGCGAATTACGAATTTGTTACGAATTTCCGAATTGCGAATAAATATTAAGGTATTCGCATTTTCGTAATTGATTCGTTATTCGTTGATTTGGTAATTCGTAGGGTTTTTAACTTTTGAAAGCCGAAAGAAACAAAAATAGCTGAAATAATTAAAAGGGCAGAAGGAATTAAAAATTTCAAATTTCCTTCTACTTTGATTATAGAAAAATTATAAAATCCGTGCAAGATGATAGCTAATATTAAACCAACAAAAATTAATTTCCCTCTTCCCCTCTTTTCAAAAAACGAAAGACCAATGAAAAAACCAATTATTGCTGAAGAAAGAGCGTGTAAAAAAGTTGCCCCCAAAAATCTCAAAAGAGAAATTTCAAAAATTTCTCCAAAAAAAGCAGATTTTAGAGAAAATAATAATCCTCCTCCAGCCGAGCCTTGATTTCCGGCGGAAATCAAAATTAAAATGTTTTCCCCGGCCGCAAAACCCAAGGCGGCAATTATCATATAGACCATAGCATCTATTGGTTCGTCGAATTCAGGACTATTTAGCACCTTTTCTTTTACTACTAAAAATTTTAAAAATTCCTCAGCTAAAGCTGTTCCTAAAAAAATATTTAAAATAAAAATTACCGAGGGAGAAAAATTCAATTTTTCGAATTCACCAAAGATTGCTGTTTCAAAAAAAATTGTTGGCAAGGTAGCTAACATTCCATAAAAGAAAATTTTTAAAATCATTGATTTTGGTTCAGGTTTTACATCTTTTCTTAAATAAAAATTTAGCCATATAAGGCTGGGCAGGACTCCAAAAAGAATATAAAGGGGATAATTTAAAATGTAATTGCTTACCATTTTGCTAATAGATTACCCATTCTTCTAAATAGTTTATTGGGTAATTGGTGTTTGATAATTGCTACGAAATACGAGAAAGTACGAATATACGAATATCAGCTTAATTTATTTGCTCTTTTCGTAATTTCGTAAAAAATTCGCCCGCCTGCCATTCGCCTGACCTGCCCGACTTGCCTTCGGCAACTTGAAGGCAGGCGGGGGCGAAGCTGATGGCGGGCAGGTATTTCGTAGCTGTTTTTTTTCGGTTGGCCAAAAGCCCAAATATCTTCCAAAAATTAATCTTGTTTGAGCATCCAAAGCGGGAATGGCTCCAAAAAAAATTAGGGTAAAGGGTAATAAGAGCCACTGGAAAACCATTGAAAGATTTTTGAGGAGACTAAAATTTTTTGGTCGAGGAGGTAAAATAAAAAAACTTAAAATAACAGAGACAACCATCCCTATCATAGCTAAGGTCATTAGATTACTTGTTAATCTTGGCAAATTGTAAGACAAGATGGTAATGTTGAATTTTTCTCCTCCTAAAATTAAGGGCAACCATCCTAAAAAGAAAATTAAAAGAGCAGAAGTTGCCCAGGACCAAAAACCTTCCAAGATAGTAAAAGAATAGCGTAATTTCTCAAAAAGAGAAATTTTTTTATTTTTTAAAAAACAAAAGAGCAAAAATGGAATATCGGTGCATCCCCAGGCCCAGCGCCTTTGTTGTTTGTATTGATTAATTATTGTGTTAGGTAGATTCTTAGCCAAAACAGCATCCATTGAAGCTGGATAATAAAGGGGGACGACTTGATAGTCACCATCATAGAAAAGGTAAGATTTCCAAAAAATTCGCGAGTCGTCAGAGATAACATTTCTTGGATAACCAACTTCTTCCAGAATTTTAAAAGGCATGGAGTGGGAAGAATAGGTTACCAATTGCTCTGGTCTTTCTTGTTGCATCATTTGCCAGAAAGTGCCTGAAAGTGAAACTACCCGGCAAAAAGCAGGGGCTAACCAAATATTGTTATTATAAACGGGTATGGGTTGATAGCTTGCTCTTAAGGGGTTTTTGGCTGTTAGATAATGAAATGTCACACAGCCAAAATATTGAGGATGGGGTCTGGTATCGATATCGAAAGTAGAAACAACAATGTTTTCAGAAGGAATTTTCAAAGGTCTAATTATTTTTTCTTTTGCTGTTTTTATTGCCCAGGCTGTGTTCGAACCCTTGCCAGCCACTTCTCCGGGAAGATCTTTGGGATGAACGGTAATCAAAAACCTTAAAAATTTTCCAGAGAATTCTCCTTTTATTTCTTCTGCCATTTTTTGAATTTCTGGTCCCGCTCTTTCTTCAATTGTCCAAACCACCATCATTTTCTCTTTTGGATATTCAGAATTGACTAAAGCCTGCAGAGAGCTTTTAATCACTTCTTTCCCTTCTTGGTAAGAAGGCAAAATTATTAGGTGGTAAATATCCTTCCAATCGCGAATATTCGCTAATTCACCACTAATTTCACGAATTTTTTTATTTGGATTATTGGTGGTAGATCTGTGTAAATTAGTGAGTCTGTCTAACCAGTTAATTTTGAGATTTTTTTTCATTCGGTTAAAGCTTGCTGTTTGATGGAAACCCAAATAACCAATTTTTAATAACCAATAGAGGTCAAAGATGATAATAAAAATGGCCACCGCTACCGGGGCCAACCAGGATAATAAAAAAGCAAAAATTAGGGTTCCCAAAGATAAAAAACCAGGAAAGATTTCCAGGAAACGATATAGAATCTTTTCTTTTGAACTCTCTAAATCTTCAGCTCGAGAGATATTTAGATAGTTTTTCATAGAGTTTGCGAGGCTTACCTAAATACTGTGATAGAAAAGATAAAAACAGTTCGATTTTATGTCTACACCCATTCACCATTTATCAATTTTTCCTTTTTCTTTCTGCCCCAACCCTTTATTTGGATCTCTCGTTTCCTTGCTTGCGATTTATTCAGAAAAGGGTGTGAGGTGTATAAAAGTGAAAATGGCCCCTGTTGTTTTGCTAACTGTGAACCTTTTCCTTTATTGTGTTTTATGATTCTCTCTTGAGGATTGGTAGTAATACCAGTGTAATATTTTCCTGTTTTTGATTTTGCTATGTAAACATACCAAGGCATATTAGATGAGCCCTTCGACAGGTTCAGGGTACTTCGACTCGCTCAGTTTAGGGGTGTTTACACTGAGCGAGCCTTCGACGGTGAGCTCAGTCGAACCGCGAAGCGAGTCGAAGTGTGGCCCCAACGGGAATCGAACCCGTCTTTTCAAATTGAAAGCTTGATGTCCTAACCGATAGACGATGGGGCCTCTATGTTGAAATTTTTCAAAAATTTCAACCGAGCCGTCTTCAACTTATTGGAACAAGTTGAAGAATAGGCCTATACTGAATTCCAGCCGGGCCGTCATCAGCGAAAGCTGATGAATAGGCCCACGCGTCAACTGTTCTTTAATTTACTACTTTCTCCAAATTGCGATAGTGATTTGAAGTAATACATGATATTACTTTATCTTAAAAATTGAAAAAAATCAACCCTCCTAAATTTTTCGGCTGATTGCTAAAAGCAATCAAAGAACTATAAGTTGGCAAAAAATTTTGCGAGGGCAAGAAAAATGATAAAATAATTATATATGGTTGTTTTAGCTATTGAAACTTCTTGCGATGATACTTGCGTTGCAATTATAGAAGCGGATAGGCCCCGAAGGAGAACCCCCGGTTCCCTACGGGGCAGGCGCAGATATCAACGCGGATTTGGGCGAATTAAAATTCTTAGTAATATCATCTCTTCACAAGTAAAACTCCATGCAAAATATGGCGGGGTTTATCCTTTTTTAGCCAAGAGAGAACATCAGAAAAATTTACCAATAGTACTTAAAAAGGCTTTGAAAAAAGCTAAATCCGCCAGCCGGCGGGCCAAAATCGATTTAATTGCTGTGACTGTTGGCCCGGGATTAGAACCCTGTCTCTGGGTGGGAGTAAACTTTGCTAAAGATTTAGCTAAAAAATTAAACTTACCGATTATCCCTGTAAATCATATTGAAGCCCATATTTTAGCCAACTGGCTAACGTTAGACATCGCACGTCCGACAGCGAACAAAATTTTTCCAGCCATTTGTTTAATTGTTTCTGGTGGGCACACCCAGCTCATTTTGGCTAAAGACTTTGGGAAGTACAAAATTCTTGGCGAAACAAGAGATGATGCAGCTGGAGAATGTTTTGATAAGGTAGCAAGGATATTAGGGCTGAGCTATCCCGGCGGACCTGCCATTGAAAAAGAAGCTTCAAAATTACCAGCTACCAGCTACCAGCTACAAATTAAGCTGCCTCGCCCCATGATCTATCAGAAAAATTACGATTTCAGTTTTTCGGGATTAAAGACCGCAGTTTTGTATAATTACCGGAGCCAAAAACCAAGAGTAAGAAAGTCAAAAAAATACATCCAGGCAATGTCAGCTGAAACCCAACGGGCAATTATTGATGTCTTAATTCATAAGACCATAAAAGCTGCCAAGGAATATAAAGCCAAAGCCATAATTTTGGGTGGTGGAGTAACTGCTAATAAAGAACTCAGGAGACAATTTAAAGTTAAAATTAGGAAAGAGTTACCAGATATTAACTACTTACTACCAGATACCAAGCTTTGCACTGACAATGCCTTAATGATAGCGGTAGCCGCTTATTATCATTGGTTGAAAGAGAAGGGGAAAGGCTGGAAAAAAATTAAAGCAGATGCTAATTTGAGAATAGGTTAAATTTTATGGAGCTTCCTAAGGTTTACAATCCAAAAAAAATTGAAGATAAAACTTATAAATTCTGGGAAAAAGGAGGCTTTTTTACTCCAAAAACTATTCCCAAGAAAAGGCCTTTTGTTATCACTCTTCCCCCACCTAATGTTACCGGTGGGCTTCATACTGGCCACGCAATGTATGTTATTGAAGATATTTTGGCTCGGTATCATAGATTAAAAGGCGATCCTACTTTGTTTTTACCTGGCTTTGATCATGCTTCAATTGCAGTTGAGTATTTAGTTGGTAAACAATTAGCCAAAGAGGGAAAAACGAAAAGAGAAATTGGGAGAGAGAGATTTTTGAAAAGAGCCGAGAAGTTTGCCAACCAATCTAAAAATTATATTCGAGAACAGTTAAAAAGATTGGGCTTTTCTTTAGATTGGACAAGGGAAGCTTACACCATGGATAAAATAAGGTCTCAGGCAGTGAAAGAGGCATTTTTGCGACTTTATAAAAAGGGTCTGGTCTATCAAGGTGAAAGAATTATTAACTGGTGTCTTGGATGTCAAACCGTTATTTCTGACTTAGAAAACGAGTATCGAGAAGAAAAGGGGAAACTCTATTTCATAAATTATGGACCTATTACTATCGCTACTACCAGGCCAGAAACAATGTTTGCTGATGTAGCGGTAGCTATTCATCCAAAACATAAAAAATATAAAAGATTTGTTGGTAAAAAAGTTCCTCTTCCTTTAACTAAAAGAAAAGTTCCAGTGATTGAAGACGGAGCTGTTGAGCTCGAAGTTGGCACCGGAGCTTTAAAAATTACTCCTGCTCACGATCCATTAGATTTTGAAATTGGAAAAAGGCACAGACTACCGATGAATTTTGTAGCCATTGGGTTTGATGGAAAATTAACAGAATTGGCTGGAGATTATGCCGGACTCTCTATCGAGGAAGGAAGGAAGAGGGTTGTTAGAGATCTTAAGAAGGCTGGGCTTTTAGAAAAAATTGAAGATTTTACTCATACCATTGGTCATTGTCAGAGATGTGGTACTCTAACTGAGCCCCTTATTTCCAAACAATGGTTCATAAAGATAAAGCCATTAGCCAAAAGAGCAATAAAAGCAGTTAAAGAGGGAAAGATCAAGATTGTTCCAAAAAGGTTTGAAAAAGTTTATCTCCACTGGTTTAAAAATATCCAAGATTGGTGTATTTCAAGACAACTTTGGTGGGGTCATAAAATTCCTTTAAAAGGAGTTGATGATGTTTTGGACACCTGGTTTTCTTCGGCTCTTTGGCCAATTTCAGTTTTCGGCTGGCCGAGAGAGACAAAAGATTTCAAATACTTTTACCCAACCACTCTAAGAGAAACAGGTTATGATATCTTGTTTTTCTGGGTTGCTAGAGAAATCATGATGTGTTTAGAAATGACAAAAAAACTACCTTTTAAAGTAGTTTATCTCCACGGGTTGGTTAGGGATGAGAAAGGAAGAAAGTTTAGTAAAACGGCTGGTATTGGATTTGATCCAGTAGAAGTAATAGAGAAATATGGAACAGATGCTCTCAAGATGGCTTTAGTGGTCGGTAACGCTCCCGGAAACGATCTTAAGATTGGAGAGGAAAAAATAGTTGCCTATAGAAATTTTGCCAATAAAATTTGGAATGCTTCACGGTTTGTTCTGTCGAACAAACCTACACGAATAAATGCGAATTTTGGTTCGCTCCGCTCACCTCGCGAATTAACACGAATAGCAGATTTAAACTCAGATGACAAGTGGATTTTAAAAGAACTAAAGAAGACAACAAAAAAAGTTACAAGCTTTATCGAGAAATATCGCTTTGATTTAGCAGCTAAAGAACTTTATCAATTTTTCTGGCACACTTTTTGTGATAAATACATTGAGATGACAAAGAAAAGAAAAAAAGAAACCCAGCCAACTTTAGTTTATGTTTTGTTAACTTCGCTAAAACTTTTACATCCTTTCATGCCTTTCATTACTGAGGAAATTTATCAAAAATTACCAATTAAAAAGAAAAAAAGTTTGATGCTTGAAAGTTGGCCCCGGCTTTAAGTTCCAGACTTGAACTAGGGTAATAATCTAAAAAATAAAAAATGCCCAGCCCGCCTAAGTTTTGCCTCGTAAAATTTTGGCGGGCCAGCGATGGGCTTTTTGGTTGGGATTAAATAGGGTACACTATAGTGTACCCTATGAGGTACACTTTTTATTAGTCTAATCCTCACAAGCTACGGAATGAAGATTCTATTGGTTATTAATTTTATAAATTTTCTTCTCCCCATCTGGCAACTCATACTCGAGTTCTGCACCCGAAATCCACTTTGTTTTAAAGTCCCACTCTGGATCATCTATTGTAGCTAATGTAATTTTTTCTTTAGTAAAGAGATTATAGATAAACAGTGAAACCTTCTTGCCTTCTCTTCGCCATTCTTCATAGATTTGTTGGGCGACAATATCGATCCCAATAAAACCAGGGCCATTATCATAGACAATATATTCTCCTGTTGGAGAGGAAAGAATTGCACCGGTATAATCTTCAGGAGTTGGAAGAACATCAACCTTCCAGGTACCGGTTGTTATCCGTATGTAAGCATTAATATGAGGAGCTTCAAAAAGAACTGCCCAGAAATATCTGCCATTATCTCGCCATTTGCCAAGACCAATACTTGCTGGTTTGACGGAATATTTCTTTACTAATTCATCAAGAGTTAAAACAAAAACATCTTCTCTGGTTTTCAAATCTTTAATAACGAAGGCATAATTGGGATTGCCAAGATAACTACGTTCAAGAGCAAGGTAGGCCTCGGTAGGATCTACTCTAAAGTCTCTCGTAAAATTACTTGGATCGCCTTCTTTTTTAAATAGAGTCTCTGTTAATATGCCATTTCCACTATAATCAAATCTCCATAATTCATCCCTAAAACCAGGTAACGGTTTAAAATTTTTATAATCAAAATTAAATTCTCTAATTACATATACTCCACACTTATGAACTTCTATAGGAAGGCTTGGTGCAACGTCACCAATTTCAAATTTAAATTTTTCTTTCTCTTCTTTTATATCTCGAATAAAAATTATTACTGGTACCTTTGGGATTTTTATACTCGGGTCATATCTTGAATCAAGGGAATAATCTACAAACTCATCGTCTGATAAACAGGGCGCATGAATGATTTCTTCTGGTTGCTTTCTTAGTGAATAAAAATAAATACTACTACCTAATAACAAAACTAAGGATAATAAAGCGATTATTAAAATTATATTCTTCCTAACTAGATTCATAATCTTTTTATTTACCAATAATCCTAATAGAATCTGTTCCTTTAATTAAAGTACCATTATCTAATTGGCCGGTTAAAGTAGCTTCAGTATCAGTGGGATTTAACTGAAGAGATTGAGTCTCAAAATGCAATATTAAGTCTAAATCGCTATCACCATCCACATCTTCAAGATTTCCTCTTAAAGGATTAGCTCCTGCGAAGACAACACTATCTATCACAATACCATTAGCATCAAAGAAAGCGTCTGTTAAGACAGCTACAGGTATTACACCTTCGGATTCAAGATTAACGCTGTTGGGATAGCTTCCTGGTTTAATATCAATCTCTACTATACGATGAAATTCGGTTTCCTGGATTGTTTCCAAAGAATAATTTAATTCAAACTCTTGGATATTGTTAACTGTTGTATTACCTTCTTCTGTAATATCTTCTGATTGCCCATTTTCATCATAAACTAAAAGGCCCATTGTATAACTCCCTGTATCAGTGCCAATGACTTTAATATCATATTCACCACTAATTGGTTCTGATATCCAAATATTTTTACTTTCTTCTGTTGGGATTGGTGTTTCTGGAAAAGGATTACCAATACCTTCTGAATAATAAGAACCACCAGGAATTTCATCATAAGAGATATTAGAGATGGGGTCTTTTCCTAATTTTCTACCCAAAGGATCAGTGATTAGGAGTTCGGCTGGTGAGGCAAAATTAAGAGAAATACTGTCTACGCCGGCAATAGTCGGGCTAAACAATCTTAATCCGTAGAAATTATTGTAATAATTTTGGCTATAAGGGCCCAGTGTTTGGGCTAAATACTTTGTCTCATACCAGGCAGGGTCTTTAACATTATAAGTGGTAGATAGTTTTCCGTCAGCAACAATAAAATGGGAAGTAGGTTCATTTTGGACTATTACCATTTCATACAAAATAACAGGATTTAAATTATTGAGATAAAAATCTAAGGTATCAGTATCCTTAAAACCTATGGCTCCTTTATATTGAAGGCGAGGGAAACCTAAACTGTCTTTAGAATAATCCATTATCTTTTCTCATTTTACACCGCCGTTTGACCAATAACCATTATTATAAGTAAGCCAAGTATTAAAAGTTGAAGGGTTAACGTCGTTATTATCAACATCAGTAGTTATACCGTGAAAACGAAGAATCATTACTTCGGAGGTAATAACACAGCCACAAGTACGAATAGCGGAGTAATTAAGTTCTTCGTCAAAACAATCTTTATAATTACCAGTACCATATTGTAATCTGCTCCATATCCGCGTTTCGGCTTCAGATGGATAAGGCGATTCAATCTGCGTATACAATGGCACTATTTTCACTTCAAAATCCACATTTCCTTCTTCTCCAAATTCCTGCCAGTCTGAAATATTATTATTTTCATCTTTTGCTCTGGCTCGCCAGTGATAGGATTGAGAGATTAAATCGTATCTGGTAGTTTGGACAATTTGACCAGAATCTACAAAACCTGATTCTATAAGATCTTGTCCATTAAATCCCTGAGCATATTCTTTAAGTTCAACTTGTAGTTTTACTTTATCATTATCCGGATCAAAAACCGTTGCTTGAAAAACTACAGTTGATTCAGTAGTAATTCCTCCTTCAGAAATAGTAGTAATACCATCGGATTTAAATTGCCCAAGATTAGAAAGGGTTGGAGGTTGGTTAGGTGGAATAATTACTTCACAAGCATCTCCACAAAGAGGATCAGTAGTATAAGGCATTGCTGGGCAATTTGAGTTTGAATCGAGTTGATTGGAATTTGGCACATACCAGCAGTTGTCACAGGCATCACCGATGCCATCACCAGCAACTTCAATTGTTGGATTGAAATAAGTGCAATCGTAATAAGGATTTCCATTCTGATGGATTCTAAAGTAAATAGCGTCCCCTACTTGAACTTGTGTTGTCAGATCAAAATCATACCCAACTTCATCATTGTATGCGATTGTTTTTTGCCATAATAATTCTGAATTTTTAAATATCTTAACAATTACTCCATCTCCTCCTCTTATATCACACTTATGTGCATTTCCAGTTATTCTTACAGTCTCCTCAACTGGGCTTAACCATTTCCTACTTAGCCATTTCCTAGATGGTTCATGACCTGTAATTGAAGGGTGACCACCATCACTCCATAAGACACTGTCCGTAACAAAAACACCATGCCATCTCATCTTACCCCACCAATCAATGCCATAAACCATATTTTCATATTTGGTTCCAGTCCAATCTTGATAGTACCAATTCATATAGCCTTGAGTTGTAGTACTGAAATTTTCTTGTGCATTGTAGTAAGTTTTATCGCTATCGGCTTGATCGGGGTTGGAAACTAGAACACAATTATCTACACTATCCAGAATTCCATCACCATCAGAATCAACTTGAGC
>JBHIEE010000099.1:0-10830 GCA_046760445.1 Candidatus Aminicenantia bacterium
TGAGATATTTATGTTGATAATTAAGAGAAATGTTTCCAGTAAATATTTTAGAGGCAGAAAAAACATCGCTTTCTCTAATAGTGTTATAAGAAGAACTTAACCCAATATTTATATTTTTAAAAATGCTTTTGGAAAAAGATAGAGAACTCAAAAATTGACCTTTAGCTTCATAACCAAAAGAAGAAGTAAAATTTCCAATTTTTTCAATTGTAAGAGATGAACCAAATCTTAACCAAGTTTCAGGATTGAATCCTCCTATTGGATGAAAATGAGAAAGGTTGATATTAATTGAACCAATATTTTCAAAACTTTTATTAAAATAGCTTTCAGCACTCCAATTGGAATAACTATCATAATTAACATTTAAACTTAATTGAGTCTGCTCATTAGAAATTATTTTATTTTCGTTGTGAACTCTTAAAATTCTATCTGGAGGCAAATGCTCTTTTAAAACAGACCTTTCTTCATAATGGAGATGAGTTTTGCTTCCAGATTTATCTGACTGAAGGAAATAGAGATCACCCTCAGCAACTATACCTTGACCTGAAGTATACCAGAGTTTTCCCAATTTAAATTTAAATTTGGAAGGAACAGATACAGATGCCTTTTTTACCGTGAATTTTTTAAACCCAACCAGTTTCATTCCTTCCAAATGAGAAATAACTCCATAGCCTATTGCTTTAAAGTCTTCCTGAAGCTCCATCCGTGTAAATGTATAATAAACAAAAGAGCTTTGAATTTTTTCTAAAGAAATTTTATCAAATCGGTTTGATGGGAAAGAGAAAGGTTCAATTTCTTTAAGTTCTAAATCTAAATATTTTTTTTCTATCTTTTCTTTAAAACTTAAAAGTTCTCCATTTTTTAAAATAAGATTCAAAGTAAACTCATCTCCTGAATAACTTCTTTCATACTCAGGAGATTCATCAGAGCTCTCTAACTTGAGAAATATCTCTCCGGTAACCTTTAAAACATTGAAATCAAAATCAATTTTAACTCTTTCTCCCCTTATCTCTAAATTATAAAATTTTATTTTTAAATTTCCTTCCCCATAAAAAAAATTATGATCATAGCTATAAACAAGATAATCTCCTTTTATTTCCATAATAGTTTTCAATTTTGCCGGGGAAATTTTTGGGAAAAGAAGAGAAAACAAGATCACAAAGGAGATTATTTTAATTTTTTTTAACATTATTTATTTTTATTCAGATATAGACAGGAATGTTAAAATTCCCAATTTCTGATTTCAAGTTTCAATATTAGTATTGTAGTTGGTAAATCTTCTTGTTGCCATCTGCGTTCCAAATGTAAAATCCATCCCAAGTAATTCCTGCAGGAAATTGACCAGGAGAAGAATAAGTTGCTTCTAAACTTCCAGTAGAAGAAATTTTATAAATGGAAAAAACATTGGGATCAGAAATCCAGAGATAGTTTTCAAAAAAAGCCATGCCCCCGACACTAAATCCGGGATTATTTATGCTTCCCAGAATTTGGCCACTATTAGGGTCAACCTGATAAATTTTATTAGCTGATTTATCAAAACCCCACAGGTTCTGACTATCATAGGCCAGAGAAGTTATCTGTCCCCGCTGAATATTTATTGTTTTCAGAGTTTCTCCAGTGACAATATTTATTTTGACTAATTGAGCTCTTTGGGAACTTGAAACCCATAACCCACTTCCGTCATAAACCAAACCAGTTGCTCTGGGAAGAGGACTATTAAAAGACCTAACTATGCTTCCATTATATTTATTGAGACTATAAATTTTTCCTGTATCTTCATCTATTAGCCATAAAGTCACTCCATCCCAGGTCAAATCACGAGGAAGGTTGAAAGGAATGTTTAAGGTACTGAGAACAATGAATTCTCTTTTGCTTGCTCCAGGATCAAATGGATTATCAAATATCCTCTCTTCACAGGCCATTAAAGAAAAAAGAAGAAAAAGAATAAAAAAGCTCTTAAGAATCGAAACTCGAAACTCGATATGAAATACGAAACATTTAAAAACTTTTAACAAATGCAATATAAAATTGATTCTCACTGCCCACTCCAAAAATGATAAGATGATTTTTCTCCTTCTTCTTGTGAATCCAATACATATCCACTAAATTTAAAGCCCAAACCACCCCTGCTGCCAGAATAAATTTATTCCTCCTGATATCATATTTTTCCGTTAATTCCCGATATCTAATCGCATCTAGCACATTGTCTGCCTGTTGATATTTTTTATAGTATTTACTACTTTCTTTTGCGTTGGTGATAATCCCAGCCAGAGCAGCCAATTCTAAACCCAAAAAAGTAACGCCTTCCACATATCTTTTCTCAGCTAATTGCCCCCAGCCAGGTACAAGAATTGATTTTCCTAAGGAACTTAATTTGGGTTTTTCTTTTTTGTTTTTTTCTTGGCTTAAGCTGTTTAAAGGGAAAATAAGTAAAGAGAAGATTAAAAGAATAAGAAAAACTTCCTCATAAAATTTCTTAGAAATCATTTCATTAAGGGAATTTTATGGTAAAAAGAATGGAATGTCAATTTGGGTTAATAGGTAGGATTTAAAAATATTATTTATTTTAAAGTGAAAAAGAGGAGAATGAACTAAATTCACTCTCCTCTCCAGTTTAAAAACAGGGTACAGCTCGGAAAGTGGAATTTTTGTATATTTTTACTTGATTATTCCTGAATCTGCATCTGGTCTTGAGGCAGGCCTTGGAGTTAAGATTTCTCCTTTTCTGAAAGTACTTGTAAATGTAGCAGATAAATTAAAAGATATATTATCAAAGTGCGTCTGATCGAGATTCGAATAAGTCCAGGTACATAGACCAATTTTTCCCTTTGAAGGAACTCCAGAAATAGTAACTTGACCAAGTTGAGTGTTATTAGCATAGAAGGTGAATGTGTTTCCTTGAGCTACAACTTTCAACTTGTTCCAGCCAGTCTTATTTATAGCTTTATTTGTAGTCCAATTTTTGATGACTGAGGCTGTTTTTATGTTTGAAATTTTCCAAACTGACCACATCTGATTGCCAGGGGAGACATCTAAATAATAAAACACTGAGAAATTGTTATTTCCTCCAAATGCTGGACCAAGAACATGATAAGCTCTACCAACTGCTATTTTCCCTTTTATTTCATAAGTCCAATTATTGGAAAAGCGGAAATTGTAATAACTTGTTTGTCTATTGCGTCCTCCTTGTTTGACTTTATATACTCCACCTTCAACTACCCAAGTGGCTGGACCTTCGCCTTTCTTCCAGTAATCCGCTTTGCCATCATTGAAGTTCTCAGTGAAACTGCCGGGTTTCAGAGTGGCATTGACAGTTGATGTTTGATTTTTTTGAACATTGACTGTTGTCTCCCAGTCCTGATATCTTTCCTTGACTAATTTGATGGTATGAGAACCAACCGAGACATTGGTTAAAGTTGCATTGGTTGTTTGTCCCGTATTTGAACCATCTAACCAGATAGTTGCTCCTGTAGGAGTAGAATTAACCTGAATTGAACCAACATCTGGTTCTTTTTCTTTCTCTTTCTCTTCCTCTTTTTCCTTTAAGAGAAAATAAGCTAAAACACCAGCCCCAATTAGCACAACAATACCTAATACTATCCAGGCAGCACTGCTTCCTCCTCCACCATCTCCATCTGCAGGCATTCCCATTGCCTTAGGACTGAATTCCTTTTCAAACTCTAATTTCGCTTTAGTGAATATCTTTTTAGTTGTCTCATTCATTAAAGAAGTATCATATTCTTTCTCAGGGGAGTAATGGAGAGCTCGTTTGAAGAAAGCTTTTGATATTTTCTCATTTCCCTGCTTGGCAAAGTTTAAACCCTGATAAAAATAAATCTCCGCTAATTTCTCAGCCTTAGCTCTGTCTTTGACTGCTTTTAAATAACTCTCAGCTTGTCTGAGTTTCTCAATCGAGAGTTCATAGTTTCCGACACTGTAAAGGGTCTTTCCCTCTTGAACAAACTCTTCCGGTGATGGTGACTGGGAATAGGAAATTTCAGCTGCATTGAGATAAAAAAGAAAGACACCTATTAAGACATAAGCTAGAAACTTTGTTGTTTTGAGCGTTTTGATTCTTTGCATTTTACCTCCTTAAATCTGTCATCTGTAAATTGCATCGTAATAATTACAATTTACAAATTACGATTTACGAACCCATAACCTTAAACTTCTAACCCGTTAGTTTATCTCATCTATCACCTCCTTTTTCAAGCTTTAAGCTATAAGGATTAAGCTTGCCAAATTCCGAAACTAGTTTATCTACTTTTCTGTCTTCTGTCCTCTGATTTCTGTCCTTCTATTTTATATAGCCTGATTAAAGGGAGAATTCATTTGATTTTTTTGACTTTGGAGCTTTCAGAATTGTCGACCCTTCCTCTCTTTAATCTTTGTTTAAAAGAATAATCCTTAAAATTTAAATTGTCATTGTTTTTTATAGAAGATCTTCTTTCACTCCTTCGTCTATTTTCACAAGATAAGGTTTTCCTCCCTCTTTTTTAATTGCTTCGGCAACTTGATCGAACCTTTCTGGAGCATAAGCAAAAATGCAGCCCCCTCCACCTGAGCCATTGATTTTTGCTCCAAGAGCTCCTGCCTCCAATGAGGCTTCAATCATTCGATTAATTTTGGGAGTAGAAATTTCTAAATAATCTCGAAGTATTATCTGATGTTCGTTAAGAAGTAAACCAAATGTCTGATGGTCAAATTTTTCTGCCATAAAGAGCTTTTTGGCCTGTTGGGTCAAGTCTCTGGTAAACAGAGTTCCCAAAAGAAGTTTTTTATTTTTCAATGATAATTTTTCAATCTCCTGTTCTATTTCTTCAATTAATGAGCTTTTTAAATTAAATCCTTTTGTTTTCTGAGAAACGGAATTTACTCCCTGTAGAACTCCTTTTTTAATTCGAGAAAGTATACCCTTGGTGTCTTTCTTCTCCAAGGAGTCTCCCAAAACAAATTTACCCAAAGGATTTCTTAAGGATTCTACTTTTATTTTTTCATTAAATTGAATGTAAAGAATTCCTCCTAAGGCAGAAGTATAATGGTCCATTTTTCCACCCGGTTCCTTGAATTCAGCCACCTCAGCTAAATAGGCTAATTCAGCAATTTTAGAGGGATCCTTTGCCCAGGAGTAATTGGCTGTATTTAATAAGAATTTAATCCAGGCAACGACCAAGGCAGAGGAACTTGATGTTCCAGAATTTATTGGGATATTCCCTTTAATCAGACAACCCCAACCATTTTTGAAGTTTACTCCTTTTCTTTGAAGCACATTTAAAGCACTTCGTAAATAATCTCTCTCTTTTAAATAAGCCAATTCTTTACCGATGAGAAAAGTATCTTTTTCTTGTATATCAGGCATCTCTATTTTAAAAAACTTGTCCTTCCTTTTCTTTCCCGAGATAGAAATCCTTAAATTTATGGCAGCAGCAATTATAGGAAGACCAAAATAATCTTGATGTTCCCCGAAAAGACAAATTCTTCCAGGAGCAGAGATCTTAAGTTTCATTCAGTGATTATTATAGCTCAATTATTTCTTAGGTTAAAATATTTTTTCATTAAAATATTGACAAATTAAATTATTAAATGTTTATTAAAAAAGATTAATTAAGGGGAGGTAAAATGAGATTGACAAAATATTTGAAAGCAAATTGTATTTTACTGGATTTAGAGGAAGAGGAAAAAGATTCAGCTTTGCTGAAGTTGGTTAATGTTTTAAAAGAAAAAGGTCTTATTAAAAATGATAAAAAGATTTTTTCGAAATTAATGGAAAGGGAAAAGCTCCAGACTACAGCGGTTGAAAAAGGTGTAGCCATCCCTCATTGTCTTTCTAATGAGATAAAAGATTTGATTATCATTTTTGCTCGAGCCAAAAAGGGAGTGAATTTTAAATCAGTCGACAAGAAATCCACCCGGCTCATTTTTTTACTTCTCGGCAATAAAGATAATCCTGGCCTGCATTTAAGAGCATTAGCTCGACTTGCCCGTCTGATAAAAGAAACCAAATTTGTTGAAAAAACTATTCACTGTTCTTCAGTCCAAGAGATGGTGCGAACTTTTGATGAAGAGGAAGGTAAAATATAATGAAACTTTTGGTGGTTGTTTTAAACAAAGTTGAAAAATTGGAAGAAATTCTGGAAGGATTTATCGAAATAGGAATTACCGGAGCAACTTTGATTGATAGTGTAGGAATGGGTCACATAATTTCTGAAGAGGTGCCTATTTTTGCCGGGTTGAGATTTATGTTTGCTGGTGAAAAGCCTTATAACAAGACAATATTATCTGTTATTAAAGAAGAAAAAGTTGAACCAGCTTTGCAGCTTTTGGGAAAAATTTTGGGAGACTTGAATGAAAGAGGAAAAGGGATTGTTTTTGTTCTTCCCATAGAAAAGGTAGTTGGATTTAAACCTGAACTATAAATTATGAAAGCAATTTTAGCCTTTGGAATTCTTCTATTTATTGCTTATCTCGGTGCTCAAGGGCTTTTCTCTAAAAAGAAGATACTTTCCCCAGTCAATTATTTTTTTATTTCTGGCTTGATTTATATTGTCTTTGGCGTTCTTTTAGGAAAAAATGTTTTGAATGTTTTGAGCCCTGAAGTGCTCACTGAATTTCGACCCCTTGTTGGTCTTGGTCTGGGATGGATAGGGTTTTTATTCGGTTTTCAACTGGAACTGAGATATATTCGTCAATTTCCTTTAAAGTATATTGGATTTAGTTGGCTTCACTCCCTTTTTTCTTTTCTCTCTGTGACTTTAGTTTTCTGGTTAGTTTTAGGAATAGCTTTCCCTGCTCATTCTTCTTTTCTTTTGACTGGTTTAGCTATATCTCTGGGAATAATTGCTTCTATTTCTTCTTCTTCCTTTATTCCATTGGTTTCTCCTTTAATTAGGAAAGGAGAATATTATCGTTTAGCCCGATTTTCAACCAGCATAGATGACTTTTGGGGGTTATGGGGGATAGCGTTAGTTACCTGTTTTTGGCATTATCCATTTTTTAAACAGCGAGTTTTTCTCAATGGACTTCTTTTATTTTTTGGTTCCCTTATATTTTGTTTTCTCTTAAGTTTAATTTTTCATTTATTAACTCGCTCTACTTCTGACAGCAAAGAACTTCTGGTTCTTTTGTTAGGAATGGTCTTTTTTGTTTCTGGAGCAGCAGTTTATTTCAATCTTTCGCCGATATTTATTAATATGGTTTTAGGCTTGGTTTTTTCAAGATTAACCAAGCATCATGAGAAAGTTTATCCAATTTTTATTTCTACTGAAAAACCTTTTTATATAATTTTTTTGATTTTGATTGGTGCTCTATGGGATATTAATTTTAATCTGAAAATATTAATTCTTACTTTCATTTTTGTTGTTTTCCGAATGATAAGTTATTCATTTTCTCTCCCGTTGATAGAAAAATTACTTAAATTTCCATTTTCCTTACCGCCAGTTTTTGGGCTGAGTTTTCTTTCTCAGGGAGGAGTAGGGATTGCTTTAGCTATTCATTTCAAAATGGCCTATCCTCTTCCTTTGACTGATATACTTGTTTCCATCGCTCTCTTTGGCATTTTAATAAATGAAATCCTTGCTCCCTGGGGGTTGAGGATTTCTTTAGTCAAATTGGAAAGAGAAGGTCTTCCTATTAAAGTACAAGAATGAATGTCTTAATAATTATTATTTTCTTTTTATTAACCTTTTTTCTTAAAAATTCCTCCTGGGGAAATGCGGGTTTGGCAGATGGGACTGCTTTGGGCGTAGGGTTTATCTTAATTGTTGCCTTTCTTTTTGGGAAAATTATCACTCGTTGGAAATTACCAATGATTAGTGGGTTTATAATAGGGGGAGCACTTTGTGGTCCATATATTTTGAAACTGATAAGTGTTCAGCAGGTGAAAAATCTTCAACTTCTTGATGGTTTAGCTCTGAGTTTAATCGCTCTTACTGCTGGAGGTGAGCTGAAGCTGAGGCAGTTGAGGAGGAGATTTAAAGGAATTGCAGCTATCACTTTTTCCCAGACAATTTTTTTAATAATAGGATTTGTCCTTTTTGTATTCCTGGCAAAATCACTTTTTTCTTTTCTCCCCGATAATAATTTTAGTCAGATTTTAGCATTCAGTCTTTTACTTGGAGTTTTGGCTGTTGCTACCTCGCCTTCAACCACCATTGCTATTATTACTGAGACAAGAGCTAAAGGTGATTTAACTGATCTGGTTTTAAGTATAACTATAATTAAAGATGTGCTCGTTATTATCCTTTTTGCTTTGTTTCTTTCATTTGCCAGATTTTTAACTTTTCCCCGACACACTTTTGATGTTTCTTTTTTATTGGATTTATTAAGAGATATTGGAGGTTCTTTCCTTTTTGGAGGAATTATTGGTGCTGGGATAATTTTCTACCTAAAATATATTAAAGCGGAAATTACTCTTTTTATTTTAGGAATATCTTTTTTTTCCTACCAGATTTCTTATTATTTTAATTTTCATCCCTTATTAATTTGTATGGTGGCAGGATTTTTAGTTGAGAACTTTTCTGCTCAGGGAGAAGGATTAATTAACGCTATCGAGAATAGTTCTCTTCCTATCTATGTTATTTTTTTTGCCATTTCAGGAGCATCTTTGAATTTAAATATTCTTCAAAATACTTGGACTGTTGCACTTTTAATTGTTGTCTTGAGAGCGAGTTTTAAATTTTTAGGAACATACTTAGGAGCCAGGTTTTCAGGAGAGGAAATAAATATTCAAAGACTTTCTTGGATGGGATTTATTTCTCAAGCTGGAGTGGCATTAGGAATGGCAATTATTATCGAGAGGACTTTTCCCCAATGGGGTGCTCAATTTAAAGCTTTAATTTTAGCTGTTATTGCTATCAATCAGATCATAGGACCAATTCTTCTCCAGAGGATTATTTTCCAGGCAGGAGAAGCTGGAAAAAAGGAAATCTAAATAAATAAAATTCCAAATAATAAATATCGTAAAGAGTAAAGCGTAAGGAGTAAAGTGATAAATAAATCTTCTACTAGTTATCTCGCTAAAAATTCGCTCCTTACACTTTACGCCTTACACTTCACATTTATGATTCGTTGTCCTTTACCTATTTTTTTTGAATTTTTAATGGCTTTAAAAGTGAGTTTTTTAGCTAACTCGCATGCTTCAAAAAAAGAATGATTTTTGCTTAAATACCCAAGTAGAGCTGAGGAGAAAAAACATCCAGTTCCATGAACTTTGGTCTTGGTTTTCTCATTTTCTAAGAAATGGAATTTGTCCCCATCAAAAATAATGTCTACTGCTCTGTTACCTGGTAAATGACCACCTTTAATAATGCTTTTTGTTTTCCAATTTTGATAAATAATCTGGGCTGCTTTTTCCATGTCTTCTAAGCTTTCAGTCTTAATTTTAGTTATTAAAGAAGCCTCCTCCAAATTTGGTGTGATAATGTCAGCTAAAGGAATTATTTTATTTATAAATTCAGGCATTGCTTTCTCTTCTAAAAGCCAGGCACCTGAGCTTGATTTAAAAACAGGATCAACCACTTTTGGAACACCTTTTAGATCTTTTAGAATTTCAGCCACAGGAGTTAAATTTTGCTCACTTCCTATCATGCCTACTTTTACTCCATCAATTTTCACATCTTCTTTCAAAGTGCGATACTGACTTAAAATTATGTTAGAAGGAAGAGAAAGTATTTCTTTAACTTCTCGAGTATTCTGAATAGCTAAAGAAGTTATAATTCCCAAGCTTTTAAAACCTAAATACTCAAAAACTCTAATATCTAAAGAGACTCCTGCGCCACAAGTTGGGTCAAAACCAGCTATAGAGAGGAGAGATTTTTTCATTTCTAAACCTAAGCCTTTTCTTTCAACTATTTATGGTAAGTTTAAGAAATCAACTCTTATTTATTTTTAACAAAATAGCTTAACTATGTCAAACAAGCATTCAAATGACTTGACAATTATTGTGATTTTATTATAATGAAATTACCTGATAAGTATTCGAGAGGTGGAAGTGAAGAAAAAAGTTCAGAAAATTAATGAAAAGTGGGGAAGGAAGTTCAAGTAGAAAACTAAAGAGAAGCCTTTCTAAAAGTCTTTCATCAGATGGTTTATTGACAATAAAGGTTAAATTTGATAATATTCATCTTTTCTTTCGGGAGACGAGAGAAATTAATCCAAGTTAGAAAATCTTGAAATCAATTGTCAAAAAGTAGAATGATTAAAAGTGAAAAAGGAGAGAATATAATAATCCTGACAGGTAGCTCCTTCTGCTGAGGGGCAGACCTGTCTGCCGACAGGCAGGGAGGAGTAAAATTAGAAGGCTGGCGTAGCTCAGTTGGTAGAGCAGCTGATTTGTAATCAGCGGGTCGGGGGTTCAAGTCCTCTCGCCAGCTCCAGTAAGTTAGGTGACTGGGTGACGGAAAGTAACTCAATAACCCAATAACCCAATAACCCAATAACCTAGTAACCCAATGACCTTGATAGTAGGTAGGATAGCGGGCAGGTACCAAAGTGGTCAAATGGGGCGGGCTGTAAACCCGCTGCGGTAACGCTTCGGAGGTTCGAATCCTTCCCTGCCCACTTTACGGGCGGGAATAGCTCAGTTGGTAGAGCATCGGCCTTCCAAGCCGAGTGTCGCGGGTTCGAGTCCCGTTTCCCGCTCCAGTATATGTTTTTAAGTGGGCCCACGTAGCTCAGATGGTAGAGCACGTCCTTGGTAAGGACGGGGTCACCAGTTCAAATCTGGTCGTGGGCTTTAGTTGTCTGTCCTGCCTGTTTGGCAGGTAGACCTAGTAGAGAAATAAACGGAAAGGAGGTATTGATGGCCAAGGCAAAGTTTGAGAGGACGAAGCC
>JBHIEE010000100.1:0-10374 GCA_046760445.1 Candidatus Aminicenantia bacterium
ATGCGGAACCATTAATTACGAAATTGTTACCCGAATTAATCCACTTGTGCCCAGGCTCGTAAAATAGCTAACAGAGCTTTTCAATGCTGTCTTCCTTATTAAAGTCCTTACCAACAAAAAGACGTTCTAATATTTCTCAAATATAATCAAATTATTACGCTCTAATAACCATTGAGTAAGCAGTTCTTTTAATAATTTATACTCTGAAAGTTCAATAATTTTTTTGTGTATTTTTAGCATTTTTGTTCCTTTTATTTATCTCTTTTTTTCTTTTTTCTATAATCTTTCCCTTCTTTACCCTTTCCTTTGTTTTTAGAAGGTCCAGCCCAATTAGGCTTTCCTTTTCTTTTCATATTTTCAAGAGCTTTCATTCTTCCTCTTTTTGAAACCTCAAGTGCTCTCAAAATTCCCTTTTTCCCGGGTTCTGGAACCTTTTCCAAAACTCTCCTTAAAACTTCCTCATGTTTTTGGGTAGCTTTTAATATTCTTTCATATGCATTTTTAGTTCCTTTTTTTCTAAAATCCTTTACTCTGCTAAGGTTTCCAAATATTCCCTTTTCTACAATTTTTGAATAAAGAGAGGCCATGTTTTCTGCCTCTTTTATCCGATTTTTCTTAGATAATTCATTTGTCGCTTCTACTAAATCAGTTGCCATCTCATTGAATAACTCAGCTCTTTTTATGGAATCATCGGTTAAGTCTATCTTTACGCTTTTCTCAATTAATCTATTTATCAATCTTTGGTGAATTTCCTTTTCTGTATTCTCCTCGGATCCATTTCCAACTAGTCTCTCTTGGGCAAGAATTATCCCACCTAAAGAGAGAATTATAAACATCATTAAAGCCTTTCTATTCATAACTTCCTCCTTGTAAAAATTTATTTTTTGAAATCAATAGATTTTTATCAAGGCTTAATAATTGCTTCTTAGAGGGATTTCTTTGCCAATCTCATTGCCTCTCTAAGCATATTTAATACTTGTTTAAGCTTAAAAGGCTTAGAGACAATTAGATCCACTCCACACTCTTTTACTTTCTTCTTATCAATCTGGACTCCCCACCCGGTAATCAAAATAATGGGAGTCTCTGGACTGAGATTCTTGATAGCCTTAGCTACCTCCCAACCACTTATCTCTGGCATACCTAAGTCCGTAAAAACAACATCAAAAGAAGGAGTAACCTTTCCTGATGAGTCAGTTTTCAAATCCTTTTTAAAAACATCTAAACCTTCCCTTCCTGAAGCTACTGCTACCACTCTATGATTCTGGGAAGCTAAAATATCAGAAAGAATGGAACGAACACTATCTTCATCATCTATAATTAAGATATTGACAGGTTCTATCTTAGGTAAAGTGATAGAAATTTTCTTCCTCTGTTTTGCCTCTAAAGCGACAGGCAGTTCAATGGTAAAAGTCGTTCCCTTTCCTTCTTCACTTTCTATATCTATCTTTCCTCCATGCCTGGTGATTATTCCATAAGCAACACTCAACCCTAAACCTGTTCCTTTCACACCTTTAGTTGTAAAGAAAGGATCGAAAACTCTTTTCTTTATTTCTTCAGACATTCCCTTGCCAGTATCTATTATTGAAAGGAGAACTCTTTCCCCTTTGGCCTCAGTTTTTAAAGTAATTTTCCCTCCTTGGGGCATAGCTTCTACAGCGTTGAGGATCATATTGATCAATACTTCTCTAAGTTCAGATGGATTCCCATTTACAGGTAAAATATCTTCTAATTCAGTTCTCACTTCAATTTTTATTCCCTTTTTCTGTGATTCATCCTTCCACTTTGGTTTAGTCACTTCTAAAACATCCTTCACAATCTGATTCATATCCACCTTGACGAAACTCTCGTCCTTTTTCAATCGGGTGAATTCTTGAATCCTCCTCACTGTCTCAGCCCCATCTAATGCTGCTTGCTCAATAACCTTTAACCAGTTTCTAAGTTTTTCACTCTTCACCTCACGCAAAAGGAGTTCCGCTCTTCCTAGAATAGCAGCTAAAACATTGTTAAAGTCGTGAGCTACTCCTCCTGCCATTTCTCCTAAAGCTCTCATTTTCTCAGATTGGGCAAATATCTCCTGTAACTTTTTTTGCTCTGTGATATCTTTAGCTATATGAACAGAGCCTATACATTCTCCCTGTTGATTAAAAAGAGGTGAACAGGTAATCATCATTGTTCTTTTGGTAATTGGATCATATATTTCTTCTACTGTTGGTTGCTTGGTTAGTAGAGTCTTAATATGGGGACAATTTTGGGGAGGAACCCCACTGTGATGAACTATTTGATAACATTTCTTACCGATTACTTGTCTGGGAGTAATACCAACTTGTTGAGCAAATGCTTTGTTAACTTTCAATATTTTGTGTTCTTTATCATGAAGAGACACTGCATCAGCAATAGAATCGAATGTCTCTTCCCATTCTTTTTTCCCTTGTATTACTTTTTCAAAAAGTCGGGCATTCTCAATGGCTACTGCTACTTGGTCAGCAAAGATAGTAAGAATACGGAGGTCATGTTCAATGAAAAGCTGGTTTCCCCGCTTATTGAAAACCGAGAGGCAACCAATAATCTCACCCTTAATCCTGAGAGGAGCGGTCACCATGGCGTTGATTCCTACTTCCCGGGCTATGTTCTTACTCGTCCGTTTATCTTTTAAAACATCATTCACCAATAGGGACTTACCCTCCTTGATTACCCAACCTTGCAAACCTATGTGGGCTGGCCTAGATCTTCCAAGCAGTTTGCTGATATTTTCGCCGTAACATGCTACATAAGTCCGAGTCTGTTTGTCATCATCAAGTAAATTAACGGCTGACCCTTCGGCCTTGGTTAACTCGCTCGCCCTCTCCACTACCAAATGCAAAAGTTTTTTCAATTCTAACTCGCTCACTACTATTCTGCTTATTTCTTGGACAGTGGAGAGTTCATATAATCGTTGAGAAAGACTCTCGAAAAGTCGAGCATTCTTGATGGCAATAGAAGCTTGATTAGCAAAGATCTGAGCAAGCCCAATTTCGTCTGAGCTAAAAACTCGAGGACTATTTTTACTGTAAATATTGAGAGTACCAATTAGCTTGCCAGATTCTAAAAGCGGGACAGTCAATACTGTACAAAGACGTTCTTTTTTGATGAGATTAACATCTCCGAAAGGATTAACTCGAAGGTCTTTTCTCACGATAGGTAAAAATTCTCCTTTTGGCATGACTATTGAATAGACTCGATCTTTTGGAATGCGCTGTTGCTTAACATATTCATCAGATAGTCCATAACTGGCTCTTATAATAAGATTCTCTTCTCTTTCATCCCAGAGCATTAGGCTAGTAGCAGAAGCAGTAAAAGACTGAGCAGCTTTGTCAGTAATCATTTGCAAAAGCGATCTTAGATCGAGCTCAGAGAGAATAGCTGCCGAAGTTGTTTGGAGGCTGGTTAATTCTTGCCGACGACGTTTTTCTGTCTCAAAGAGTCGGGCATTTTCAATAGCCACTCCTACCCGATCAGCTAAGATAGTAAATAATCTTAGTTCTTCGGGAGTGAATTTTCGAGGATGGAGTCTTCCTGAAAAAAGAACGCCAATAAACTTTTCCCCTGCTTTTATGGGTGTAATCATTGCAGATTTAACAGGAAATCTCTCAATGAAAGAATCTATTTTTCTAAAACCTCTCTTTTGATCTGGAAGAAGTATTGATTTTCCTTCTTTAAATGCTCGCCCAATAATCCCTTCCCCAGGTTCTATTGTGATTTTTTTGAGGTCTTCTCTTCCCAGTCCAAACGCTCCTCTTACTATCAGCTTCTGAATTAACTCATCATAAAGGAAAAGAGCAGCTCTCTCTGCTTTCATTAACCTCGTGGCTTTGTCCATTGCCAAGCTGTAAATCTCCTCGATATTTAACCCAGCTGCAGGAATTGAAGATATCTCATAAAGAACTGAGAGTTCGACTACTCTTTTCTCTATATCAATTAATGATTGAGAGTTATTATTGGATTGTGAATTTTTGACTTGTCTTTTTTTAACCATCAACTAATTCCTCCTTGTAAATAATCAGCATGATTTTAACTGTAAAATGGTTACGAGGCAATCACGCACACCACCACTGTTTTATTGTGAAATACGGGAGGTCCTCCATTAGCTGACGCTATCTCTCCAAAGGTAAAGAATCCAATTAAAGGTACATCTCTGCCAATAACACTTCTGATAGTATCTAATTCTCTCTGAGCATCTTTTCCTAAAAGTAGAAGTCTTGAGACACAATCAAATACAATCGCTATAGCAGGCTTTCTCTTTCCTAATGAATTTACTGCCTTTTGAGCACTCTCTTTAGCTGCCCGAATAACAGATTCATTGTCCCCTTTCATTATTCTTACCGCTGAGTTTTCGGGCACTTCAGCCACACAAATTATAGAGCCATCCTTTTCTACTTTGAGTGGATCTCTAATAGTATATCCTCCGGTAACGTCAGGTAAACCTAAAGGATGCCTCATGCCAAACTCAGGAAAATTCTCTGCATTAAGTTTGGGAGTTACATCTCCAAAATAATCAAGATAAGCTTCAAAGGCCGGACGTCCTTCAATTTCTCTAATAATTTTTCCCTCAGATTTGGTGACAACCAAAGGTCTACCCACAGGAGACCACCCGTGTCCAACTCCAATCCCAATTGGAACTTCGGAAGTGATAAGGGCAACAGAGATGGCATCGTTATACACTTCACTGTCGATAAACTGATGGGTTTTGATAAACTTTACATTGTCACCAGCTCCTCCACCAACCAGCTGATAAGGAGGGCCTAACTTTTCATAAACACCTCTTACCAGCTCACATACATTGCAGGTCAAACCATCAGGAAGCATAAGCAAAGTAGGAGGATATTTGTAGCCACTCACTGGTTCTTTATCCATTATTTTTTTGGCTACTTCTTCACCTGCAAGGCGTGGATTTTGGCTGATGTTATTTACCATGGCAGTTTTGACCTGAAGAACATCAGATTTAAGTGCTAAAACCGCGATGGAATCTGTAGAAAGACCGTCTTTAGATATCAGTCCTGCCCCGCAACAGCCAACCAAAGGAGCCTCACCCGTAATCGCTCTAATTCCTTCAATCATTTTCTTTTGATCGAATCTATCAGTGCTAAAAACCAGAACAAAATCAGGATGCTCCCCTTTCATTTCTTTAAGGGCTTTTTGGGCAGCTTCATTAGCAGCTTGGTAAGAATTTTTAACATTGCTCACTCCAACTCCCACGGAAATAGCCATTTTCCCCCTCCTTTTTAGTTAAAAAATATTAAAATAATGTATCCTCAAATATATATTATATAAATTTCTCTATTTAATTCCCCTTCTTCTCCTTATGAACATAAAAAATATAACAGAAATTCCTCTAAGTTGCAAGAAAAAGTCGGTGGGAACATCATATTTCCTAAAGTCCGATCTTAAAATTTCCAATCTCCTGGAGTAATACTTTATCAAATCAATTGACATTATGCTTTGAAACCAATAGAATATATCCACTTAAATGAGTGATAACAAATTATCGAAGAAAAGGCATCCAAAAACAGGGCTAAAAGAGGTTTATACTGCCTGGGGGTTAGCTGAGGGAGAAGTAATTAAAAGTTTACTTCAAAGTTATGGAATAAGTTGCACCTTTCTTTCCCAGGTTGCCCACAGTATCCATCCATTTTCTGTTGATGGATTGGGAAAAGTGAAGATTATGGTAACCGAAGAGGACTATAATCAAGCAAAGGAATTAATTGAAAAGTCCTCAAAGGAAAAATAAATTTCAAACCACAAATCCCGTAAAGGGACGAGGTCCCCACGGGACTTTTCGTCCCAAATTACAAAAACATTAAATCGTGAAGAGTAAAGTGATAAACATAGTTTTTAGGTACTCAGAATACTCAGAAATATCTTTCTTATATCTTTTGTCTTATTCCTAAAATCTCTCAATAAAAACCTGTCACCTCTTTCAGCTGAGTATCTTAAACTATAAGCTAATTCTTGGAGAATGTTTTCTTCATCTGGAATATAGTCTAATGCTCGATCAGAGATTAATCTTAGTTTGTGATCCAAGGATTTAAGGAAAAAATAGCCCTTTATCAAAACTTCTCTTTCTCTTTTATTTAATAATCTTCTTTTTTCCAATTGATGAAATAAAGATAAAACATTGTAGTCTTTTTCCAATTTTAAATGACCGCTGAAAATTAAATAATCTAAAAGAAAATATATATCCATCAATCCTCCTGGCCCATTTCTAAAATCATATTCTCGCTCCACTTTATCTTCTATCTTCTTTCTCATTTCCCAAATCTTCGAAGCAAACTCTCTTTCATCAATTTCCATTAAAACTGTTCTTTTTATTTCTTCTATTATCTCTTGCCCAAATTTCTCTTCTCCGGCTATAAAGCGGGCTTTTAAAAAAGCTTGCTTTTCCCAAAGTGCTGCTTCAGTGCTGAAATAATAGCGAAGATAATCAGCAGTTTGGACAAGTTCACCTTCTCTACCCAAAGGTCTTAATCTCAAGTCAACAGGATATAAAAATCCTTCCTGAGTATAATTAGAAAGAAAATCTACTATTTTTTCAGCTAATTTCTTAATCAGACGAGCAGGAATTTTATCTGATTGAAAAACAAAAAATAAATCTAAATCTGAATGAAAATCCAATTCTTTAATGCCCAGATTACCTAAGCCTATCACCGAAAATGTTGCATCTTTTTCATTATTGAATACTTCTTCTAATGCTGCCATATAAGAAATCTTAACCATTGTTTCAGCTAATTGACTAATTTTATCCAGAACAGAGAAAATATCTAATTGTCCTCTGATCTCCTGCCAACCTAATTTCAAGAACTCTCTCTGTTGAAGTATTCTGGCGAGATTCATTTTTTCTGAAAAAGCAGACTTAGAAAAGATCTTTTCCTCCAACAAATCCCAATAACTATCAGGAATATTTTCCTCTACAATGGAAGGAACATCAGAACAAAGTTTAATAGCTAATCGAGAGAGAAAATCACTTTGGGCTAATAATCGGAGAAAAGGAGGAATAAAGGATTTATTTTGAAAAAAGGCAGCAATTTTTTTGGAGGAAATGAACTCCAGAAAATTCTCTAAATTTTTGAATCCTCTTTGAGGATTTACAAAACTATATAGAGATGAATTTATTTGAGAAAATAATTCTTTTGCATCTCTTAATGCAATTTTTTTTCGAAAAATACTATAAACTCTCTTTCCCTCAAAAACTTCCTTTACTTTTTCCTCTTTTAAAGGAACTAAGTGAGATTGAGAAAATTCAAAAAAGAATTGATCGTATAAATTTCTCACTCCCGTTCTTATTTGTTGTAAGTGGCTTAAAAACTCATCTGAAGAAGGAAAACCCATTTTCTTACTTAATAAAACTAATTCTTCCTTTTCTGTAGGAAGTGAATGAGTCTGAAGATTCTGAAAAATCTGAAGCTGGTGTTCTAATTTCCTGAGAAAAGTATATGCTTGGGAAAGAAAATTATAATCCTCAACACTGAGATATCCTTTATCATAGAGCTTACTTATCGATAATAAAGAATTTTTATCTCTAACCCATGGATCCTCTTGCCCATAATATAACTGTAGAGCCTGCACTAAAAACTCTATTTCCCTTATCCCTCCATAACCTAATTTTATATCAAGGGAAGATGTACCTTGCCGGGTCAACTTCCAATCAATTTTATCTTTGACATTTTTTATTTCAGAGAAGATTCGAGGCTCTCTTGTTCCATCATAAATGAAAGGTTCTACTTTAGTTAAGAACTCTTTTCCTAAATTTCTATCTCCAGCAGAAACTCTGGCTTTGATTAAAGACTGCCTTTCCCATAAAGAAGCCCAGTTTTTATAGTAACTTACTGCTTCTTCCAAGGAAGAGGCAATCTCTCCTTGACTTCCTTCAGGTCTCAGTCTTAAGTCAATTCGATACAATTGTCCTTCTTCTGTTAGGGAGGAAACTATTTCCACTGTGTGACTTGCTAATTTTAAAAAATACTCACGATTACTGATAATGGATGTAGATATTATTTCTTTTCCTGAAGTTTGTCCTTCTGCCCTATAGATAAATAGAAGATCTATGTCAGAAGAATAATTTAACTCTTCCCCGCCCAATTTACCCAGACTCAAAACAGTAAATTCTGCCTTTTCTAATCTTCCTTTTTCATCCAAGAATTGAGGGAAGCCATATTTTTTCCTTAGGATTTGATCTGAATAAAACAGGGCGTTTTCAATTAATATGTCAGCCAAGTTGCTCAATTCCAAGGTAATCTCAGCTAAAGTTCCATAATTTAATAAATCTCTTAAAGCAATCCGAGTAAGCTCTCTTTTTTTAAATTCATTTAACAAAAGAGAATAATCTTGAGAAAAGCGGGCAAAGAGATATTGAGAAAACTCTTCTCTCAAGTCCTCCTTGGGTTTAACCTGAGTTAAATCTTGTTCTTTAAGCCAGAGCAATTTTTCTTCTGAATTTCTTAGAATTTCAAAGAAATATAAGCTATGAGAAAATAAAACTATAAGTTTAGATAAAAAAGGAGGATCAGAGAAAATTTCTTGAATAAAAAATTCTGAGTCTATGGAGGAGCTTAATTTTTCTAAACTATTTAAAGCTAAATCAGGATCCGGAGAAGAAGAAAGCTGCTCTTTTAAAAAGGATAAATATTTTTCGTTTTGATTAGAAAGACAGGCTAGTTTATTCCAATTCTTCTGGGCTAATCTTGAATCAGAAAACAACTTCTTAGGTAAATTTGTCATTTTTAAAAAACATGAGGCATGAAGCCAGAAGCCAGAAAAAATCCTTCTTCTTTCCAGCTTCTTGCTTCTAATTTATTTGTTTATATATCAAAATATAAAATGAATTCGTAAGGATGAGGTCTGAGTTTGAGTTCAATTACTTCCTTTCTTTTCAATTCAATCCACATTTTAATCACATCTTCAGTAAAAACATCACCTTTGAGCAAAAACCTATAATCTCTCTCCAAGGCATCTAGAGCCTCCTCTAAGCTACCAGGGAGCTTGGGAACATCTTTCAATTCTTCTGGCTCCATATCATAGATGTCCTTATCCAAAGGAGGACCAGGCTCTGTTTTATTTTCAATTCCATCCAGACCAGCCATAAGCATAGCCGAAAAAGCTAAGTATGGATTGGCTGTCGGATCGGGTGGCCGATATTCTATTCTCTTCTGGCGAGGCTTAGGCGAATACATTGGAATCCTAATAGCTGCACTCCTATTCCTTCTGGAGTAAGCTAAATTGACTGGTGCTTCAAAACCAGGAACCAGTCTTTTATAAGAATTGGTAGTTGGAGAAGCAAAAGCAGCAATGGCTGGTGCATGTTTAAGTAAACCACCTATATAATAGAGAGCCAGTTCACTTAAACCTGCATACTTATTTCCGGCAAATAAAGGTTTCCCGTTTTTCCAAAGGCTTTGATGGGTATGCATTCCTGAACCATTATCACCATAAATAGGCTTGGGCATGAAAGTGACCGTCAAATCATAGCTTCGGGAAACATTTTTAACAATATACTTATATATCATTAAAGCATCACTACTTTTAACCAAGGTATTATATTTCATATCAATCTCCATCTGCCCAGCAGTGGCTACTTCATGATGGTGAGCTTCCACTGAGATACCGCATTGTTCAAGCATCTTTACGATCTCATTTCTAATGTCGAAAAATTCATCCCCTGGAGGAGTGATGAGATATCCTTCTTTGAGCTTAATTTTATAACCAAGATTAGGGTTTTCTTCCCGTCCGGCATTCCAGAACCCCTCATCTGAATCCAAGTAATAAAACCCATAATTTTCAGCAGTGTCAAAAGTAACATCATTAAGCATAAAAAATTCTGCTTCTGGCCCAAAATAAGCTCCATCAGCAATGCCAGTGTATTTGAGATATTTTTCTGCTTTTCGGGCAATGTTCCTAGGATCTCGAGAGAAAGGCTGTTTGGTAATCGGATCATAAATATTGCCAATAATATTTAAAGTAGGAATAGTGGCGAAAGGATCAACAAAGGCCGTATCAGGGTCAGGAATGATCAGCATGTCACTTTCGTGAATCTGAGTCCATCCTTTTATCGAAGAGCCATCAAAGCCAAATCCATCTTCAAAAACCTCTTCTGTTAATTCGTGAAGAGGATAGGAACAATGTTGCCATGAGCCCAAGAAATCCATAAATTTTAAATCCACTATTTCAATATCATTTTCTTCAGCCAATTTAATAACCTCCTTTGGTTCCATTGATTCCTCCTTTACTAATCAATTTAATTTTATGATACTTTAACGTTTGAATAAGTCAAGAGAAAGTTAATCAGAAATTTCCTCCCGAAAAATTTAACATTTCAAAATAGTAATATCAATTCTCTACTGAAAT
>JBHIEE010000101.1:0-10374 GCA_046760445.1 Candidatus Aminicenantia bacterium
ACTTCTTTTCATGGATACATAGGGTGTTACCTATGTATCTCATCTTTTGCAGGGGGGGGGGAAACCAAAAAGAGAAGTAAATACTATAAATGTCTATAAATTTCTTTTAATGTTCTGTAATATTCCTAAACCAATAAAAGTAGCGATCAAACTGCTACCGCCATAACTAATCAAAGGTAAAGGAATTCCAATTATCGGTAAAAAACCAATATTCATGCCAATATGAATGAAAATTTGGGAAATAAAAAGAACGCCAAAACCTGAAGCGAAAAGACGAGGAAAGTTAGATTGAGAAGCTAAGGCAATTTGAAAAATTCGCCAAATTAAAATTGAAAAAAGAAAAAGTAAAATCGAAACTCCTACCAGTCCCATTTCTTCAGCAATAGCAGCGAAAATAAAATCTGTCTGGGGTTCTGGCAAAAAGCCATATTGAGTTTGAGAACCCTTGTTAATTCCTTGACCAAAGAGACCGCCCGAACCTATAGCAATTTTTGCCTGATTTTGGCTCCAACCTATTTTCAAAGAGTCTGATAGTTGAGGCTGAATAAAACTTAAAATTCTTTCTTTCTGATAACTTTTTAAAACAAAATTCCAACTCAGAATAAAAATTAAAAGAAAAGAGAGAATTAAAATCAAAAAATGACGAAGCTCAATTCCAGAGATAATCAAAATCCCTACCCAGAAACTCAATAAAATTAAAACTGAACCCAAATCCGGCTGGAAAAAAATTAAAATAACAGGTGCTAAAACATAAAGGCCAGAAATTAAAATATGAATTATCCGATACATCTCAATATGTCTCATTGAAAAATATTTTGCCAGTAAAATAATTAGGGCAATTTTAGTAAACTCTATTGGGTCGAGGGAGATTGGACCCAATTTGTACCAAGATTTTACTCCTCTAATTTCGGGAGCGAAAAAAAACAAGCCGACCAATAAAGTTAAACAAAGAAAATAAAGAATTAAAATTAAATAGGGGCTTTCCCTCAAGGTGCGCCAATCAAAAAAAGACAAAACTATCATCAAAAAAAATCCGATTCCGAAAAAAAAGAACTGTTTTTTAAAATTTAAAAAGTCTTCTTTTCCTGAAGAAGAACTATAAATAGATAAAAGTCCAATACTTACTAAAAGCAAAACAGAAGCAATAAGAATCCAATCTAAATTCCGGAGATGAAGTATAAACGATTTCATTGTTATACGTAGTTATAGATAATTATGGGCGAAAAGATAGTTATACGTAAATATATACGTAAATATGAACTATCCCCCATTTAACGTGTTTAAAATTCAATTTTAAACAAGGGTTATTTTAACATCTTTAAGAATTTTTTTTCGCCAATTGTTTTTAGGCCAAGTTTTTTTGCCTTCTCCAATTTTGAACCAGGTTTTTTGCCAACAATAACAAATTCGGTTTTTTTTGAAACTGATTCGGAAATCTCACCCCCCAAAAGACGAATTTTTTCTTTTGCCTCCTCCCGACTCATTGTCTTCAAAACCCCAGTTAAAACAAAAATTCTCCCTCTCAATGGCTGGTATTCAATAGCTTTTGGCGAAATAATCTGAACTCCGACTTTTTTTAATTTCTCTAAAAGTTTTAAATTTCTTTTTTCTCGAAAAAAATCATGAATTGATTTCGCCACCACCGGACCAATATCTCTGATTTTTCCCAGATCAAAAAGGGAGGAACTTCTTAATTTTTCCAAAGAACCAAAATGTTCAGCCAAATCTTGAGCCGTTTCTTCGCCAGCATTTCTGATACCTAAAGCATAAATGAATTTTGCTAAGGTAATTTTCTTTTTTGATTGAATAGCTTTAATTAAATTTTGGGCAGATTTCTCAGCAAATCTCTCCAGAGGCATAATGTCCCCCTTTTTTAATTTAAATAAATCAGCCGGGTCAGAAACTAAACCCTCATCAATCAATCTATCAATAATTTGAGGGCCCAAACCAACGATGTCAAAAGCTCCTTTTGAGATGAAATGGCAAAAATATTTCCTTTGTCTGGCAAAACAATCTGAATTCGGACACCGCCAAACAACTTCACTTTCTGGTTTTATAAGTTTTGTCCCACAGGCCGGACATTTTTGAGGCATCTTAAAATTTTTTTCTTTTCCGGTTCTCAACTCTGGCAAGCTCTTAATGACATTCGGGATAACATCTCCTGCCCTCCCGACAATGACTGTATCACCAATTTTCACCCCCAGTCTTTTTATTTCATCTTCGTTGTGTAAAGTCGCCCGGGAAATTGTTACTCACTCAATTTCTACTGGTTTTAAAATAGCTACCGGAGTTAAAGCTCCGGTTCTCCCAACTTGCACTTTTATATCCTCAATAATTGTGGTGGCTTGTTTTGGAGAAAATTTAAAAGCCCTTACCCCGCGGGGGCTTTTTCCAACTACTCCTAATTTTTGAGAAATTAAATTATCATTGATACTGACTACTATTCCATCAATCTGAAATGGAAAAGTCTCTCTTTTTTTACTGATTTCCTCCCAAAAATCTGTTACCTCATCCAAAGTTTTGCATTCTCTGCCTTTATCTGTCTTGAATCCTAAAGCTGGTAAAATTTGATGTTCTTCAGAGTGCTTTTTTTGGCTAAAATTAGTAACAGTACTATAGGCAAAAAAATCTAAAGGTCTTGAGGCGGCTAATTTCGGATCCAATTGACGAATTGAACCAGCCGCCAAATTTCTCGGATTAGCATATGTTTTCTCCCCTCTTTTTTCTAACTCTTTATTCAGTTTCTTAAAGGCCTTTTTCCCCATGTAAACCTCTCCCCTGATTTCAATTTTTCCTTTTTGAAGTAATTTTTTCAGTTTTTTTTCAATTTCTTTATTAGGGAGCCCCGCACCAGAAACTTTGTTTCGGTGTGGGGTTAGTCCCGCGCCGAGCTCCGCTCCGGTGCGGGACTTTCCATGAATCTCCAGCTTCAAGGGGATGCTTTCAATTGTTTTTAAATTCTGAGTGACATCTTCCCCTAATCGCCCATCTCCCCTGGTAGCGCCGCATTTAAATAAACCATTTTTATAAATTAAAGTAACGGCAAAACCATCGATTTTCAGTTCAGCAAAGTAATCAAGTTTTTGTCCCGGCATTAATCTTTTTAGATAATCTTCCCAATTTTTTAGTTCCTCTTCAGAAAATACATCCTCAATAGAAAGCATTGGAACTTTATGTTCAACTTTTTTAAAACCTTCCAAAGGTTTTCCGGCTACTCTTTGGGTCGGGGAATCAGGGGTAATAAATTCCGGAAACTGCTGTTCTAATTTATAAAGTTCGTGTTTTAGAGAATCTAAAGCAGCATCAGAAATCTCCTGTTTGTTCAAAACATGATACAAATATCGGTGGTAATTGATAACCTTTTTCAATTTTTCAATTCTTTTTTCCGCCCCCTCTTTTGTCATATATTCATTTATTACATAACATATGATACCTATATTTATTGTTATTCATTTTATTTTTATTATATCTCTAAACCCCCCATTTTAAAAATTACATAAAAGGTGAACGGTCGTTCATAGTTTATGTAAAAAAGAAATATACACTGAAGGAAAAACTTTAGTGTCTTTTTTTTATCAGTTTACAGTATAACCGATAAGCTTCCTCCCCTGGCCAATCTTCTGGCAAAAGCTCTTTTGGTAAACGAGGATCCGCTCTTAAAATAGAATGATATTTAAAAAATACTTCAGATAAGGAGGGATCTCCTTCTTCCTCAAATTCAGCAATAAATTCTTTGTAGTTTTTTTGAATTTCAGAAATTTTCCATATTTTTTTGGCTAATAATTTAGAGGCAATCTGGCCTACTTTGTTAGAGATAGAAAGAATTACATAAGGAGTTAAATTATTTTCTTTAATAACTTTCTCTATATCTCCTAAAAAGTTGTAGGGACAAATCCAAATGCTATTTTGTAATTTTCCGAAACCTAAAATTTTCAAATTTTCCCTCAAGATATTTCTCTTTCGACAAAGTGTTTCCGGAACATCAAAATTGACTAAATACCAATTCCCATCCCATTTTGGAGGAGAAAAATATTCCTGAAAAAGTCCTCTCAATTTTTTTTGACCTTCTTTTGTCACCTCCAGATCCTCCTTAATCCAACCTTTTCCCTGAGCATAGATAATTGCCCTTTTTATCGATTGATAATTCAATTCTTGCATTCTTTTATCCATTTTAGCTAAAGCATAGGGCAAAGAATGGGCTGCTCTTTGATCAATAGTCACTTCATAGGTATAGTTCAAAAGCACTAAAATTAAGTCGGTTAGAGAAGCCAAGATTCCTTCGCTTATTTTCAAAATTTTTTTACTTATTTTTGATTTAGCCATTTTTTATTTATATCTTCTTTACATAAAAGGTGAACGATCGTTCATAGTTTATGTAAAGAATTATTGTAAGTTTAATAGTTTAATATTTGATAAATTCAATAATCCTGTATTCGATAACTAGTAGGTGATTTCGATGGCTCGTCTTGTCTCTTTGTAGCTACCGGTTGATTTTATACAGTAATTTGAGGCATTACAGTCTGGACTAGTGCTGGCATTGACAGATACCTCATATTTTGCGCTATTTAATAAGGTTTCTGGAATATTTCCTGGAGTGGTCATCTTTAAAACCTCTTCAATTCCAGTATCAGCAGCATAAAAAGCAATGACAGAGTAACCAACTTTTCTCATCATTTTAGTTTGCTGAATTGAAATGAGGCTAATTCCCAAACCAATGGCTAAAACAACACTTAAGATTAAAACGGCAAATAAAATTGAAATCCCCTTTTGAACGCTGAAATTGGTGAACGATGAACGATGAACGATGAAATTATTTTTGGATATTTTTTTGAGCACTTTTGCTTATTGAAACTAAAATACTAATAATTTCGTTATTTTCTTTTAAAAGACCAAGTGTTTGACTTTCTTTGAGCAAGTCACAAGCAATTAACATTTTGATCCATTTTTCCGACTCTCTAGCCTCAGTGCAGGCTTTGTTATTATAAAAAATAAATTCTTTCTTTGAAGAAGCTGAATCAGCATGAACAAGAATAGAGTGAATTGCAGTTCCAGAACGGATCAATTGTCTTCCGATTTCAGTAGTAACTAAGTTCCGAGGTAAACTAGTTACCAATTTTACGACTCTTACGCCAAAATCAAATGCTCTATCAGTTATATTTTGATAATCTTCTTTCTTGTTTTCATGTTTCATAGTTCAGAGTTCATAGTTCAACGTTCAATATATGACATCTAAGTTCCTTTGGGAAATTGTAGTTTGAATTATTATTTTCACTTCTGGCTGACCCTTTTTAGCTATTTTAGAAAGAATAGTTACTCTTGGCTGGAGGCTATCTCCTTGTCCACTGCCTGAGAGCTGAAATTTAAGTGAGGCAATTTCTAAATCGTCTGAGGTTAAGGAAATAGGGCTTGCTCCATCTTTTGATTCTTTTAGCCGATTATCATTTATATCCCAAAAAAATTCTTGACAGATGGAAGGCTCTTGATAATTATTAAATTTTATCCCCTTTCCTCCCCGCGTAATCTCATAATTGAACCCATAGCCATTATTCTTTAAACAAAAACAGGTTGCGGGATTCGTTTTGTCAGTACAGTTCAATTCTTTTCTTGCCATCCTTAAAGCTCGACTGACATATTCTAAAGCATAAGAACTAGTATCAGCAATCTCTCTCAAGGCAAGGGCTCTTGTCTGACCCCTTAAGGAAGCAATAAACACACCAGTTGGACTAGCAACAAGAATAAAAAAAATAGCAATAGCTGCCAAGACCTCAATTAAAGTGTACCCTCGAACGCCTGAAACTAAACGCTGAATGTTAAACTCTCTTTTAAATTTCATAGTTCATACCAGTTGGTTAGGTCTTCTAACGTCTCGAAACTGTGGATTCTGCCTCTCTCTTTCCATATAATTTCAACTGAAACTTTTACTTTATCTGGTGCAGGTTTCTCAATTAGGATTTTTCTCTTGAATTTTGTAGGAGAGCCAGAAGAATAGCTATAAAAACCATTGGCATCAATATTAAGATATTGAAGGCTATCATAATTACAGCTAAGAAGGGAGGTCAAAGGAGAATAAGACGGCGGGGTATCGGTTATATAATCGCCCTCACAACAGTTTGTAGGAGGTTGACAATTAGTAAGACCATCATTCCAAGGAGTAGTAGGAGCAGTTTTTTGCTCAAGCCAATTAGTATCTCTGATATTTCTAACTATCTCAATTCCTTCCTGGGCTAAATAAGAGGCGATTAATCTTTCTTCGACTAAGGAAGCAAAAGATAAAGTTTGTTGAATCAAGGCAAAAGAACCGCCAACTCCGACAGTCAAAATAAAAATTGCTACAATTACTTCTAAAAGGGTAAACCCTTTTGTAGAAGCAGATAAACGCGGATATAGACGCGGATTTGCGCAGAAGAGATTTTTCATTTTATTCGTAATTCGTAGAGTTAGTCAACATCAATAAGGCCAACGGTATTAATTTTGATATATTTATATCTCCCATTAAGGATTAAAGTAGTAGTGGCAAAATTGGATGGAGGGTTAATTGTTATAGTCGGGTCAGGAGGAAAAAAAGTAATATTTAAAGGAGAAGAAGGAGAAAGATTTGAAACTTTAATTTTTTCTTCTAAAAAAAGCTCTTCGACTTTTTCTGAAAACACATTGTCTATACAAGAAGCGCCAGAGCAATCCGGACAAACTAATGAAATTTCACCATCATAAGTTCCGTTGCTATTGCAGTCAGCAAATCGAATATAAGAATTGGAGTTTGCAATAAAATAAATTCCATATCCGCCTTTAGGAAAATCGCCATAAAACATCTCCCCGGCCATTGCCATTTCTTGGGTAGTTCTCAAATCCTGAGCTAATTTATGAGCTGACCTCAAAAGAGAAAACCCCCTCTCCCCTCCTCTATAATTAGCCAAAACAATTGATGTCAAGATAGCAAGCGTGAAAATCACAATCGTTACTTCTAAAAGAGTAAACCCTCCGTTTGGAGGAGTGGATCGAGAAGGATTAAAACGCAGATTGAAGCGGAAGGAATTTTTCATTCTATTCATTTATAAGGGCGGAGCTTCACGCCATTCAGGAAGAGGTGGGGCAGCGCCAATAATATATTCTTGAGAGTCGCTTCTCGGTACCGGTGCATTATCAGTAATAGTTAATCTAATTCTATTGGAGCCGGCGACTAAACTAACCGAAGTGGTGGAATTATTATTTGAGGAGATAGTAACTCCATTTTGTTCCCAAGTTCGGGAAACAATGGAGGTTGCTCCATCAGAATACCGAGAATAGCGTCCAGAGGGGTGAGTAGTAAGGTTATCATTGAAATAAACCACCTCTTCTTCACTGGCAGAAATATTCTCGCACTCCCGCCAGCTTCCTGGTTTATTAGTTAGAGAGCATAAAAAGTCGGCAATGGCATCTTGCCAGATATCAAAATCTTTGGTGGTAGTGCTTGTATTTCCGCTTCTATCTGTAACTACAAGTTGGGCAGTGTAATTCCCGGCAGAAAGAGTTGATGGGATAGTCCAATTACAAAGAGGGTCCACTATACAGTCAGAAGGACCATCCACAACAGTTCCTGTGTTCCTATCGTATATTGTCCAGGTGGAAGTCGTAATATCTAAAAATCCATCAGGATCAGTGGAATCATTCGCCAAACAGAAAAGAGTTTGGGTGTAGCCCGCGCAAACACCTTCTGGTTGACTGCAACCATCGGGATGACAGGAAGTTTGAGCTTGAGGTGGATTAGGCCCAGGAATAAGCTCCACTTTATAATCTGAAGCGTATCCAGCATCCGTACAATGACTTTCCGGAACTCCATCACCGTTGTAATCGTTAAAACAATTAAAACTTATCCAGCCAATAGCTATATCTGACCAAGCCCAACCCTCTACTTCGTGAGTAGAAGGATTCCAAGAAGCCCCGTATTCAGTGGGTGGAACTTCAGTAGTCTGTCCTCTTAATCCTATCCAACCATAGCCACCATCAGCATTTTTAGCTTTTGCCCAGCCATATATTTTATTATCTGCGAAATTAAGTTTTGCCTGACAAGTTCCGCTGGGGCAACTTATAAGGTCTGTTTCATTAAAAGTTATCCAACCGACATTCTTTGACCAGGCATAACCTGAAAAAACTCCAGTTGAAGCACTAACATCTACTCCGTAATCTATTGCCGGAGTAGTTAAATTATCCCCTCCGCAATCACCACTATCAATGAAACCGTTGTCATCAGTATCACAATTTTTACAACTAAAACTAATCCAGCCAGTAGTGGATGACCAGGCCCAACCCCAGACATTATGGTCTATACATGCTGGAGCTTCAGCTGGCGTAGCTGAAGTGGTAGCATAATTATCTGAGTATTGCTGTAAAGCATCGGCTGTAACCTCTGACCAGGCACTATAATAATAAGTGGTTCCATTGACCAAACTTGTATTAATAAAGTTTGCTCCTGTATCAAAATAGACCTGAGTGCCCTCTGTTCGAGTAGCCGGATAGCCAATAGTACTTTGTCTAACCATAGTTCTATTAGCTCCAGCTCCCTTTGCCCAAAAAAGTCTAATCTGGCTATTTTCTGGAATGGCTGTGAAATTAGAAGGCTCATCAGGTTTAGTTAAGAAAGTTTTGTCTGAACCAGTAGCTGAACCGGCAGGATTTTGAGCCTGAGCTCTAAAGTGATATAAAGTGCCTTTTGATAAACCATAAATTGCTTCATAAAAAGTGTCACCAGTTGTTGCCGATTGCCAATTAGTATCAGTACCATAAGCAGTTGTCAAACCATATTGAAATTTTACATTACAGTCACAGGGGCCATCACCATTATAGTCCAAAAAACCTTTAAGAGTGGTTGTAGTTTCTTCTACGCCATCAGCATCATTGGTGGTCACTGTGGGAAGAATACAGTAAGGAGCGCAATCAAATCCACCAAAATCAACTCCTATCTCATCACAGTTTTGAACTAAATCTAAACAGTGGTCAGGATTCCAACTACCACTAATACAAGAACCACCTCCTGGAGTACACCAATCATCAGCTGCCCCATCATCACCACAACAATCAATCCTGATTGAATCCCAACCGCTAAAACAAGCAGTACAAACAGTAGAATTGGCATCTGGCTCTTGACAACTTCCCCCGCCTGCATCACATACCGTGCCAGGAACCGTGCATTCAGTAGTATTACATTGTAATCTGTCACTGCAGACACCACCTACGCACTCGGTACAATCAGCTACACAGTTTTTACCATCAGGTGCATTTATACCAGCGCAGTTTCCGCCAGCTATATTACAAGCCTGGCAGGTTAGACATTCAGTATCATCACCAGCTAACCTATTTTCACAACTTCCATTTAAACAATAAGTGCAGTCATCTACACAGTTGTAACCATCAGCTGTGTTTTCTGGCTGACAACTAATATTAATTCCATCGCACCGATTGCAGGCTAAACATTCAGTATTATCATCAGCTGCTCTGGTGGTACAGGTTCCATTTGAACAGTAAGTACAACTATCTACGCAGTTATAACCATCAGGTGCATTTTCTGGTTGACAACTAATATTAATTCCATCGCACCGATTGCATTGTGCACATTCAACATTATCACCAGCTGCTCTGGTGGTACAGGTTCCTACACTGCCTGCGAGATTACAAGATTGACAGCTCCCACCACAAGCACTATCACAACAAACCCCATCTACACAATTCCCAGAACAACATTCGGTACCAACAGAACACGTCTGCCCATTGGCTTTCTGATCACTACAAACTTCGCCCGAACAAGTTCCGCAATTACCACAGGGATTACCATTGGTTGAACAGGCGCTCCAACCAGGCCAAGTGCAGTCAGCTTGACAGGTCCTTGTTTGAGTGCCAAGACAAGCTCCTGAACCACAATTTTGAGAATCAGGCGTTCCAGGGGCACAGACGCCTTGACCGGTACAAGAACCCCATTGACAGTTTGGTTGACAGGTCCGGGTGCCACAATTACCACAGCCTTCTGGAGTTCCCGGGGAGCAGACCCCTACGTAAACACAGTTTCCTCCAGCTACATCACAGGCATTACAGGCTGAACATTCAGCAGTTGCCCACTGTGGTCTATCCACACAACTTCCATTTGAGCAACGAGTACAGTCATCTACACAGTTGTAACCATCAGCTGTGTTTTCTGGTTGACAATTAATATTAAGTCCAGTACACCGATTGCAAGCTGCACATTCAGTATTATCATCAACTGACCTAAAGGTGCAAACTCCTTCGTTACCTGCAAGATTGCAAGCTAAGCAAGTTCCGTTACAGGCACTATCACAACAAACTCCGTCTACACACCATCCAGAACCACATTCACCACCAAAAGAACAAGGTTGCCCGGGGTCCAGT
>JBHIEE010000102.1:0-10208 GCA_046760445.1 Candidatus Aminicenantia bacterium
CTGTAACTACAGTATCCATCCACCGCTGCTGTCCTCCAATCGGCTCAGGTGAATTGGGGATAATCCAGTTAGGATTAACCCCAGTTTCTTCCCACCATTTGAATTGACAATCCGGTTCACAAATATGAACCAAAGTTTTCTTACCAGAAGCATATTCACCATATTCCCAGTGTCCTAAGTGAAAAGAGATGGCAATTACTCCAGGAACAATACCTTCTGTTACTTTAGCTTTTGTTACAATTTCACCAATTTTAGATTTTATCCTAATTTTATCTCCATCTTTTATTCCTCTTTCTGCTGCTGTTTTTGGATTTATCCAGGCTGGGTTATCGTGATAGATTTCCGTTAACCATTTGCAGTTTTGTGTCCGAGAATGAGTTTGAACATTAACTTTGTAAGTGGTAAGTATAAGTTCATCTGGTTTCCTCTTTTCGTGCTCAGGAATAGGTAAATATGAAGGTAATGGGTTAAATCCTTTTTCTTTTAAGAATCGGGAATAAATTTCAAATTTACCAGATTTATTTATTTTATCTGGGGGGAATCCTTTAAAAGCTTTGCCATTAATCATCTGTCCCACATATTTCTTGTATGCATTTTTGGTTGTGGTGTAATTTTCTCCATTTTTACCTTTCCAGATAACTCCGGTCGCTTCATCCACAATAGTTCCCTCTAAGTCTTCTGGCTTTAGTTCTTTAGCATAGGATTTGTATTTTGGTTTGGCATTCTTATCATACCAAGCACCATGCTTTTTCATATACTCAAATCCACCTGCTTTTTTCACTCCAGGAGTGTGCTCACAGGCATCTTTAACAAATTCTTCAGCAGAATTGAATCCTAAAGGAATTCCTAATCTATTAGCAATCTCACAAACTACATCTTTAAAATCTCGTGACCCTCCCAGAGGAGGAACAACAGGTTGACGGATGTAATATTCAGGAATCTGGTCATAAGAAACCATATCTTCCCAATCCCATCTTTCTAAATAAGTTGCATCTGGCAGGATTAAATCAGCTAAAGAAGTTGATTCACTATAAGCCACATCACAAGCAACGATATAAGGAATTAGTTTTTCATCTTTCATAATATCAATATTCTCCTGACATTCACCATTAATATAAACTGGATTGTAGCAATAAATCATATAGACTTTTGGTCGGCCGTAGGAACCATCTTTAATCATCTTGAATACCTGATGATTTATATGATGGGTTGGATAAGCGGCTTGACCAGGAAATCCATCAATTATCTTCAGTTTCTTAGGATGTCCATCTGGTTTTTTAAACGAATTTTTCCATTTAGCGCCCACAGCTTTACAGGTTCCTCCCTTGACATCAATATAACCACAGATAGCATCTAACATCTTTATGGCTCTTTCATTCTCAACACCATTGTAGTGAGCAACAGCGCCTCGATAAGAGACGATTGTTCCTGGTTTAGCTTTAGCATACTCAATAGCCAAGGATTTTATTTTATCTGCAGGTACCCCACTTATTTTCTCAGCCCATTCAGGAGTATATTGCCGCAAATGTTTTTTCAATTGGTCCATTGTCACATTGGTCCAAGTTTCAATAAAATCTTTGTCATAAAATCCTTCTTTCATTACTACATGAGCCATAGCTAAAGCAATAGCTCCATCTGTGCCTGGCTTAATGGGAATCCATTCCGAAGATTTAGCAGCTGTGTTAGACAATCTAACATCAAAAGTGATTAATTTTACTCCTCGTTCCACAACAGCTTTGATTGCTCTCTGGGCTAAAGGAATATGAGAGGTGTGAGTTTCAAAGAAATTACAACCAAAATTAAGAATCATATTAGTGTTAGCCACATCATTGACATCATAGTGCTTTCCCCAAGTAAGCTCTTGAGACGTCCATTTTCCTCCTTCACACACAGAGGTGTGATTACCAATTGTTTTTGTTTCATAAGCAGGTAGGAAATAACTTTTAATTATTTTGGATGAACTCGCCTTCATTCTTCCATAATGGAACATAAACTCTTCTGGATGACCATTGTCTTTGAGCTCTTTTAGTTTAGCTGTAACTTCGTTTATAGCTTCTTCCCAAGTGATTCTTTTCCACTTTCCTTCTCCTCTTTTACCTACTCTTTTCATGGGGTAAAGAATTCTATCTGGATTGTAAACCTGATTGATACCAGCTTGACCTCGAGCACATAGCTTACCATTTGTTCTGGGAAGAGCGGGATTTCCTTCTATCTTAACTAATTTACAATCTTCTACATAACCAATAATTCCATCTCGAGCAACGCATTGCCAGCAGGCAGAAGGAATTGCTTGACGCTCAACTCCTGTTTCTGGAGAAAAATCAGCTACTTTTATTTTTCCTTCTAAATTCTCAGATTGTGACTTAAGACCCAATGTCAAAACACCGCAACTAAGTGCCCCTAATTTTATAAAATCTCTTCTATCTAATCTCATCGATCCACCTCCTTCCTTTCTCATAAATTCCTTCCTCAAAGGCAATATAAAAAACATGGGGATCTGTTCTCTCTTCGGGGAATAACACTTGGGTTTTGTGCTCTTTTAACAGTTGAGAAACTTTACTCAAAGGATCATTTATATTCCCAAATATCCGAGCTTGAGCAGGACAGGTATTAACACAAGAAGGTGGAACTTCTTGATCCACCCGATGAACACAGAGAGTGCATTTACCCACTGTATTATTCTCTGGCTCACCCCCAGCTTTTCTAATTGGATCAACATAACGAGCTTTGTAAGGACATTCTTCAACGCATAACTGACATCCGATACAGCGTTCATAATCAACTAAAACTGCTCCATCAGGTCTCGAGTATGTAGCTCGCTTTTCGTATTCTACTTCTCTGCCATTGTATTTATAGATGGCCTTCACAGGATCAACCGGACAAACTTCAACACAAGGAGGATTGGCACAGTGATTGCACATGATTGGTTGAAAAAATCTTTTTGTTTTAGGAAAAGTGCCTTTTTCCTTTTGTTTCACAACTGTACGAAATACTCCTAAGGGAACCTGAAATTCACTCTTGCAGGATATAGTACAGGCACGGCAACCATAACATTTTCGCAAATCAATTAACATGGCATAGCGAGGTTTTTTCTCTTGAGCTGCTTTTAGGGTAGGTATTTCTAAGTTAAGAGCTAAACCAGTAGTAGTTGCAGCAGTAATAGTACTTGCCTTTTTCAAAAAATCACGGCGAGAGCTATTCGCTAACTTTTTGTTTCTCATATTTACCTCCTTAAAATAATTTAAAATTCTAATTGAAATCGACCAAATATCTCATAAATCCCTCTGGGAATTTCTTTTCCATAAAAACCCCCCAATCGCACATAGGAAGTGCCAAAATCGAAAGTGAGATATTGGTCGATAAATAGCGTAAACTCTCCTCCTAATTCCACTCCCATGTATTTTGATTCATTTCTTTCTTTATTAGCATAAAATAATCCTCCTGTTATTTTAAAATCCAATCTTTCAGAAATCAATGGAATTTCTAATTTCATCTGTGAAGTAAATAGCCCAGCTCCTTTATTTCCTATCTCTAATCCGAAATCATTTACATCCGAAGGACCTTGAGGAGTGAATATATGAGTATAGGCCCAGTAACCACCGGTGCCTAAAATTCCCTGAGGAGTCAAAAAAGTTCTTTTTCCTATTTCTTCCTTATCTCCTGTAGTATAAAGACAAAGTAGTCCTAAATTAGCTGTTCCAAAAGAAAACTCTCCCTCTCCCTTAAAAGCAATTCCTGTATGGGATATGTCTTTATATTTTCCATTATTAATCATTAAAAAAGCATTTAATTTTGTTTTCCCTAAGTCGAATGATGAAGTTAAAGCATACCAAGCTTCGTTAATCTCTTCTCCTAAGAAATCTGGTAAATCAGGGTGTCGTTCTTTTCTCATAAAATAGACATGTGCTCCTAGAATAGGATTTATAAAATCAAAAATGTAGAACTCACCATTTCTATCCAATTCAGTCCCTAAAGTATCCACTAATCTTAAATATGCTAATCGATATTTCTTTCCTCGAATTTTTCCTTCTAAGGAAATCCCTCCTACATTAAAATCCCAATCAGAACTGAAAAGAGTATCTCCTACCTTATCAGAGACTGGAATAATGCCAGCATTTAATTTTTGATCTTTTCCGAGAAATGCGTATAAAAAACCATATCGAATACCTCGAGCTTTCAATCGATTAAAAACAACAGCTTCTCTTATCCCTTCTCGAGGATCAGAGATATCTGGGCCAACCCCCCATCCACCTCTAAACTCTACTTGAGCAAAACCACCAATATTTTTGGTTGGTTGAACATCCAGAGAAAGACGGAACCGTTGTCGGAAAAAATCATAATTTCTTAGATCAGTAAAAGTAGAACCACCAGAGCCTGGTATATTACTAGCATTATACATTACTCGATACTGAAGAGATAGGTCGAATTTTTCAAGTTCTTCTAAGGAAAGCCCAAAAACAAAATCCCTTTCCACAAGAAGTAAAGAAAGAAGAGCTAAGTAAAATAATCTAATCAATTTTTTTTCATTGGGTAGCGATTTCATTCTTTTTCCCCTGCCGTTTCTTTTAAAATTTAACTTCTAACTGGACAAGAAATTCATTATTATCGATGTCTGTAGGATTTGTACCAGTACCCCCAGTTTCTTCATCGTTGATTATGTATTCGACTTTGAATTTAGTCTTTTCCAACACGTCAATAATACAGGCAAGAATAATCTGGGTACGATCCCAGCTTTCTGCCTTGGTAAATTCTGGGCTACCATCGATAGTGTAGGCGCTGTATGAGACAACTGGCGTTATTGATTTAAAAATTTCTCTTTCTCCAATTTTAAACTTATAGGAAGCTTCAAAAACATAAGACATCCGACCCAATCCGGCATCCATAGCAGACAAGAAACCAGCGAAGATACGACTATGGCCAATTTTAACATTTGCCTGAGCGCCAACGCGCTGGCGACCATTGTCTTCGTCTAATTTAGCTTTTTGATCATTGGAAAGGTACCTTTCGAACGCTCTCCTCTCACTCTCACTTAGTTTATCGGTGTAGTAAAATCCCATGAGATCAACTTTTGCCTCACCAAGTTTCTGGTTAATGCCAATATTAATACCTGCCTCAGGATATTTGAGACTGATCTTAGGGCCAAGATCATCCTGGATCATTTTGTCTTTGTTGCTACCATCATACTTAGATGTCTGCTCTGCTGGTTGTTTATGCCCAATCTTAAATCCCTCACCAACTGATACCAGCCAGTAAAATGGTGGAGCCTTATGCTTCTTCTCCCAGTTACCCCAGGCGATCGTCATACTATCATCACGGTAGAAAGCATTGCCGTAAAGAGAATAAGTTTCTGTTATACGGCTGTGGTGATCTTTTAGCGTTCTTTCAAAAAGACCAAAATCAAGATAGGTATCTAAAGGGAGTCTCAAGAATTTAGCATGGAATTCATTCAGGTAGGATTCTGACTCATCTTTTGTTCCCTGTCTGGCATACCACTGTGCACTAAATTTAAGGAAGTCGCCAAGCTTAACTTTTGGTTGAATCACGAACTTGTCAAGTTGAAACTGCGGTTCTATATCCTCAGCGTTGCTTGTAGAAAATTCATACTCTAACTCCCCATGAATCTTTACTTCGATTTCCTCCGCTGCCTGACTGGGAACAACAAAGAATAAACCTAAAATCATACACAAACTAAGAAAGTTTAAAAATAACTTCTTCATTTTGCCTCCTTTCTTAGGAAGATTCATATAAAAATCATAGCAAATAATATGCCAATTAAAAAAATGAAATAAGTTATTGATTAAAAGAGAATTAATAAGATTAAGACAAAATTCAATCAGAGGTAAAAGAGCGAAATTTCGCTCAAAAGAGCGAAATTTCGTTAAAGTTTGTATTTTTCTACCTTACTCCTCAATGTTGAAGGTTTTAATTTTAGTAATTTTGCTGCTTTAGTTTTATTCCCAGCAGTTATTCTTAAAGCCTTTTTGATAAGACTTATTTCTGTTCCTTTAATTGTTTCCTCAAAAGATCTTTCATTTATATTTATCTCAGGAAAAGAACTCTCCTCCAAAATTATCTCCTTGGGTAAATGAGGTAAATCAATATTTCCTTGAGGAGCTATTAAGGTTAATCTTTCTATTACATTCTCTAACTCTCTAACATTACCAGGCCAATTGTAATTTAATAAATAACTCATCGCCTGATTAGAAATTTTAATTGGCTTATTAGAATATTTCCTTATAAAAGTTTCGATCAATAAGGGAATATCTTCTTTTCTATCTCTTAAAGGAGGCAAATGAACGGGTACTACATTTAATCGATAATATAAATCTTCCCTGAATTCTCCTTGTTTAATTTTTTTAAGAAGATCAGACTTAGAAGCAGCAATAACTCTGACATCAACTTGAATAGTTTTTGTTCCTCCCACTCGTTCAAATTGTTTATCTTGCAGGACTCTCAATAGTTTAACCTGAAGTTCTAAAGGGATATCATCCACATCATCTAAAAAAATAGTTCCTTCATCAGCTAATTCAAATCTTCCTTTTTTTTCATTAATGGCACCAGTGAAGGCTCCTATCTCGTGACCAAAAAGTTCACTTTCTAATATATCTTTAGAAAAGATAGCACAGCCAACTTTAATATAGGGTTTATTATGTCTGAGACTGCTGTAATGTATAGCATCAGCCACCATTTCTTTTCCTGTGCCAGTTTCTCCAGTGATAAGCACTGTGCTATTTGAGTTGGCGACAATAGATAATAAGTTGTATATTTCCTGCATAGGTTTACTTTTGCCGATAATTTTGTGAAAACTATGTCTTTCTTTTAATTGTTCTTTGAGCTCAATATTTTCTTTTTTTATTGATTGAATCTCTTCAATTCTTTTTAAAGTTAAAATTAGTTCATCCGATGAAAAAGGTTTGGTTAAATAATCATAAGCACCTAATTTCATAGCTTCCACTGCAGTTTGGACTGTTCCATAAGCGGTCATTAGAATTACTATTGTCTCAGGATATTTTTCTTTTACCTGCTTTAAGAAAGTTATTCCATCCATTTCAGGCATTTTTAAATCAGTTATAATGACATCAAAATTTTCATTACTGAGAAGTTCAAGCGCTAATAAGGGGCTTTTGCTGGAAGCTGATTTAAAACCAGCCTCTTTTAAATCATCACACATTGAAATGCGGAGAATATTTTCATCATCTACTACTAAAACTTTCATTTGAGTTTAATTTTTCACTCCCTTGTTTTACGTTGAGAGTTAGACATCTCTGGTGAATATACAGGTAAACTAACAGTCAATTTTGTTCCTTTCCCTTCTTGACTTTCCACCAATATTTCTCCCCGGTGTGCTTTAATAATATTATAAGAAACGGATAAGCCTAATCCTGTGCCTTTACCTGTTTCTTTGGTAGTGAAAAAGGGATCAAAAATTTTATTGAGGTGTTTCCCAGAAATTCCAATTCCTGTATCCTCAACTATAATATAAACCTTATTCTTATTTTGAAAAGTTTTCAAAATCAATCCTCCTCTTTTGGGCATAGCATCTATTGAATTAAGTATTAAATTCACCATTACCTGTTCTAATTGATGAGCGTCTCCTTTACAAAGTCCAATAGTCTCATCCAAGTCTTTTTTAACTTTAATGGAGTTGTTTTCTAACTGATATTGAACCAAAGAATATGCTCTTTCAATTACTTCATTGATGGAGATTGACTCAAAATTATAATCTCGTTTTCGGGAAAAGTCTAATAATCCTCTGACCACATTTTCTATTTTCTCTAAAGCATTAAACATTAGATTGATATATTTTAGAATCTCGTTTTTATCAGGGGTTTTTTTAATTCGATTTAAACAGTTTTTGAGCCCGGCCAAAGGATTGTTAATTTCATGAGTTAAACCAGAAGCTAAAGTTCCAATAGAAGCCAATTTTTCAGTTTGAATCAATTTTTCTTGAGCATTTTTTAATTCCTGATGAGCAGATTGCAATCGCTGAACCATTTCATTAAACTTATTAGCTAAATATTCTATCTCATCATATGTCTTTACCCTGATTGGTTCAGCTTTCTCATCTAAATTCAATGTTTCAGAAACATCTACTATCTTGGAAATCGGATTGGTAATTAAATAAGCAAAAATAAACGCCCCAACAATTCCTATAATAAGAAAAACAATTACCATTCCTGTTAAAATAGTAATTGCCTTATTGGTTTGGCGAGCTATGTTTTTTTCTGCTATACCTACTCGAACAATACCTATTTCTCCATCTAAAATTGGGACAGCGATATCTCTATATAAAAATTTCTTGTTTTTATCATAAATTAATTGGACATTATAATTTTTTTCTTTACTTATTGGATTTGCTTGGATAAGCTCTACGGGAAAACCGTGTTCAAAAGTATGAACTATCACTTTTCCTTGATTGTCAGTAATAAAGCTATAAACAACATCCTTATCTAAATCTTTAATTTCATCCACCAATTGTTGAAGAGAAATATAATCTTCATAAAGAAGGAATTCAGTACTCCGTTCAGCTAAACTCTGAACAATAAAAAGACCTCGGTTCTCTAACTCCTCTCGTAGTGCTTTCAGAGTACTTTTTCTAATCAAAATAATATTAATTGAGCCAAATATTAGGACAACTGTCAAAATGGCTAAAGTAAATTTAGTTCTTAATTTTAATTTTATATCTTTCATTCATTGATCCTTTTGTTTCATTAGATATTGTCAAATTTAGCCACAGAGGTCACAGAGAACATATAACTATAAAAACACTTATCGTGTTTTTATACTTCCCTCCCCTCTAAGTGCTCTGGCAGAGTTAATCTCTTTATCCCATTGTTTTTCTCTCTGTTGAAATTTATCAATGTCTTCTAATACTTGCCTCATTGTTTTTAAGTTAAATAAGTTAAATGAACTTTCATAACACAAAAGATTATCTTTGCTATTGTGTTCTTCTCCGAGTACTCGGGGGAGAACACAGAGATTTATTTTCTCTGTGTTCTCTGTGGTTTCATAATTATTTCATGTTATTTTTGACACTATCTTTCATTATTCTCTTATTCACAGAAGATTCCATCTCTCTAATTGAATCATAATGACTATCTTGAGCTAAGATAAATTTATCAATCATTAATTTTTTCAGCAATTTCTGTCCCTCTTCTTCTTGATGCATATTGAAAAAAATATCTCTTAATTTATTCTTTAATTGAGAATCTAAATTTCTATTAACCACTACGGGAGGAATCCCGAATGGAGGAGATTTTTTAATAATTCTCACATCAGCCACCTTTTCCGGATTATTTCTCTTAAAATAATCAAAGACCAAATTATCAACGCTGGCTCCATCGACCAATTTTCTATCTACAGCTTGGATTGAAAAATCATGAGCATAAGTATAAATGAATTTAGAAAAGAAATCCTCAGGATTAAATCCTTTCTTAGTAACTAAATATAGAGGATAAATCATACCTGTATTTGACATTGAGTCTGTAAAAGCGAAACTACGCCCGAACAAATCTCCGAATTTACTAATTAAACTATCTTTATGAACAATAATATAAGCGTAATAATAAGGTTCATTATTAATTATTGGAATAACCAATATTTCTAAATCAAAATTTTCTCGGGCTTTCACATAAGCTCCAGAACAGATAAAGGCAAAATCTAATTCTCCTTTTTTAAGAAGGTCATTTATTTCTTGATAAGTTTTTCTCTGTTTAAAAATAAGGGGAGTATCTAATTTCTTTGAAATATAATTTAGTAACTGCTGATAATAAATAAATGTTTCTTTAGGAGAACTCATAGCTGAGACAGCCGCTTTAATTGGACGGAGAGAATTCCCGGAAGGAATCGTTGGGACAGTCTTTCTATTAGAAAAATCAATTTCTAAAATTTCTTTTTTTTCTTGATTTTGACAATTAACCAAAAAAACCAATGAGAAGAATATGAAATATAAGGCTCTAAATTTTAGAAAATTCATAGTAATTCTAAGGAAAATATAATTTCAAACAAATTAGTTGCCAATTAAATAGCAAGAGCATTTTCGACTTTGAAAACCCAATACTGACAAAGGTTTTCAAGCTCTGTTTTTCGGCTTCACCTCCACATTAGTTAAAACCCCAAATTCCAAGCACCAAATATCATCCCGAGTACTCGGGACCAATGATCAAATAACCAAAACAATTATCAGGATTTCTTTTTTTTAGCAAACT
>JBHIEE010000103.1:0-10138 GCA_046760445.1 Candidatus Aminicenantia bacterium
GAATATATCCATGATGAATCATATATTATGCCATTTTTAAATGTAATTTATAAATCTAATATAAAGAATAAACTCTTCCCCTATTTCTCCCTCGGAATAGGGATGAGGGCTATTCAAGGGTTACAGATTTTTTCAATTGTTTCCAAGGTTAAATTGAAAGTAGGAGTGAAATACCAGTTGCTCTCCAATATTTCATCAAATTTAGGGATTTCTTTCTATACTAATGATTACTCATTATTTTATGCTCTTCCTGAAGAAATTAATTATTTAAATCTTAATATCTCTTTAGAATATAAGTTTTAATTATAAAAAATTAAATTTCAGATTACTTTACTTTATTTAAACCTAATCGAGCATCCTAAAGGAAGAGCAAGAGGAGCAATTGGATGGTTAGATAAGACTATGGTAGATAAGAAAGGTCGATTGAAACATGTACCTAAAGGAGGGACTTTTAAAGATTTTCCATTGAAGAGGAGAGGTGATTTTAGTTGGGTATTAATTAAATTAAAAGATCATCCAAACTGGAAAAAAGATGTTCAAGCACTTTCTCTTACTTTTGGTCCAGCATATAAAGACCTATCAGCTCAAGGAAAGTTCTTAATATGGCGAATTGAATTAATCAAGTTATATTAAGCATAATCAATTTAATAGCTTAGAGAAAGGAGAGAAATGAAAAATGTTAAACTAATTCTGATTTTTTTAGCATTTCTTATAATTTTTACCAGCCAAACTAATGGTGGGGAGAATGAATACATTCTTGGGATTAATTTTGGATATTCTTTCGGTTTAGGGGGTTCAAACTCATATTACGATAATCATAAATTAGGTTATAGGTTAGGATTAAATTTACAATATTATTTTTCCTCTCACTGGGCAATTCAGGGAGAAATTGCTTATCAAAGACATACTTACCACAAATGGGGTCAAGATTATGATGGCAGTTTTTTTGATTATACCGAGGATGAGTCCTATGTTGTGCCCTATTTAAATTTAATTTATGATTTTAAAGGCAAAAAAGTCTTCCCTTATTTCACTTTTGGTGTAGGAGCAGAAGAAATTACGCCATCCTTTATTTTATTTTTGAAAACAGGAGTGGGAATGAAGTATTCCCTTTCTCCACAAATAGGGTTAAATTTAGGAGGTTCTCTTTATTTGCATTCGTTCATCGCGGAAATTAACTATCTTAGCCTAAATCTTGGTTTAGAATATAGGTTTTGAGTTCATCTCTATACTTATGGTTCTTACTTTATTCTGGGCTGAATAGGTTTTTTACTTACTTTTACTCAGAATATTACGATTTATTAGCTCAAGGAAAATTTCTAATCTGGCGTATTGAGCTTATTAAAATTCATTAGTATAATTTAGACAATTACTCGTTTTAGGAGAAAATGAAATAGGCAAATAGAATCGTACCTTGAAATTTGAATTTTTATGAAAAATTATTTTTCTTCTTCTTTCTTTTTGTATTCTTCTTCGGTCATCACTTGAATGGGGGCAAGCTTCTTCTTCAAGAGCTTAGCATTAAGAGAAAGAAGCCTTTTTCCGGTGATTGACTTAAAGTTCTTCTCTGCTTCTTTGATTCTCTCTTCCAAAACAGAAAGATAGGCAAGCTGGGATTCGGTCGGTCGTCCTCCATAGCCAGAGACTGAAGCATAAAGATCAATAACCTCTTCCCGAAGTTTTGATTCGCCGAACAAACCACCGGTTTGGACAAGAGTTTTGTGAAGTTTATCCAACTTCTCAGCAAAAGCTTTGAGCTGATTAATCAGGCCCTTATCCCGGCGTTTTGCTTTTTTGAGCTCTTCAACTCGCTCATTGGTCTTGTCCCGGGCATCTGCAATAGCATCTGCTATATAAGCAAGGCGCTCCTGCATATGATAAAGTTTCATAACTGTATTATGACGAAGAGCACGGTCTTCAGCACTGTGTTTAGCCGATGGATCAGGAATGAGTTTAATATCGCCAAAGAAGGGCTTCTCTCCTTTAGTAAGTTTGACAGTGTATGTGCCTTCCGGAACCATTGGACCCACAAGAATGCGCGGCGCCAAACTAGGTGCAGCAGCAGTTTTTGGAGCTTTAAGCCGCATATTCCAATGAATCCGATTTATACCGCGGCGTTTGCCAGTGGGAAGACTTCTGATGAGCTTTCCTTCTGTGTCAAAGATTTCAAATTTCAAATCACCAAAAATATGCCGCCTCTTCAGGTAATAGGTAATAACAGCCCCTTCTGGGGGATTTTTACCAGTAAACTCCCCGTCCCCGGGAAATTCCTGAAGATAGGCTGGAATGGTAATGGTTGCAGGTCGAGAGGGAAGAATAGCAGCCTCAGAGTTGAGAACCTCTGGAGTGAGGTGCCGCAGGGGTGTAATGTCATCGATGATCTGAATGCCCAGGCCGTGGGTGGCAAGGATAAGGTCGTGTTCCCGGGGGTGAATTGCTATATCACGAATTCCCACTCTGGGAAGCGACTCTTTAAAGTGGGCCCACTGTTTGCCCCCGTCCACAGAGACAAAGAGACCGAACTCGGTTCCTAAAAACAACAGATTGGGGTTGACCAAGTCTTCCCGAATGACATGACAATAACCTTCAATTGTCTCAGTGACCAGAGAGGTCCAAGTCTCCCCAAAATCAGTCGTCTTGTAGACATAAGGTGTCATATCCCCTGCGCGATGTCCATCAAACGCCACATAGGCAGTGCCTCCATCATGGTGGCTAGCTTCCACAGTAGGACACCAGGTATTGGGAGGTAGGCCAGGAATATTACCTACAACATTTGTCCAGTTTTTTCCACCGTCGCGAGTGACCTGGAGATTGCCGTCGTCGGTGCCAACCCAGATGACGTTTACATCAAGCGGTGATTCAGATATGGTAACAATGGTACAGTGATTTTCAGCTGTTGTGTTGTCTATAGTTAACCCTCCGGATTCGGCCTGCCTCTGCTTTTCCGGGTCATTAGTGGTTAAATCAGGAGAAATTCGTTCCCAATTGTCACCTCTATCGCGGGATCGAAACAGGAATTGGGCGCCGATATAAATAACCTTGGGGTCATTAGGACTGATAGCAATTGCTGTATTCCAATTAAAACGATATTTGGGCTCATTCTTTTTGGGGAATGGGCGGATATCTTTCATTTCTCCAGTCCTCTTGTTATACCGCTGGATTCTTCCTCCTTGCCATTCGTTATAAATAATGTCAGGATCAGTCGGGTCAACAAACACATAAAAGCCATCACCACCTCCAACATTCTGCCAGTCCTTGTTCTGGATCCCCCGCCAGTTGAAGCTACGGGAAGGGCCATGCCAAGAGCCATTATCTTGGAGACCACCATAGACATTGTAGGGTATTTTCATATCATAGCTAACATGATAAAACTGCGAGACTGGAAGATTGCTTAAAAATTTAAAATGGCTGGCTCGATCATAGGAGACGTATACCCCGCCATCAGTACCCAGAAGAATATGGTTTGGATCGTTCGGATTGATCCAGAGCGCTTGATGATCCGGATGAACCCCAGGTGAAAAACCGCTGAATCCAGCAGCAAAGGGATTACTGAAAGATTTGCCGCCATTCTCACTCACGAAAAGTATCATACTGGGATTATACAACCGATTATGATCTTTTGGATCCACTTTGATGTTAGCAAGGTAAAATGGACGTGCTTTTACGCCAAAAGTAGAACTAACTTTCTTCCAAGTCTCCCCCATATCATCAGAGCGATAGAGAGCAGTCTCTTTAGCTTCGACAATAGCGTAGAGGGTACTGGGACGTGAAGGAGCAATATCCACAGCAATGCGGCCAAGTTCTCCTTTAGGAAGTCCCTTGGTCATTTTCTTCCAGGTTTTACCACCGTCTGTCGTCTTATAAAAACCGCTGCCTGGGCCACCAGAAGTAAAGAAATATGGTTTCCTACGAAATTGCCACATAGCTGCATAAAGGACATCAGGCTCTTGGGGATCCATAACCAGATCAATACAACCAGTGTTTTCATCCACATAAAGGATGCGTTCCCAAGTTTTGCCGCCGTCTGTGGTCTTGTAGACCCCACGTTCCTCATTAGAATTCCAAAGATGACCCAGAGCACCTACATATACGATGTTGGGGTTTTTAGGATGAACAATCACTTCACTGATGCGTTCAGAATCCTTCAGCCCCACACACTCCCAAGTTTTGCCACCGTCTGTGGTTTTGTAGAGCCCGGTTCCAACAGAAGTACTATTCCGAACATTAGTTTCACCTGTGCCTACCCACACAGTATTCGGATTAGCTTGATCAATGGTTACACAGCCAATGGACATTGTGTACTTCTCAAAAATAGCTTTGAAGGTCGTACCACCGTTGATAGACTTCCAGACACCTCCACTCGCAGTGCCTACATAAATAATTCTGGGATCGCTCACCACACAATCAATGTCAGTGATGCGACCACTCATAGTTGCAGGTCCGATGCTACGGGCTTTAATGTCACCAAAGGTAGCTGAATCAATTTTGACCTCATTCGCAGTATATGCGATGCTGACAAAAACCAAAATAAACAAGGAACTTACTATTCCTTGAAGAAGACGCGAAGATCCAAACATAATGTCCTCCTTCTTAAAGCCTTTTCGACTTTAAAAAAATAAAAAATCAAATATCAAAAGTCAAAACTAACACTAATAGTGCTGCAGTCAAAAAAATCAACTGTAGCATTGCAACACTGCAGAACTAATGTAAAAGACATTTTTGCATTTTGATTTATTCTAAGCTTCCATAAAAACCACTCTCATCATCAATGTATATAACATCATTTAAGGTCATTTGAAAACCCTTATTTAATAGAAATATTATAGTCCATATTATGAAAATAATTTTAGTCTATTCTTGGAATTAGTTCAAGATAGACTTGACCAGAATTGTCATCAACAGGAAAAGGTGGTATATTAAAATACTGATTAATGGTTCATAAGGAAAACTTCTTATATGCTATATCGTATATATAGAAGAATGGTTCACTTCAAATCTTTGAAACTTTATTTTTGGGAGGAAATTATGAAAAAAACTTCCATCTTCATTATGCTGGTTTTAGGTCTTATAGTAGGCCCCTTTGCCTTTTCTCAGACTGTTGATGAAATCATTGATAAAAACCTGGAAACCAAAGGTGGTCTTGAGAAAATCAAAGCCATCCAGAGTGTGAAGATAACGGGAAAGGTAATAGCTCAGGGTGTTGAAATGCCTATGGTGATGTGGAATAAACGACCGAATATGATCCGGATGGAAACGACTTTTCAGGATAAAAAAATCGTCCAGGCTTATGATGGAGAAAAAGCATGGTGGATTATGCCCTTTCTTGGGTCTGAAGACCCTCAAGAAATGACAGGATTACAGGCTGAGGCTATGAAAGATCAGGCTGATTTTGATGGTCCTTTAGTGGATTATAAAGAAAAAGGTCACAAGGTGGAGTTACTCGGTAAAGAAGATATGGCTGGTACAGAAGTTTACAAGCTGAAAGTCACCAAAAAGGATGGCAAGGAAATCTATTACTATCTTGATACTGAATATTGCATCGAATTGAAGCAATCGATGCAGAGAGAGTATCAGGGAACCGAATTACAGGTTGAAACCATTCTTGCTGATTATAAACCTGTCAAAGGCATTATGATTCCCCATTCTATTGAGACGCGTGTGAATGGTCAGACGCAAGCCCAGATTACAATCGAATCAGTCGAATTTGATGTAGATATCGATGACAGTCTCTTCAAAATGCCGCCCAAAAATGAAAAAACTCAAACTCAACCAACAGAAAAGAGTTAGTTTCGTTTATTATTTTACTAATATTTCCTTACTCATATTTGATTTCATTATTATAGCTTCTAAATGAGTACTTCATGTTCTAACAAAAAACCCAGTCAATAAAAAATCATTAAATGTTAGGTCTTCTGGGAACAATTACTTTTGACAGAATAACTTCAGAACGAGGAACAAGCTTTAATAGTTTAGGCGGGATTTTATATCAAGCAGCAATTTTATCAGGCATAGGACAACTAACGAAGCTGTATTCCCATTTAGGAATGGAGTTTGCTGAAGAAGTTTTTAAGATCATTAATAATTGGTCCTTTTTGGATAAAACAGATTTAAAATTGGTTCCAGGCCAAGGCAATCAGGTTAATCTTTTTTATCCCCGGCAAGGAGAGCGGATTGAAATTTTAAATTCAGTTGTTCCTGCTTTGGATTATGCAAAAATTATTAAAGACAAACAGAAACTCAAAATGTTAATGGCTGTGTTCAATTCTGGCTATGACTTAACTCTAAAGAACTGGCACGCTATTGTTGATACTTTGAATTGTCCAATTTGGCTGGATATTCATTCTTTAGTTCTGGAGAGAAAACTCGGTGAAGTTAGAAAGTACACAGCTTTTCCTAAGTGGATTGAATGGGCAAAAGGGGTAACTTATCTTCAAGCTAATCGCCAGGAAATAGCCGCTATGCTTGGCAAACCCAACCAAATACCATCAGTTGAAGAAATTAATGAAATTGCTGAGCGAGCTTTAGCATTAGGAATAAAAATTTTCTTTATCACATTAGGTCAAGAAGGAGTATTGATGATTTCTTCTAAATCGCAGCAGAAAATCACTTCTCCACAAGTTAAACACGTGATAGACACCACTGGTTGCGGTGACGTATTTGCTGCAGCTACAGTAGCTAAATTGATGGCTGGTGATTTGTCTCATCAAGCTGCGCAATTTGGAGTAAAGTTGGCTAGCCAAGCTGTTTCTTTAATAGGACCAGCTGCTGTTTACAATTTGGCTAAACAATACAGAAAGAATTTATCTCATGAAGATTGACAGCTTTATCTTAAGCAGAACTTTAGCTATGGAGAAATCTCTAAGAACAATTGCTATTTTTACAAACCTAATACTCCTGGTAACTTAGCAAAAAGTCTTGTTTCTTCAATGCGCTGCAGGCCGCAGACATAACGGGTTAATCTCTCCACTCCTATACCAAATCCAGCTGAAGGAACCAAACCTTTTTTGGCAAATTGAAGATATATCTCATAAACATCTAAGTCAATTCCTTTAAGCTCAATTCTTCTCTTTATTTTTTCGTATTGATATTCTCTTTCTCCGCCTGAGAGAGCTTCTCCGTAGCCTTCAGGATAAATTAAATCCATATCATCAAGAATTCCTGGTTGATCATGGTATTCCCGGTCATAAAATTCTCTATTTTCAATCGGAAAATTTAATATCCAGATTGGTTCAGAGATTTTTCTTGAAAGCTTGGTTTCATAGTCCTGACCAAAAGTCTCCACTGCTTCCTGATAAGAAACCTTCTTGAAAGGAGAACGAGGAATTTTTAAATCTCTCTGGAAAAAGTCTAAATCCGATTTGAAATTGGTTTTTACATTCTCTAAAATGCAAATCAGCAGTTCTTCACATAACTCCATCACTTCTTCTCTAGTCGCTTCTTTCATTTCTAAGTCTAACTGGACAAATTCAATTAAATGTCTTCCACTGTGCTTCCGATCTACTGGTTCAATTCTGACATTAGGAGAAAAGGAGAAAATCCGAGGAAAGGAAAGAAGAGAAATCTGTTTATGAAAAATCATACTTTTGGTGATTTGATATTTAAATCCATAACACTCAATTTCGCCTCTGATTCGATGATCAGCTAATGGGTCAGTAATAGGGGAGATAATTACGGGCAGAATTTCAACAAATTTTTTCCCTTTAAGGAAATCCCTTGCCAATTGAATAATTTCACTCTGAATCTTAACCGCCCTTTTCACCCTTTCTGATAATAATAAATCTAAATAATCATCTATATTAAACATTTTATCCTCCTTTTTTGGATTTTAATTTAAAAATAGATTAAGGCTATATTTCTAGGCAGGTGTCCCCCTATCCAAGGGGGACATTATTATTGTTATTATTTGATGAAGACTGGATGGAGTTGAATAGAGAAGCAATAATTAGTCGAATTTGACTTTCTAATAAAACTTCTTTGCTTCTCTTTTCCATCGTTATGTTCTATTAATACCAAAATTTTTAAAAAAAAACAAGAGATTTCTGTAAAGTTCCTACTGGGGCTACATTGGCTATGGTTTAAGTTACAATGCTTTCTTCAATCATTCACACTTTTATTTTCTATTATAACGGCTGAATATATTTTTGAAAAAATTTCACCCTTAATAATCTGCATTTTCCCATTATTCTACACAGCAGCTTAACTTGCTGATATCCTTTCTAAATGATTGAGCGACAAGTTTTATAGATTCCGAGAGCGTAGGGAAAATATGAACAGTATCAATGATATCATCAATGGTCATTTTGAATTTCACAGTTAGTATTGCTTCATGAATAACATCTGCTGCCAGAGGAGATAAAATGTGAACTCCAAGAATTCGATCAGTTTTAGCATCAATAACCATTTTAATTAATCCTCTCGTATCGCTAATTACTGAGGCTTTAGGAACTAATGACATATCTAAAACTCGGCACTTACATTGATAGCCTTGCTGAACGGCTTTCTCATCTGTCAAACCCACACTGGCCACTTGAGGGTCAGTAAAGATTGCATGGGGAACTGAATGAAAATCCACTGCCAGTTTTTTATTACTTAGAGCATTATTTGCTGCGATAAATCCTTCTTTTGCCGCTACAGTCTCGAGCATTATTATTCCTCTCACATCACCAGCTGCCCAAATGTGATTGGCCGTGGTTTCTAATTTTTCATTAGTTAGGATTGCTCCATTTTTCTGGCCAACCTTAACTCCAGCTTTTTCTAGACCTAATTGTGATGTATTGGGTCTTCTTCCAGTGGCCATCAATAGCTGATCCCCTTTAAATTCTCTTTCTTTTCCCTCTATCATTACTGTGACCAGTTTTTCATTTCCTCTTTGTTCGATATTTTTCAGCTGAACATTAGTATGAATTCCAATGCCTTCAAACTCTAAATATTCCTTTAAACGAAGGGAAATTTCTGGCTCCTCATCAGGAATTATTCTCTTACTTCTTTGTAAAATGGTGACTTTTGTTCCAAAGTTGTTATACATTTGAGCAAACTCCAAGCTCAATGCTCGGCCACCAATAATGAGTAAAGATTTCGGTAGCTTTTTAAGAGTCAATGCTTCAACATTTGTCAGATATTCAACTTTCTCGATTCCCCTGATTTTCAAAATATTGGGAGATGATCCGGTGGCTATAATAAACTTCTCAGCCTGTAAAATTTCCTTTCCAACTTTCACCTGATTTTTTGAGATAAATTGGGCTTTTTCTTTATAAATATCCACATTAGGAAAGTCATTGGCTACATTAATATATTTTTCTTTTCTTAATTCATTTATTAGTTTTTCTTTTTGTTCTATAACTTTTCTAAAATCTAAAAATTTTTGTTCTAAACCAATTCCCTCAAATCTTTTTAGCTTCCCTAATTTATAGAGATAGCCGACTGCAAGTAAATGCTTTGTCGGCACACAACCAACATTAACACAAATTCCACCTAAATTTTCAGCTTCTATCATTGCTATTTTAACCTCAAATTCAGAGGCTTTTATGGCCGCAGCAAAACCAGCTGCACCACCCCCAATGATTACTAAATCATATTTTTTCATTCTTTCACCCCTATAAAATTCTTTCTCCGCTAAAAATATCTTTGCATTAAAATTTTTTACCTTTCTTAGTTAATATTCCGCAGATTTTTAACCGTTCACTATATTTTTCTAAATGCTTATTAATGGCAGTTAAAATCGGGAGGATGGTTTCTTTGTCAAGAGAATAAATTTTATTCTTCCCTTCATATCTTGAATTGACAAAACCACAATTTTCAAGACACTTAAGGTTGTGAGAAACACGACTCTGCTCAAATCCAAGTTCCTGGCAAATATCAGATACACATTTAGGTCCTTTTCTCAATAATTTAATAATCTCAAACCTTGTTTTATTAGAGATTGCTTTAAAAAATAATTTATAAGAAAGTTCATCCATTATTGCCTCAAGATGATATGTTTATCATATGATATTTATATCATATTAAATTAGGAAAGTCAAGTAAACTATCTAATTTACGCGGGTACTGTATTCCAATGGCAATAATTAAATCCCAATTTCTCATAGTCCCGAGTACTCGGGATCCAAAGTCCAAAATCCAAATGCCAAATGAATGTCAA
>JBHIEE010000104.1:0-9950 GCA_046760445.1 Candidatus Aminicenantia bacterium
TAGGGAAGCTAAATACTCGGCAGTGATTGTTTCCTTCCCTTGTTGACCAAGCAGAACCACTTCATCTTCGAGTTTAACGCCTGGAATATCAGTAATATCAACAGTAATAATATTCATTGCCACTCGTCCTCGAAGAGGTGCTCTTTTTCCTTTGACCAAGACATAGGAAGAGTTGGACAAATGGCGATCATAGCCATCGTAATAGCCCATAGGAAGAACAGCCAGTCTTGTGGGACGGGTAGTCTTATAAGTACACCCATAGCCAATATAGGCTCCTTCCGGCACCTCTTTTATCTGGACAATTTTTGTCTTCCAAGTTAGAACTGGTTTTAGATTGACTGGCTCCCTCTGATTCTGGATGCAGGAAAGATAAGTTTCATTAGAAGGCCATAAACCATAAATTCCTATTCCCACCCGAACCAAATCAAAATGGGTTTTGGGAAAAAGGATGGTTGCAGCTGAACAGGCAGTATGTTTGATGGGAATCTCAATTTTATTTTTTATCAATAAATTGAGGTAATAATTGAATTTTTCAAGCTGGCTCTGAGCATAGCTGTGGTCAGTAGTATCTTCAATATTGGCAAAATGAGTGGAAATTCCCTCAATAATTAGATAAGGATATCTTTTTATTCTCTCAATGAATGGCAATAAATCTTTCCCTTTTATTCCCTGACGATGAGTGCCTGTTTCAAGTTTTACATGGAGATATGCTTTTCTTTTAATCTTTGAAGTAATTTCATCCAGTTTATCAATTGTTTCCTGATTATACACGGTCAGGCGAAGATTATTTTCTACTGCTTCCTGGAGCTCAGATAGGGGAACATAGCCAAGCAGAATAATTGGTAGATTAATTCCGTTTTTTCGAAGAAGTAGAGCTTCTTCAAGAGAATTCACTCCCAACCAGTCAGTATCATATTGGGAGGCTAATTTAGAGATTTCAAGAATACCATGACCATAAGCATTGGCTTTAACTATGACAGCCATTTTCTTTGTGGAACCAATAAGATTGCGGAACTGCTGGATATTATACTTCAAGGCAGAAGAATCAATTTCAACCCACTGTAAAAATTTTTTATTCAATTTTTTGTTCTCCTTCAATAAAATGAACTATTTAAGGGTAGACTAAGAATTACCAAGATTTAGCCGTTCCAGGCCAATGATTTTTTTCAATCCTTTTTCTGAACGAATAATAGTTTCTTTTCTTTCCATTCCAGTAGAGATAATGGTTACCTCGGCTTCGATTAAATCTTCAATTGCCTTTATATAATCCTTGGCAGGTTGTGGAAGGGAATCAAATTCAGTTATCCCCTGAATTTTCTTCTGCCAGCCCTTGAGCGTTTTGTATTGAGGCTCAACCTCTTTCAACATCCAGTCTTCATTTGGGAAACTTTTCAGAAGTTGCCCTTTATATTTGTAGCCAGTGCAAATTTTAATTTCTTCCAAATCATCCAAAACATCAATTTTGGTTAAGGCAATATTTTTAATTCCATTGATTTTAATTGAATAGCAGACAGCCACAGTATCAAACCAGCCGCATCTTCTCGGTCGGCCAGTGGTTGCTCCGAACTCATTTCCGTTTTCCCGCAATCTCTTTCCTCTTAGATCGAGCAATTCTGTAGGAAAAGGTCCTTTCCCCACCCGGGTAGTATAAGCCTTGGTTATTCCTAATATGGCATTAATCTTATCCGGACTTACTCCCAGTCCAGTGCATACTCCACCGGCTGTTGGATTGGATGAAGTGACATAAGGATAGGTTCCCTGGTCAATATCTAACAGAGTTCCTTGAGCTCCTTCAAAAAGAACACTTTGACCTTCTTCTATTTTTTCATTCAACACCCAGGCTGTATCCTTAATGTATTTCTTCATTTGTTCAGCATAGAGCTGGTATTCATTGAATACTTCTGCAGGGTCCAAACCTGGCTGATTGTAGAATTTTAAAATTTTATTTTTTCCTTCAATATTTCGATATATTTTTTCTTTTAATAAATCCAGGTTTAAAAAATCTCCCACTTTAATTCCTATCCGAGCTGCCTTGTCTTCATAAGCTGGACCTATTCCCCGACAAGTAGTGCCTATCTTTCTTTCCCCTTTTTCTTCTTCAAGGATTTTTTCTATCAGAGAATGATAGGGAAAAATTAGGTGAGCTCCTTTGCTGATCATCAGATTATTATCAATTTTGACGCCCATCTGCTTCAGTTCATTCACTTCCTGGAAGAAAGCCTCGGGATTAATAACCACTCCATTACCAATAATGCACAATTTATCAGGATGTAAAATTCCAGAAGGAATTAAATGAAGAACGATTTTCTGGCCTTTGACATAAACAGTGTGGCCAGCATTATGGCCTCCTTGATAGCGAGCGACAATATCAAAAGCAGGAGTAAGTAAATCAACTATTTTACCTTTCCCTTCATCGCCCCACTGGGTGCCTTCTATTAATAAGTTGGGCATAATTTAAAAGTTCACTCCTGAAAATGATTTAAGATTTTAAGACCATAAATTACCAGCCAATGGTTTGTATCTTGTTGAGAATGAATTTTATCAGAATAATGAATATTTGACAAGGATTGAAAAAAATTACTTTTTAAGTTCTTTTAGCAAATCCACTGCTGCTTGCTTAGGGTTATTGGATAAAACAATAGCCGAAACGACAGCAATTCCATCTACTCCTGTCTTGAATACTTCTTTAGCATTTGATTTATCTATTCCTCCGATGGCAATGATTGGGATTTTTATTTGTTGTCTGATTTTTTTTAGACCGTCAATTCCAAAAGGAGTTCTAATATCCGGTTTGGTATGTGTAGGGAAAGCAGGACCCACTCCTAAATAATCAGCTCCCCCTTTTTCTGCTTCTATGGCTTCTTTTACAGTATTAACTGAAATACCAATTATTTTTTCTTTGCCTAAAATCTTCCGGGCAATATTAAGGGCCATATCCTGCTGACCCAGGTGAACGCCATCTGCACTTAAAGCTAAAGCAATATCAATTCGATCATTAATTATAAAAGGGATTCCTTTAGATTTTAAGCAATCAAAGACTTTTTTTCCTAATTCGAAAAATTCACGAGTGGACAGTGTCTTAGCCCTAAGCTGAACAACTGTTACTCCTCCCTTAACAGCTTGTTTAATAATATTTAAAATATCTTTTTCTCCTGCAGTTTCTTTGTCTGCTATGAAATATAATTTCCAGTTTATTTTTTTCATATTACTTAGTGCTGCAGTCGTTAGTTCTTAAAGGTTGTGCTGCTAAGTCACGGTACAGCAGTACTATAGCATCAATTTTTAGAAGTTTCATATTAACAGTTCTGTCAGATGAATTGCTCTTTGCTTTGATTTATTTTGAGTTAAAATATCATTTAAATGAAGAATACAGCCCGGGCAAGCAGTAACAATGTATTCTGCTTTTGTCTGATTAGCATTTTCTATTTTTTTCTCAGCTATTTTTTTTGAAATATCATAGTATTTAAAACTGAATAATCCTCCACTGCCGCAGCAGCGGTCGGGTTCATTCATTTCAACAAATTCAATATTATTTAAAGATTTTATAATTGTCCGGGGTTCCTCAAAAATGTGTTGCCTCTTTCTTAAATGGCAAGGATCATGGTAAGTAATTTTAGCTTCTTTTTCTGTTTTAAACTTTAAATCAGTAAACTTAACCAAAAATTCTGAAATATCATATATCTTATTTTTCCAATTTCTATTTTCCAATTTCCAATTTCCAAATAATTTTTCATAATCTTTTAAAGTTGAACCACATGTGGCACAGGCATTAACTATATAACTAACATCAAGCTGACTGAAAAGTTCTATATTTTTTTGAGCTAAATATTCTGCTCCTTTTTTATCGCCAGAGGTTAAAAGAGGAATTCCGCAACAATACTGTTCCCTGGGAATTATAACTTCAATATTATTTCGGATAAGAATATTCACTAAAGAAGTTCCAATCTTAGGATAAAGATATTCAATTAAGCAGCCAGTGAAAAAGGCAACCTGCATTTTTGGGTTCTTAACTGAAATTTTCTCTGGTAATTGCTGGCTTAAAGATTTTGCTGAGGGAGAGGGAATAACTCGGCTCTTGTTTTGTCCTAAAAGAGAGACGAAAATTTTTTTAAGAAAAAGGGGTGAATATTTGTCCAGAAAGTGAATGGTTTTTATTCCAGAATCCAAAAGTTTCTTCCTTTTAATTATCTCAAACCCAGCGCTGGAAATTAAGGGCAGGCCCTGTTCAGCACTCAGTTCTTGACGAGCAGATAAGATAAATTCATCAACCCCCACTCTGCTCGGGCAGTTTTCTACACAGGTATGACAGTAAAGACAGGAGAAAATACTGTTTTTAAAAAATGGAGTTTTATTTATTCTACCTTCAGCAGCTGCTTCAAGGAGAGCCATCCTTCCCCGGGCAGCAAACCATTCCTCATTTGTCTCAAGAAAAACAGGGCAACAAGCTAAACACACCCCACATCGGTTGCATTTACTCAATTCTTCTTTTAATCGGGATAAAAAGATAGCTTCCATTTGATTACTTTATTAGCTAATTTTCAGGAAAAATTTTTCCGGGGTTAAGAATGTTATTTGGGTCCAATACTTTTTTTATTTTTTTCATTAGTTCCAACTCAACTTTTCCAATCTCCATTGATAAAAAAGATGATTTGGTAGTGCCTATTCCATGTTCACCGGAAATTGTTCCTTCTAAATTTAAAGCAGCTTGAAATAATTTTTTAATTGATTGATTTACTTTTTCCCTTTCTCCGGGCTGATTTAAATCAGTCATAATATTAACATGAAGGTTGCCGTCTCCAGCATGCCCGAAAGTGATAATTTTCAATCCACTTTGTTCGGAGATTTGATTGATTATCTTTATCATTTCTGGGATCTTACTTCGCGGAACACAAATATCTTCATTTATTTTATGAGGAGCAATCTGATATAAAGAGGGTGAAATAGCACGCCGAATATCCCAGATTTTCTCGCTTTCTTTTTCACTGGCAGCAACTTCAATATTTTGAGCTTCATTCTTCTGGCAGATTTGCCTCACTTTTTCTACATCTTTGACAACCTCTTCCTCTGACCCATCAAGTTCGACTAGCAATAAGGCACCAGCAGGAGTTAATTCCGGGTAAGCATATTCTCTGAGACAATTTGTTCCTTCCCTGTCAATGAATTCCAAAGCAGAAGGAATAATATTATTCTTGATAATATCAGAAACAGTCTGACCCGCTTCTAGGATATCATTGAAAGTGACCATCATTGTTTTCTTGAATTCAGGCTGAGGGATAAGTTTGATGGTGATTTTGGTAATAACAGCCAGAGTTCCTTCACTTCCCACTAAAAGACGAGTTAAATCATAGCCGACCACACTCTTCATTGTTTTTGCTCCAGTAGTAATAATCTCGCCAGTGGGTAGAACTGCTTCTAATTTAAGGATGTAGTCCTTAGTTGTTCCATATTTGAGACAGCGCAATCCTCCAGCTGATTCAGCTACATTTCCACCAATGGTTGAAAATTTGACACTGGCAGGATCAGGAGGATAGAATAAGCCTTTTTTCTCAACTGCTTTCTGTAAGTCAGCAGTAATCACTCCTGGTTCAACAGTGGCTGTTAAATTTTCAGTATCAATTTCGAGAATTCTGTTCATTCTGGTCATCACCAAGGCAATTCCACCTTCCAGCGGGACTGAACCTCCACTCATTCCTGTTCCTGCACCTCGAGGATAAATCGGAATTAAATATTGATTGGCTAATTTTAAAATCTGAGAAATTTCTTCAGCTGAGGAGGGCTTGACCACTACCTCAGGCAGAGATTCCTGACGGGCAGCATCGTATGAATAGCATAGCCGTTCTTCTGGTGAGAGATAGACCCATTGGGAGCCAACTATTTTTTTTAATTGTTTGATTATTTTTTTATCAATCATTATTTTCCGTATTTTCCTAACATCTTTTTCCATTTTATCTCTCTCGAGAACATATTTTCAAGTTAATCAATTTTTTTTCAAATAAAAGCTTGACAATTTCTTCCAACTGTATTATTTAAATAATACAGTTTAATAGTAAGGAATGGGGAATTGTTTAAAATAAAATTTGATACTTATCTTCCAATTTATTATCAGATAAAAGAGGAAATAAAATATTTAATTGCCTGTGGAATTTTAAAACCAAATCAGGCTTTACCTTCTATCAGACAGTTAGCCACTGAATTAATTGTTAATCCCAATACCGTTGCCCGAGCATATCGAGAATTGGAAGAAGAAGGAATAATTTATTCACTAAAAGGAAAAGGATGCTATGTTGCCAATAAGCCTGATTGGTTTAAGAAAGAGAAAAGTAAAATACTGGATAATATGCTTGACGAAGTGATAATTGAAGCTCAAAAACTGGAATTTGATTTAGAAAAATTAAAACAGCTTTTTAATGAAAGGATTAATCTTTTTAAATCAAGAATTAACAGGAGCAAAGATGAATCACATTCTAAAGATTAATCAACTATTTAAAAGTTTCGGTCGGAAAAAGGTTCTGGGAAATTTCAACCTGAATTTAGAAGAAGGAAAAGTATACGGACTTTTGGGCAATAATGGTCAGGGGAAGACCACTTTAATCAGAATAATTATGGGTATTATTCCAGCTGACCGAGGAGAAATTTTTTATAAGGGTAAGAGGTTTGATTACCATAATTTCGATTATAAAAGAGAGATCGGCTATATTCCAGAAGCCCCGTTTCTCTACAGTGGAATGAGAGTAAAAGAAGCGCTGGATTTTAATGCTCAGTTTTATCCTGCTTGGGACAGAATCAAAGCAAAAGCTTACCTTAAAAGATTTTCTCTTCCGGAGAATGTTCGCATCAGATATCTGTCAAAAGGAATGAAGTTAAAATTAGAACTCCTTGTTGCTCTGGCAGCAAATCCAAAATTGCTCATTTTAGATGACCCAACTTCCGGTCTCGATGTCCAGACTCGTCATGATTTTTTAAAGGATATAATTGGTGAACTCTATGAAAGAGGAACGACCATTCTGTTCTCCACTCATTTAGTTCATGAACTTGAAAGAATTGTCGAGCATTTATGCATACTTCATAATGGTAAACTTATTCTGGATGAAGATTATCAGAAAGTGAAGACTTCTATCCGCAAAGTAAATTTAACTTTTGATGGTAAATTACCTCAAATAAAAATAAATGGAATTCTTGATCAGAAAGTTGACCTGAATAAAATAGAATTAGTTATCTATCCCTGGACAGAAAAGAAAAAAACTCAGATAAATAAGCTTTCTCCCCGACATATGGATATTACTGAATTATCTTTGGAGGAAATATTTGTCAGTTTTTTGCCCAAGGGAGAAGAGAAATGATTAAAAAATTATTTTGGAAAGAATGGAAGGAAAATTTCAATCTCTTTATCCTTGTTTTATTTAGTTTGATTGTTTTTATCATCATCGGGCTTAAATATTTTTTATCAGCTGATTATACCGAGGCATATAGAATTTTAGCCGAGATAGTTTGGTTTTTCTTTGTGCCGTTAATTGCTTTAATTATTGGCTCAGGCGGATTTTATGCAGAATTCAGTGACAATGCCTGGACCTATCTTTTTTCACGACCAATAAGTCGCTGGAAAATTTGGGTGATTAAATATTTTTCCAATTTAACCGTTCTAATTTTCATTTATCTCGTTTTTCTCTTCCTGACCTTATTTTTCCCTGGATTCAGAGAAACAATAAATGATTTTTTTATTTTCAAATGGCGAGGAATGAGTACTGCTTTTATCTGGCTGTTTTTGATTTCCCTTTACCTTTATACTATTTCTTTTTCGCTCTCTATTCTCTATGAGAGGCAGATTATTATTCTTTTATTTTCCATTCTGGTAGTGCTTGGTCTGGCTTATCTTTATTATAAAATTGTTCGAATTGGGAGCGGAATAATTTTTCCTCCATATGTTTTCTATCTAAAAGGAATCCTGTTTCTAACTGGAGCGAGTTTTCTTGTTGCTTCTCTGTGGACTTTTGTCCAGGCTGATTTTTCTCAACTTCTCAAAAAAATATTTATTTTTTTTAAATATGTATCAATATTTTTAATTCTTAGTTTAATCATCAGTTCTGCCTGGACAATAATTTATTATGGAAAGAGAGGAGATTTTCTTTCCATAGCTAAATTTGATGAGAGTGATGTTTATTTTGTTAGTGGAAAGGGTCTTTTTCGCTGGAATCTTAAGGAGAATAAATTAACTGCTCTTGTCAGAGAATATATTCGCTCTGGGTTCTCGTTAGGGAAAAAATATCTTGTTTATGTTAAACAGAAAGAGAGGATAAGAAAATATTATTCAGAACTCTGGACATTAAATAAAAACATAGGAATAAAAAAATGCCTTATTAAACAGGATAATAAAAGAAATGCTTTCCTCTTCAGATTTATTTTTTCCCCGGTTATCTCTCCAGATGAAGAAAAGATAGCTTTTGCTACTCGAAATTATAAGTTGTTAGAGGAACCTCGCTCGGTTATTTCTTTTTGTCAACTGTGGACTATTAGCTTGGATGGAACTGGCTTGAAGAGGATATCTCTTGACCAGCCTATTTCAGAAATGAGAATTATTGGCTGGACCAAAGTGGATCGAAATATAGTTATTAGCTATCAGTCAGACTCAGGTTCTCTTTCCTCAAGGAAACTAATTAAAATAAATCCAGAAGATGAAAGTTATCTTATCGTTTCTGAGGATTTGGTCAGAATTTATCTCCCTAAAATATCACCTGTTGAGGATTTAATTTGTTTTTCCTATTTTGATCAGTTTCAAGGCAAAGAAGTGCTTGTCATATTTAATTTGATAACTTTTGAGATGAGAAGAATAGATGCAGCTGATTCATTCCACAGTCTTCGCTGGAGTAAAGATGGGGAAAAGATAATATTTCTTAAAAAGGTGGAGGGGAAAAAGGAATTTGCCATTTATTCTCTTGCAGATAATGAGGTAAGAGTGGTTGATACTCTCGCTCCTCGAATCAGTACAGAAGAGATTGATTGGCTTGGGGACAATGGAAAGCTTATTGCTGTTCAGTTTAAAGATTCTATCTCGAGACTTAAGATTTTAAGTGATGATTTCAAGGAAATAAAAGAATACAATTTCCCTAAGGATTATTCTTCATCCATCTATCTCTATGGATTTCAAAAAGAAATAATTTTCCAGAATTTCAGGCAGAAAGAAATGTGGGAATTTGATTTAGAGAACCAAAAATGGACAAAAATTTATTAATAAGAACAAACCAGCGATATTAATTTTGTATAGATAGTTTTACTCCCACTCTCTCAATTCAGCCAAAAAGAATTTATTTTTCCCTTCATTATAGGTTTAGGTCATTAATAAAACTAAGAAAATCCTCTGCCACAAGATTAAAATCAGGTAAATTTCCTAATTGATGACCAAGTTGAGCTTTCCAATATTTACTAAATCTATCTAAATATTTAGAGTTAATCTTTTTAATAGCTGTGTCATCAATTTTTTTGAAAAGACACTTTTTCTTAAAAATTTCAGATACCTTGACCAAGTCTAACTTCCCATTTTTATATAAATACCATACATCATAAATATCTCGATTACGAGGATAACCGTAAATATAAGAAATAGCCCTCAGTTTTTCAGCAGCAATCTCCTCTAATTGATAAATTTTTATCTTAGGATGACCAAAATCTTCTTTGTCAGAATAGGTATGATAAATCTCTCTAAAATTTGGTTCTAATTCCACATTTTCATAAAAGGTAAAATCAATATCAATTTTACTTATACCAGTTAGACCTCTGAAATGTACTACTGCTTTATAGGCTTCTTGACCATATTCTTCTCTTTCTAATTCTATTTTAAAAAATTCCAGGGAACTTCCAAATGTTTTGTTTGCCTTTTGGCATATTTTGTCAATAATTTCAGAAAGAATATTTTTTTCATTTAATTTTCTATTAATTAAAGTAAAATCCAAATCCTC
>JBHIEE010000105.1:0-9591 GCA_046760445.1 Candidatus Aminicenantia bacterium
AGGGGAGAAAAATGGGAAGGTTTTAATTATCTTTTTTTGAACTAGGGGTTAATAATTCTTGCAGACTAGCTCTACCAGTAAGCGAATACAACCATTCAATATCTTGATGTAGCCAGGAGGCGTAATACCCGATGGCTGCTGCTATTTTTTGTTTAGGCCTTTTTTCTCCGAAGAAAGCTTTTTTAAATTGGAAACGGGCTTTTTTCCATCGCTTCATTAATAAAAGCTTCCTTCCTTGCCTGAGTGCATTCTCTTCAGGGATATAGTTCCAAGTCTGAATTATAGTTTTAAGTTCGGATAATGATACGGGCAAGGAGGATCGATTAATATCTAAGAATTGTAAAACGAATTTGCGTAATATACGACTTGTCTTCTCTTCGTTTCTACTCTGTGTGTCAGAACGAATGTGTTGGCGCCAGTATCCCATTACTTTAGGGATAAAAAAGTATTTACCCTGCAAGCTTAAAGTAATAAAAGTGGGATAGTCAATGAAGGAAAGCCCGGGCACGTTTTGAAAGCCGCCGATATGTTGTAAGATTTTTTCCCTAATAAGTAGTGCACAAGGAAAAGTGAAGGTTCTTATATCAGAACGGGCCATTATACATGCTGCTGATCCTACTGGATCATTACACAATGTTGAATGAGGGAAACGATTTAATACTTGAGAAGAAGGAATTGTAAAACGTTTTTTCTTTCCTGTTGCTGTAACCAATTGAGTTAGCCCATAAGCCAATATTATTTCAGGATCATCGAATGCCGGGACAAGAGTTTCCAGTTTATTTGGCGGCCAGAAGTCATCTCCCTCTAAGATGGCAATTATTTCTCCTGTGGCAAGACTGAGTGCTCGGTTATAAGATTCTCTAAGCCTTAAAATTCCCTTATTAGTTTGATAGTAGTAATGAATTCGAGGATCTTGATATTGCTTAATGATCCCCCTTGTGTTGTCAGAGGAACCATCGTCGATAATAATTTGCTCCCATTCTGGATAAGTTTGGGCTAACACGCTTTCGATGCACTGACCTATAAACCCCTCATGGTTATAAGTAATAGTGATAATACTAACTTTTTTCATAGCTTTCAACCAGTGTCCTATTTAAATCACAAATTCTTTATAATAGGTATTGATCTTTTTATATTACGTAAGAAACAAGTTATTTTCCAGCTTCGAGAATTCAGTATAGCTTGGAGCTCCCCTTCCTTTTTTTGTAATTGTCTTTCTTTTTCTTGTAATTGTTGGTCAGAATTGTTTTGAGCTTTGATTGGTTTTTCCAAAAATTCTTTCAGTGAATAATTATCTGGTTTTATTAAAGAGGCAGAGATGATATATTGATTAGCTAAGGCCTCAGGTTGATTAAAAACTTTTATTAATTTTTGATTATTTTCAAGATTTAGTTTGGAGAGAAATTTTTTGATGGTTTGTGTTAATAGGCCCTTGGAGACAACTTCAATGCTTTGAACATAAAAACCACAAGAATCTAAAAATCTAAGGATACTCTTTTTAGTAAAATATTTCAAATGAGTATTGTCTAAAATTCCTAAATCCTCGTACTCAAAATCTCCAGTTAAAAGTTCCAGGCGGACGGAAGCATGAGCAATATTGGGGACGGAAATAAGTAATTTTCCTCCTGAGTTAAGGTAATTTCTTACTTTTAGAAGAGTTTCTCGGGGATCTTTTAAGTGTTCCAGAACATCAGCAAAAATCATAATATCAAACTTAGAATCTCCTAACTCCTTTTGGTAATCTAATTTCTCAATATCACCTATAATAATCTTATCACAGTATTGCTTAGCTTTTTGGGCAGCTCTTTCATTAATCTCAATGCCAGTTACTTGACAGCCTCTTTCTTTTAGTATTTTAGAGAAATATCCTGTGCTACAACCGAACTCTAAAACTTTTTTATTTTGGCCAATTAAATGTAATATCTTAGTCAAAGAAGAATTCTTATCTTCTAAATTCACTTGAAAATCATATTTAGTTATTTGTTGATCTTGGGGATTATTCCAGTATTTTTTCCAGTATTTAAATCTTCTCATAAATTCATCCGGGATATTTTCTGGCATTGAACCTTTAAAACCTATTCCTATAATAGTATGGGGGAAATAACTTTCTCCACAGAAGTCAACAAACGATGAATTAAAAGATTTAAGAAGACTTCCAAAGGCTTCGGGAGTGAAACGCCAGTAATCATGCGGATAGTCATGTATGGGATAGTCCATAACAGAACTCATTATAAGAATTCCATTTGGTTTAAGGACTCTGTGAATTTCTTTAATTGCCTTTCTTGGAAATTCTACATGTTCAAGTGTCTCGAGGAGGAGAACAGTTTCAACCGATTCTGAAGGTAGATTTAGGTGGTGAAGATTTAGAATTATGTCTACTCCCGGTCCCCTTCGCATATCGGCACCAACATATTTTTTGCCCGGAAAAAGCGGTCGGAGGTCAGCAAACTCTTCCTGTGTCTGTAAAGAGCCAAATTCATAAATGGGTTCAAGAATAGGCAGAGTTTCAGCACATATTTTTACAAATTGTTTAATTGATTCCCGCATAATGATCTCGTCTTATAAATTTTACGAAATTCCCTCTGACATCTTAAATATAGCTTAATTCATTGAAGATGACTTAAGTAAACATATAGAATCAAACCCGGCCCAAATTGTTCGGCAACTTTACAAATATTTTTTAGCGAACTCGTTTTAAAAATCCCTTTGGATTATATGTTAAAATGTAACGTTCTCGTCCGGTATCAACGATAAAATTGGGATTTTTGTTTAAGAATTCTTCAATTGCTGCCAGCGGCCCCTCTTTAAAAGTCCCAAAACTATCCTCTGACCTAAACAAATCAATAATCCCATCCTCTACAATAAAATAGCTATTTACGCTGACAAAGCGCGAGTATATCTCAAGATCTTTAAGGACCTGTTCTTTGCTATGGTCAGCATCATGTACAATAAGAACAGTTTTACCATTACAAAGTTCTGATACTTTTCTTATCGTTTCTGGAGATGAACTGTTACCCGTGATTGGGAATATTTTATCATGCTTAGCGCTATAATCTGTTCTATCAATATCGATTGAAATCACCATTCCTTTTCTCAATAAATCTAATAGATTGGCGAAATAAAGCGTGCTGCCTCCTTTAGCACTCCCGATCTCTATAATAACATCTGGTTTGACCTCATAAATTATCTCCTGGTATATCCAAGCATCCAGGGGATTTTTGAGCGCAGGTAGTCCCATCCAATAGCATTTATTAAACACTATATTTCTTTGATGATATAAAAGCCATTGCCTAAGACTCATTTTAAAGAGCCTCTGATACTCCTTTCCCATTGGATGAAAAAATCTATATGCTCTTTGATAAAATTTGCGTATATATTCTTTAATCTTGCGTTGCATATGTTAACTCTCTTTACGCAATATAGATAATTTTGGCTGTAAATCAGCAACTCCTTGAGAGGATTTGTTGGTCACTATTTTAAAAGAGGCCACTTTTTCTCTTAAATCATAATACCTTAAAGCGTCAGTGTGTGCTATTGCAACAGTTAAAAAATATGTGCCATCCAATAAATTGATTTTTTGATTACTCTGGAAATAAACAGTAGAGCCTTTCTTAAAATTCCCTAGTTTTATAGCTTTCCATTGGGTATTGGTAGCATAAATCGTACCCCCGTCCGTATCATAAATAATGAAACCAACGATTGGGTCTTTGACATCTTCGGAGAATTTAATTTTTATTTTTATTATCATTTCTTCCCCTGTTTTAAAAAGACATTTCTCTTGTTTTCTGCCGTCTAAAAATTTAATCTCTGTTATGAGGGCCTCGCCCGTACCCCAGCCTCTGCCTGCTATGTTAAGAGTGTTACTTCTTTTTAAATCTTTTTCCTCTTTCTTATCTAGATTATCCAAATATGAGGCAATTGCTTTTGAGCTCTTGCCAATAGATCCTATTTCCCCCTCGTCAAGCCAGACTACGCGATTGCATAAGCTCTCAATATGAATTAAATTATGGGAGACAAAGAGGATGGTCTTTTCCTGTTTTTTAAATTCGGAAATTTTCTTAAAACACTTCCTCTGAAAGCTTTCATCACCCACGGCTAAAACTTCATCAACTAGAAGAATGTCAGGATTCAAATGAACGGCTACGGCAAAACCTAAGCGAACAGACATTCCTGAGGAATATTTGCTCACCGGAGTGTCGATGAAATCCCCGATGTTGGCGAAGTCAATAATCTGGTTCAGTTTTTGATCGATTTCTTTCTTAGTTAGGCCAAGAATAGAGCCGTTTAAATAAATATTTTCTTTTCCGGTAAGATCTGGATGAAAACCAGCACCTAATTCAATTAGCGAAGAAACTTGGCCATTGATTTTAATATCACCATCTGTAGGCGTTGTAATTCCGGCCAAAATTTTCAAAAGAGTGCTTTTACCCGAACCATTTTCTCCGATAATACCAATAGTTTCTCCTTTTTTTATTTCGAGATTAATATCTTTTAAAGCCCAAATTTCTTCTTTTCTTTCTCTAAAAAAAAAGACTTTTTAGAAACACTGGCCTTTCCTGAGTGAGAGTGTATTTTTTGCTTAAATTTTTTATTTCAATGGCATTCATTTTTTATACCCAATCCGCGAAATATGGTTCGCGTTTTTTAAAAAGTATTATTCCAAAGGTAAAAATAAATAGTATCAAAAGAAATGATGGTAGCAATATACTTATACTGGGTAAACTTCTTCCCAACAATGTAAAATGGTAAAGAGAAATTATTCCTACCATAGGATTTAGAGAATAGAAACTAATAAATCTTTTGGGAACCATAGATAAAGGATAAATAACCGGAGTAAGATAAAACCAAGCTAAAATCAAAGCCTGAACCACAAAAGAAACATCGCGGTAATAGATATTTAGACTTGAGGTAACAAGGACAATACCAATAGTTAGAATTATTTGTAATAAGATAATAACTGGTAATAAAAGCAAATTAAAGGAGATATAATTACTCAAAACAAAGAGAGCAGGCAGAAATACCAATAAAGACAGTAAAAAATTCACCAGATTGCTAAAAACTGATGAAAGGGGCAAGATTTCTCTAGGGAAAAAAGCTTTTTTGATTAGCTCTCGATTATTTATTAAAGAACGTGTTCCCGAGATTAGCGATTGGTTAAAAAACATCCAAGGTAAAAGACCGGCAAAAAGAAATAGGGGATACTTTTCTACTTGAATTCTAACTATTACAGTAAAAATAATGCTCAGGACAATCATTTGGAAGAGCGGATTTAAAAAAGCCCATAAAAACCCTAACATCGTTGATTTGTATCTGGTTTTCAATTCTTTTAAGGTTAAGGCAATTAATAGGTCACGTTTTTCAAAAAGTTGCTTAAAAACCTGGAAGAACATATCGATTTTTATTAAAAGTTTGGCCTTTTTCGTTTTTTTTACCTTTCTTGTTTCGGTCCATATTTTATGATACGATAAGAAAGTGAAAAAAACAAGGAAAAATAAATGGAGAGCATCATTACCTTGATTTTAGGATCAAAAGGAATGTTAGGAAGTGAATTGGTTCAAGTTTTCTCTGATTATCATCCCATTTCCTGGGATATTGAGGATTTGGATATAACAAATTTAGAAGAAGTAGAAAAGAAAATTGGTTCCAAAAGACCAGATTTAATTATTAATGCGGCTGCCTATACTGATGTAGATGGGGCAGAAAAAAATCAAGATATTGCTTTTAAAACAAATAGAGACGCTGTTGGCTATTTGGCAAAAGTTAGCCATCGAATTGGTGCAATTTTGGTTCATTACAGCACTGAATATGTTTTTAAAGGAGATAATCCTAAAGGTTATAAAGAAGACGATATTCCCAGCCAGCCTTTGAATATCTACGGCCAATCAAAATTGTTAGGAGAGAATTTACTGAAGATCCAATGCCAAAGATATTACTTAATTAGAACTTCTTCCCTTTTTGGCTCTTCTTCCCAACCCGGCTCCCATCAGAATTTTGTCGAGACTATTTTAAAATTAGGGGCTGGCCAGTCTGAAATTAAAGTTGTCAATGACCAATATCATAAGCCAGCCTATACTCTGGATTTAGCTAAAAGAACACGAGAGATTATTGAAACCAGGAAACCATTTGGTGTCTATCACCTAACAAATGAGGGAGTAACAACCTGGTATGATTTTGCGAAAAAAATAATAGAGCTCTCTCATTTTAAAACGAGAATTATCCCTTTTTCAACAAAAGACCTTGGCCGACCGGCCAAAAGGCCAAAATGGTCAATTCTTAACAATACCAAGCTTCCTCTAATGAGAAATTGGAATGAGGCCTTAAAAGATTACCTCTATCTTACTTTAAAATTACATTAAATTTGGGGGTTACTATAAAGATGATTGAAGGTGTAAAAGTTAAACAATTAAAATTAAATTTTGATGACCGAGGGTTTCTAACCGAAGTCTTAAAGGAAGGAGAAGAAATTTTCCAGGATATAAAACAATGTACCTTTACGGAAACTTATCCGGGAGTTATTAAAGCCTTTCATTGGCACAAAAGACAGACCGATATTTGGTTTTTCTCACAGGGGCTGGCTCAGGTGGTTTTATATGATTTGAGAAAGGATTCTCCCACCCATAAAGAAACCAATGTTTTCTATATGGGCGAAAAAAATCCGCTGATTCTTTCTATTCCTCCGGGAGTAGCTCATGGCTACAGAGTCTTGAGTCAAAAACCAGTTCAGCTTGTTTACTTTACAACCCAGTCTTACGATCCTGAGAACCCAGACGAGGAACGAATACCATTTAATGATTCTGGAATAGGATTTGATTGGGAAACAAAGAATAGATGAATTAGATTTATATCTTAAAAACTGAGAGTTTTCATATAAAAATTAGTTAATTTTTAAAAAATGAAAACAATTTTAGTTACCGGAGGTTGCGGTTTTATATTTTCTCATTTCATTCGCTATATTTTGAATAAATATCAAGATTATAAGATAATTAATCTTGACCTTTTAACCTACGCCGGTCAAATAGAGAATACCAAAGATTTTAAAGATAATGAGCGTTACCGCTTTAGAAAAGGCGATATTTGCAATGAGGCATTAGTGGATGAAATAATGAAAAAGGTGGATTATGTAGTCCATGGAGCAGCTGCCAGCCATGTTGACCGCTCTATTATGAAACCCAATGAATTTTTAAGAACCAATGTTTTGGGCACCCAAGTTCTTTTAAATAGAGCTCGTCAACATAATATTGAGAGATTTGTCCACATCGGAAGCGATGAAGAATACGGGTCCACCCAAGGAAACTCTTTTAAAGAAACTGACCCTCTTTGTCCTTCCAATCCCTATTCGAGTAGCAAGGCAGCGGCCAGCCTTTTGGCGATTTCTTATTTTAAGAGTTACCATTTACCGGTAATAATTACTCGTTCCTCAAATAATTTTGGCCCTAATCAATATCCGGAAAAGTTGATTCCTCTTTTTATTACTAATCTAATTGAAAATAAAAAAATTCCCCTTTACGGAGACGGTTTAAATGTTAGAGATTGGCTTTATGTATTGGATAATTGTCGAGCAATTGATATGATTTTACACAAAGGCAAAGAGGGTGAAATTTATAATGTTGGCGGCGGAAATGAGAAAACTAATTTAGAGACTACTCGATTTATTTTGGAAAAAATAGGGCGAGATGAGAGCTATATCCAATATGTTAAGGATCGGCCAGGCCATGACCGTCGTTATTCTTTAGATTTTTCTAAAATAAAAGAAGAACTGGGTTGGCAGCCAGAGTATGATTTTGGAGATGCCCTCTCAGAAACCATCCAGTGGTATAAAAATAACGAATGGTGGTGGAAGAAGATAAAGTCTGGAGAATACCTCGAATATTATAAGAAACAATACCAAAACAAAATTCGGACTCACTAATTAAAATAAATTTTCTATTTTTATGAAAGGAATAATTCTTGCTGGCGGACTGGGAACAAGACTTTTGCCCTGTACTTTGGTTACTAACAAACATCTTCTTCCGATTTATAATAAACCGATGATTTATTATCCTTTGAGGACTTTAGTTTCGGCCGGAATAAAAGATGTCCTTGTGGTGACCGGAGGAAATAATCCTGGCGATTTTTTGAAATTATTAAAAGACGGCAAAGAATTTGGTTTAAAAGAAATCCACTATACCTATCAAGAAGGGGCCGGAGGAATAGCCGAAGCCCTGGGATTAGCCGAAGATTTTGCCGATGGTGGAAAAGTGATAGTGATTTTGGGGGATAATGTTTTCGAGGACAATATTGAAAAATACGTTAAAGATTTTAAAACCCAAGAAAAAGGGGCGAAACTTTTTTTGAAGGAAATTTCTAATCCGGAACGTTTTGGAGTGGTAGAAATTAAAAATAACAAACTCATTGGCATTGAAGAAAAACCCCAAAAGCCAAAATCTAATTTAGCGGTGACCGGTCTTTATATGTATGATAATCAGTGCTTTAAGGTAATTAAGACTTTAAAACCCTCAAGTCGAGGAGAGCTTGAAATTACTGACGTTAATAATTTTTATATAAATCAGGGCACAGCCACTTTCGAAATTTTAGCTGGTTTTTGGAGTGATGCCGGAACATTTGAATCACTTTTTAGAGCAGCCGAACTTTTAAGAAAAAAGAAAATTTAAAAATCTAATTTCAAAAAACTCTTCCCTTCAATTATTTTTCTTTTTGGCCTGGCAATAGGCCATTTTTTCAAAGGGGTAGCTATGAACCATACGATGGTGTTCTCAATCCGTATTTAAGGAAATACTTAAGAGCACTCAAAAGATGGATCTGGGTGTATTTAGAAGAAAATAAATCCAGAATTCCGCCTCTTTTTTTGCTGGCTCTAAGATAATGGTGGTAGACATAAACTTTTGGGAAATAGACAACTTTAAAGCCAGCTTCCCAAAAACGACGAGACCAGTCGACATCTTCAAAATACATAAAGAATCTTTCGTCCAAAAGCCCAACTTTCTTTAAGGCAGTGCGTTTAGTAAAAAGAACAGAACCCATTAGCCAATCAACTGGAATGGGATTTTTGTTTTTAGAGGTTTCTTTATCGAGAGCATCTTTCATTAAAAAATGATTTAAAAAATTTTTCCCCCAAGGTAGTTTTCCTAAAAAAGTTCGCCGACAGAGAACAGTAATCAGACTATAGAATCTAAAACAAGATTGTTGCCATGTTCCATCCAAATTCAAGAGTCTCGGGCCCAACAGCCCAATCTCAGGATGTTTTTCAAAGCACTTAATCATTTCTTTAATAGTTTCTTTCTCGTCGATTATAGTATCGGCATTAATAATTAGAAGATATTTACCTTGAGCTCTTTTTATCCCCTGATTAACTAATTGGCTAAAGCCAACATTTTTTTTAAAAAATAAATAAATAATCCCAGGAAATAAATTTTTAATTATTTTTTGGTTTTCTGGAGTGGCTTGACTATCAGTAACTATAATCTGGCAATTAATATTTTGAATATTCTTTTTGATTGCCTTAATACACTGCTTAAGAAGTTCTGGGGTTTTATAATGAGTAATAATAATAGAGAGGAGGATCATATCTTATAAAGATTAATTGAAACTAAG
>JBHIEE010000106.1:0-9424 GCA_046760445.1 Candidatus Aminicenantia bacterium
TTACTCTTTACGATTTAATGTTTTTGTAATTTAGGACGAAAAGTCCCTTTGCGGGATTTGTGATTTGGGATTTTATATTTTAACTTCGACCAAGACTTTTTTCAATTTCTTTTTGAGTGATTCTGACCATAATTGGGCGCTGATGAGGGCAGAAAGACGGGTTGGAGGTTTTAAATAGCTCATCTACTAAATATTCCATTTTTTCGAAGGTCAAAGGATGATTTATTTTAATCGCTGTCTTACAGGCTAGCGTGGCAATCAGAGAATCTAATAAATTGTCCAATTTTTTGCTATTTTCTTCTTCCAATAGAGCTAAAAAAACATTTTCTGCTTGCGAAGAAGATAAGATTTCTGGGAATCCTCTTAAAGAAAAGGTATTGCCACCCATTGGTTCAAGTTTGAATCCTAATGTCTCAAGCATGTTTTTCTTTTCTTCTAAACTCAGTTGCTGTGAAGGAGTCAGTTCGAGAAGAATAGGAAAAAGAGCTTCCTGAACAGGCCAATCTTTATTTTCAATTTTCTTTTTATATTTCTCATAAAGAATTCTTTCCTGAGCATTATGCTGGTCTATAATGAGTAGGCCCTCTTTATCTTCAACCAAAATATAGCTTTCTAAATACTGGCCCAGAACCTTAGGATATCTTTCTTCTTCTTTTGCCGTTGGAGGAGAAAATAAATCTTTCCAGAAAATTTTTTCCCGAACTAATTCTCCTGGTTGATAGGGAGGAGGACTCTCCATTATTTTGAAGCTTTTTTCTCGGTCTAATTCCTGTCCAGGCCAAATTTCTTTGATTTCGGTTTCCTGGTTTAGTCGGTCAATTAAAGCCTGATAAATCTGGTTGAATATTTTCTGAGGTTGATAGAATCTTACTTCTGCTTTGGTGGGATGAACATTAACATCAACATCTTGATAAGGTAGATTTAAGAAAAGAAAAGCAGCGGGGAAAACATCTTTCTCCAGAAGAGGAAAATATGCTTGATTTAAAGCTGAAGAGAGAATTTTATCTTTTATTGGTCTCTGGTTGATAAAAAATAATTGCCAGGCTTTATTTGGTCGCCCATAAGGGGGGCGAGAGAAAAATCCATTCAGTTGAAAATCTTCCTGTTGAAAATTGATTTCAAAAAGTTGATCAAGAAATGAACGACCATAAATCTGAAATATTCTTTCTCTTAAATTGTTAACCCGAAGATAAGAAAAAATTAAGCGACCCTGATGGGAAAGAGAGAACTGGAGAAAATGATGACTTAAAGCCAGTTGAGTTAAGTATCTAATGATTAAGCTCAGTTCAGCCTGGACGCTTTTCATGAATTTTTTCCGGACAGGAAGATTATAAAATAAATCTCTTACTTCAACTGAAGTCCCTGTGGGATGAGCTATTTCTGAAATTTTATATTCGCCTTCTCCTGTAATTTCAAGGTAACAGCCTGAAAGATCCTCTTTTGTTCGGGTTTTAAGAATTACTCTGGAAACAGCAGCAATGCTGGGTAACGCTTCTCCACGAAAACCAAGGGTCTGGATTCTCAAAAGATCATTTTCGCTTGAGATTTTACTGGTGGAGTGTCTCTGGAAAGCTAATTGAGCGTCATCCTTTGACATTCCTTCTCCATCATCAATTACCCTGATTAATTTTTTTCCCCCTGAAATTAATTCGACATCAATTTTTGTCGCTCGAGCATCGATTGAGTTTTCTACCAATTCTTTGACCACTGAGAAGGGACGTTCAATTACCTCTCCAGCAGCAATTTTTCTAGACAATTCTTCAGGCAAGATCTTAATTTTTTTCATATTACCTTCTTTATTTCCTCAGGATGGGGGAAAAGATAGTCGGGGTCAGTTTCAATTAATTTCTGACGATTCAATGTTCCCCAAAGAGCAGCTCCAGTTACTGCGCCAGCATTTTTTCCAGATAGAATACCCAGGGAGGAATCACCAATGTGTAACACTTTCGAAGGAGGAATATTCAAAAGGGAACAAGTTTTTAAAACTCCATCTGGTTTAGGCTTATAATTTGGTACGGCTTCGCTGGTGACTATTGTCTCGAAGTAGTCAATAATTTGTTTTTTTTCTAAAATAAATTTGGTTAATTCTCGACCACGACCAGTGAAAATGGCTAATTTTTTCTGGTCATAATGTAAAAAATTAAGAATTTCAGGGAAGCCATCGAAAAGATTAATTTTTTCTATATGGTCGGCAAAGAGATTAAAATATTCCTGATAGCAGGCCTCCACCTCCTCTGGATTAATTAATTTTTGGAAAATCATTTTCTCCGACGGACCAAATAATTGGCTGATTTCTTCCGGGGATAGCTCTATATTCCCATATTTTTTTAAGACATAACCCAAGTATTCAAGAGTCATTGAATAAGAATTGATAATTGTTCCATCCAAGTCAAAAATTAATCCTTTTAATCTCATTTTTTATATTTTAATCCACTCTGTTAAAAATTGCCAACCTGAGTTTAAAAATACAATTATTTTATTTCAAGATTTAACAACAAAGCTGAAGTTTCCTAGTAGCCAATTGGCTCAAAATTAAATTGGACACTTTTATTTTTAATAAAGAAATCAAAGCTTCTTAAAAATGGAGTTAGGAGGTCGATTTTCTTGTCTTGACAATGCTCTTTTTATAAATCTTAAAAAATTCATTGGCTATATCGTAAAGCAAATCTGTATTTTTTACTGAAAGGAAGTAAAACCCAAGGCCATGAGAAAAGGTAGAGACAATAAGAATTATTTTCCGCGCTGAGATTTTGTTAGCTTTCTGAGCGATCATCTTTTCAATTTTTTCAAGCCAATCAGTGTGAACAGCTAAAAAGTCTTTTAGAAGATCTTTTACCCAAGAACTTCGACCAGTAGCAAAAGTTAAATAATAAACGCGGATAAAAAGAGCTTCCTTTTTGAAAAATTCAATAAAATGGAATATTATTTTCTCCACCATATCAATTTCGTTTTTGGCTTTCTCTAAGTCTTTGGTTAATTCCTCAAAAAAATTGTTGATTCCTCTAATAAGAATTTCTCTTAAGATAACCTTTTTAGATGGATAATAATAGTAGATAGTTGCCCTGCCCAGCTCTGCCTCACGGGCGACATCTTGGATAGTTGCCCCTTCAAGCCCTTTTTGGACGAAAACTTTTATTCCAGCCTTAAGAATTTGTTTTTTTCTCATTTCTTTTTCTCTTTCCCTTCTCTCTTTAATGCCCATTAACTCCCTCCTATCTGTCGCTTATTGACAAAAATATTTATTTTAATATAAAGAAAATAAATGAAATTGTCAATATAAAAAATTTATGAAAATAAATTTAACTATCAATTTAATAAAATAATTTTTAGGAATTTACTTAATTTTAGAATGGTTTAAGCTGAGAATTTTGGGGTTTTAATAAAAGATACAAGGAAAATCTCATTCTTTGATTAAACTTTCGTCAAAAACTATTGCTTCAAATGTATATAGGAGGGCATTTTCCCTCCAGCAATTTCGAGGAAGTCCAGCTTTAAAGCAGATCTGATTCAAGAATTCATTCCTGCCCCAGTTGTTTTCTACAGGCACTTGGGGAAGAAGAAGTCCTTTTTTTCCCTGTTTAGAGACAACCAGTCCGTGCTTACCAACTATTATTTGGTTAGGATTTGTTATTTTTTTTAAAGGAGTCAGGACGGAAATTTCAAGCTCAATGTGGTTAATTTCCTCGGAAGAAAGGGGCGGGAATCGAAGATCTCGAGTAGCAGCCAGAATTGCTGATTGAATTACTGTTTGATAAAGAGGTAATATAGGTTCAGTAAAGCCAATGCATCCCCTGAGCATTCCTCTTTCCTTGATAGTGACAAAAGCTGCTCTTTTCTCTAATAAATTTTTATGATTGATTTTAAATTGAGGAATTTCTTTTTCTAAAATAAATTTTTCAATTGTCTGGCGAGCAATTTTTAACAATTCTTTCTTTTCTTCTTGGGATAAAGTGAAAGTTTCTTCTTTTAAAGGCAGGAAAATAGCAGCTGACAGATAACCTACTACCCGGTCTTTTGGGCCACCCGTTTCAGAAGAATCTCCATACTTGAGTATTTCTACCTCAGTTTCTCCTAAGGAGTGAGCAGTGAGCATGGCGGATACTACAGGACCTCCGCCGCACATTATATTTTCTCTTCTTTCTATTTTTGTTATAAGTTTCTTAGTATTAAAGGCTTTTATTAGAGAAATTGTATTTTTATCAATTTTATTAGCTTTTCTCTTTGAGAAATAGTGAGACATATCATTACTGGCCACCAACAATACATTTTTTCCTTTTATCGTCTCAGCCAAAACCTGAGCTAAAGTAGTAATAGTTTTTTTTGTTTGATATCCCATCACAATGGGCACAATTTTTGCCTTAGATAGGACTTTTTGGATGAACGGGATTTGAACCTCAATAGAGTGCTCTTTATTGTGAGCTTTAGGAATGTACTTAAAAGGTGAATTTTTAATAATTTCCTGAGCTAAGATTTCGTCAATTTTTACTAAACCTAAGGGGGTCTGATAATATCCCGAGGGATAGATTGAATAACCATTAAAGCCATAGTGATGAGAAGGACCAATAATAATCACTGTTTCATAATTTTTCCCTTTGACCAATCTATAGCTGTGAGCTGCTATTTTACCAGAATAAATGTAGCCCGCGTGAGGAACGATTAATGCCTTAATTTCTCCTTTTATTTCAGGAACTTGGGCTTGTTCTAGAAATTCATCTATCATTTGAGAAAGTATTTTTTTCTCTCCAGGATAAAATTGACCACTCCACACAGGCTTTCTCACCTTTTGAGCTAAGGAGAAAGGAAGAATACATAAACTTAAAATAGTTAAAGCTACTAACTTTTTCATTTTTTACTCCTTAAAAATTTGTAGAAAAATTATAAAATAAACTTCCTTTTAAATCAATTATTGTCTAATATAATAGTGTCAGAAATAACATGAAAAAATATGAAAACCACAGAGAACACAGACGAATGAGAAATTCCAAATTACAAATCCCATCCCGAATACTCGGGACCAAATTCCAATGTTCAAAATTCATCCCGAGTGCTCGGGATGGTCATTTGGTATTTGGTCATTGGATATTGTTTGGTATTTGGTGCGTGGGATTTGTGATTTATTAAAGTATGTGGCCTCTGTGGTTAAGTTTAACAATACTCTAATATAAGAGGGAAGGAGAAAGTGAAGTATTTAATTTCAATTCTTATCTTCATTTCAGTACTCACTTCATTAATTTTTGGTTATGAAAATGGAGTAGTTGTTTCTGATTCTGAGATAGCTTCTTCTATTGGAGTGGATATCTTAAAGCAAGGAGGAAATGCAATCGACGCTGCTGTAGCGGTTGGCTTTGCCTTGGCTGTTGCTTATCCCCAGGCAGGTAATCTCGGCGGCGGAGGATTTATGATAATCAGATTGAAAAATGGAGAAGCAGTAATGATAGATTATCGGGAGAGAGCTCCCTTAGCTGCGTACCGAGATATGTATTTAGACGATAAGGGAGAGGTTATACCTGATTTAAGCCTGCTAGGTTATAAGGCAGCAGGTGTTCCAGGCACAGTGGCTGGATTAATTTTAGCTTTAGAAAAATACGGCACTATGAGTCTGGATAGAATTCTTAAACCAGTGATAGAGTTAGCAGAGAAAGGATTTAGAATAAACTTTCGCTTGGCGCAGGATTTGGCCAGAGCCGAGGACCTCCTCAGCCAATTTCCAGAATCCAAAAGAATTTTTTTGAATAACGGGTATCTTTACAAAACAGGAGATATTTTAGTTCAGAAGGATTTAGCTTACACTTTAAAATTAATCGCTGAGAAAGGCAAAAAGGGGTTTTATCAGGGAGAGATTGCTGAGTTAATCGAAAAAGACATGAAACAGAATGGAGGATTAATAACCAAAAAGGATTTAGCTAGTTATCAGGCAGTATTAAGAGAGCCCATAATAGGTAGATATCGAGATTATCAAATAATTTCCTCTTCTCCTCCAAGCTCAGGAGGGATTGTCTTGATAGAAATGCTTAATATCTTAGAGAAATTTCCTTTGAAGAAATGGGGCTGGAGGAGCCCTAAAACTATTCATATTATAGTTGAGGCAATGAAAAGAGCCTACGCTGATCGAGCAAAATATCTGGGCGACCCAGATTTTATTGATATGCCAAAGAAGGGTTTAATTTCTAAAAAGTATGCTGAAGAATTAGTAAAAACAATTAATTTGACTTTCACTCAACCGAGCCAGGAGATTTCCAAGATTGATCCTTATCATTTTGAACACTCGGAAACAACTCATTATTCTATAGCTGATAAAGAAGGTAATGTAGTGTCTAATGCATATACTATTAATGGGTTTTTTGGTTGTGGAGTAACTATTCCCGGGACAGGATTTTTGCTTAATAATGAAATGGATGATTTTAGTCTTAAACCAGGCTATCCGAATATATATGGGTTGGTAGGGAATCAAGTGAACTCTATTGCTCCAGGAAAAAGAATGCTTAGTTCAATGACTCCAACAATTGTTTTAAAGAATGGAAGGCCATTTTTAGTTATTGGCTCACCAGGTGGGTCAACTATTATTAATACTGTTTTACAGGTTATTATAAATATTATAGATTTTCAGATGGATTTAGGGGAAGCGATCACTGCTCCCCGAATGCATCATCAGTGGCTACCAGATGCCATTCAGGCTGAAAAAGGACGGTGGGGAAATAAAGTTTACCAGCAATTAATTAAAATGGGACATAAAATCAAATATCGGACTTTCATTGGAAATACTCACGGTATTTTGTTTAAAGATGATGGACAAGTGATTGGTTTTGCTGATCCAAGAAGAGCTGGGAAAGCATGTGGATTTTAATCTTTTATTTTAAAACTTTCTTGGAAAAGGTAAGAGGTTGACTTTTATATACTTTTCAGCAAAAATAATAATGTGAGGTCAGAATGAAAGAGTTCTTAAAGGGTTTATTAACGATATTTGTTTTTGGTTCAGCTTTCATATTGGGTTACTATTTTGGCGGAGAACGTTTAAAAGCTAAAATACCTAATTTTCAAGAAAATGAAGAGGAGTATTAAAACCGGAATTACCCCTTTTTTTCTTGAGCGTTTTCAAAGTTGAAAAGGCTCGATCTTGACAGGAGGTAATCCTCTTAAAGCCTCAACAACAGCTTGATTAATTAATTTTGTTGCCTCTTCAACGGATTTTCCTTTTATCATTTGAGTGGCTATACTGCTTGAGGTAATGGCTGCTCCGCAGCCAAAAGTTTTAAATTTGGCATGAGTGATTATTCCATTCTCTTCTTTTTTTAATATAAGAATTTGGAAATCTAGTAATTTTTTGGTATTGACTTTTGGTTTTTTTCTGATATAATTGTTTGTTTCGAGGAAAAGAAGATGCCAATATATGAGTATCGATGCACGAAATGCGGTCACAAATTCGAAGTTCTTCAAAATCATAATCGCGCTCCTTTGCAAAAGTGCATTAAATGTTCGGGAAAAATAGTAAAGATTCTTTCTCCACCGATGTTGCAATTTAAAGGAAGCGGGTGGTATCTGACAGATTATTCTAATAAAGCAAAGTCATCTGATCATTCCCCAAGCAAGGAAAAAACCACCCCCTCCTCTCAAAATAGTCATCACCCCCCTTTTGCTGATTAAACATATACCCACCTTATTACCCAAGGCCCCGTTATTAAGCGGGGCCCCTTCCTATATAAATGATTTTTTATAAAATTTTGACAATTTAAGATTAACTTAATAAAATTATCATTATGAAAATCATAGTTCGTTCTCCTAACTGGGTAGGAGACGCAATCATGTGTCTTCCTGCTTTGCAGAGTATTAAGGAGAATTTTCCCCGAGCTGAAATATGGATTGCTGCCCAAAATTGGGTAAAGGAAATATTTTATAATTTAGATTATATTACTGGAATTGTTCCTCTTCCTAATATAACTTCTTTTCGGATAATGCTTAATTCGGCCAAGAAAATCAGAAGGATGCAATTTGATGTAGGTTTTCTTTTGCCGAATTCTTTCGCTTCTGCATTTTTGTTTTATTTAGCCAGAATTCCTCAGAGATGGGGTTATGCTCGAGACGGACGACAGTTTCTTTTATCAAGAGCAGTTTCTATTAAAAAGTCAGATAAGGTTAAGCATCAAGTAGTGTACTATTTAGATCTTATTAAAAGCCTTGGGTTAAAAGTAATTGAGCCGAAAATATTCTTAAAACTTACTTCTACAGAAAAAGGTTGGGCTGAAAATAAACTAAAATCTCTTAACATTTCTTCTCAGGGTCCAATAATTGGAATTCATCCTGGGTCTTTTTATGGGCCGGCTAAAAGATGGATAACAGAAAAGTATGCCTCATTAGCCAGTGAATTCCAGAGGAAGTTAGGAGCAACTGTGATAATTTTCGGCACTAAAGAAGAAATTTCCCTGGCTGAGGAAATATCTTCTAAAATGTCTTTTTCCCCTTATATATTCACAGGACAAACTTCTCTTCGCCAATTAATTGCTCTAATTGATAAATGTGATTTATTCCTCACTAATGATTCTGGGCCGATGCATATTGCCAATGCCTTAGGTATTCCTGTGGCGGCTATTTTTGGGCCAACTAATCCTCATAAGACTGCTCCCTTTCATCCTCCGTCAGTAGTTATTTACAAAGCTCCTCCCTGTGGACCTTGTCAATATCGAGAATGTCCTACTGATCATCAATGTATGAAAGCTATTCAGGTTGAAGAAGTCTTTGAAGCGTGCAAGAAACTTATCCAATGAAAAAAATTGCAGTATTTTTAGACCGAGATGGAACAATAAATGAGGATGTGGGATATCCTTCTAACTTTGAACAAATAAAAATATTTCCTTTTAGTTTTGAAGCAATTAGGAAAATTAACCAGGCGGGTTTATTAGCCATCGTTATCACCAATCAATCAGGAATTGGTCGGGGCTTATTAACCGAAGAAAACCTTAAAGACATTCATCAGAAAATGAAAGAAGTTTTCTTTCAAAAAAAAGCATTTTTTGATGCAATATATTATTGCCCTCATTACTACAATCCAGAAAAATCTAATCAAGAATGTACCTGCAGAAAACCCCTTCCAGGCATGGCTTTACAGGCTGCTAAAAAGTTTAATATTGATCTCAGCCGCTCTTATATGATCGGGGATAAAGTTGAAGATATTGTTTTCGGACAAAACATTGGCGCAAAAGCTATTTTGGTTCTAACTGGGTATGGGAAAGTTTCTCTTCAGAAACTAAAAGAAAGAAAGGTTGAATCTTTTTATGTGGCAGAGAATCTTCTGGAAGCGGTTAATTGGTTATTAAAAGATGTCCCATTATAATTATAGAGGGTTTTCAAATGATCCTAACAAAGAGAAGATATATAAAAATTCCAAATTACAAAAACATTAAATCGTGAAGAGTAAGGAGTAAAGAGTAAA
>JBHIEE010000107.1:0-9401 GCA_046760445.1 Candidatus Aminicenantia bacterium
GCCCTCGCCGCACTGCTGAGTAACACGTAGTTAACCTGCCCTTAGGTGGGGAATAATCTCGGGAAACTGAGGCTAATACTCCATAGGTTTTGGATACTGGAATGTTCCAAAACTGAAAGCTCCGGCGCCTAAGGATAGGGCTGCGACCTATCAGGCTGTTGTGAGTATAAAGTACTCACAAACCTATAACGGGTAGGGGCCATGAGAGTGGGAGCCTCGAGATGCCTTCTGAGACATGAAGGCAGGTCCTACGGGACGCAGCAGGCGCGAAAACTTTCCAATGCATTAGCGTGTGAGAAGGGAACCCTGAGTGACTATGCAATGCATAGTCTTTTCTCTTGCCTAAAAAGCAAGAGGAATAAGTGGTGGGTAAGACAGGTGCCAGCCGCCGCGGTAATACCTGCGCCACAAATAGTGATCTCGTTTATTGGGTCTAAAGCATCCGTAGCCGGCTTAACAAGTCCCTGGTGAAATTTGGCAGCTAACTGTCAAACGTGCTGGGGATACTATTAAGCTTGGGACCGGGAGAGGCTAGAGGTATTCCATGGGTAGGGGTTAAATCCTTTAATCCATGGAGGACCGCCGGTGGCGAAGGCGTCTAGCTAGAACGGGTCCGACGGTGAGGGATGAAAGCGTGGGGAGCAAAGCGGATTAGATACCCGTGTAGTCCACGCTGTAAACGATGCCTGTTTGATGTTGCATGCCTTACGAGGGTATGCAGTGTCGGAGTGTAGATGTTAAACAGGCCACCTGGGGAGTACGGCCGCAAGGCTGAAACTTAAGGGAATTGGCGGGGGAGCACACAAGGGGTGGAGGCTGCGGTTCAATTGGATTCAACGCCGGAAATCTCACGAAGGTTGACAGCAGAATGAAGGTCAGTCTAAAGGGCTTACCAGACAAGCTGAGAGGAGTTGCATGGCCATCGTCAGCTCGTACCTTGAGGCGTGCCGTTAAGTCGGTTAACGAGCGAGACCCACACTACCATTTGCTACTGCGCTTTCACGAGTGCAGGCACTATGGTAGAACCGCTGGTGATAAACCAGAGGAAGGAGTGGGCAACGGTAGGTCAGTATGGCCCGAATACCTTCGGCTACACGCGGCCTACAATGGTTAGGACAATGCGCTGCAACACCGAAAGGTGAAGCTAATCGCCTAAACCTAGCCTTAGTTCGGATTGAGGGTTGTAACTCACCCTCATGAAGCTGAAATCCCTAGTAAGCGAACGTCATAATCGTTCGCTGAATACGTCCCTGCTCTTTGCACACACCGCCTGTCAAGCCATGCGAGTAAACTCTTGGTGAGGTTTTGCTTTAACAAAATCGAGCCAGGGGTTTGCGAGTGGGGCTAAGTCATAACAAGGTAGCCGTACTGGAAGGTGCGGCTGGATCACCTCCTTAATTATTAAGCACTAAAGCATTTTTACTACATCTAATTCTTGTAAAATATATTTTACATAATGGAAAATATTTTATGTGTAAGAATTAATTACATAAAGTAAAGAATATTTTACGTGATTCAATGGAAAACAGAATAAGAATTTATAGGGTTATGCATGATTTAACTCAAAAACAATTAGCAAAAAGAGTTGGGGTTACAAGACAAACCATTAATGCTATTGAAAAAGGAAAAATCAATCCTTCTTTAGAATTAGCAATGAAAATAGCAAGGGTTTTTGACATTAAAATAGAAGAATTATTTAAAGAATAGTGGACCAGATGGGACTCGAACCCATAACCTCCACCTTGCAAGGGTGGCGATCTTCCATTGATCTACTGGCCCGTATGAATTTGTTTATTTGAATATAATTTAAGCTTTTCGCTTATAAAAAAGAAAAAGAGGGAAATTAAACCTTTTTTCCTAATATAATTTCAATAGAAGAAACATTCAGTTTTTCTCCGCCTTCAGTCTCAACCTCTTCTGTTCCTATGTTAACATCTTTAATTTCAGTGTCTGTCACAAATTTATTTCTTACAATTTCTGCTACGTCAACTGCATGGGAAATTGCACGACCTCTTGCTCTTAATATAACATCTGATTTCCCATCATTAAATTGTGTTACACATGCAAGAACATAGCTCATTGCTGGTTTTTTACCAACGAATACTACATTGCTCTCTGCTTCTGCCATAACTACACCTCCGTTTTATTAGTAACCTGGACAAGCGCAAAGTCTTTTACAACCTGCTTCATCTTCTACGTTATAATGATAGTAACATAATGCTGCTAGATTATCATTACCTTGCCCCCCGATTTTTGTGTCATCACTATTCAAAGCATTCCATGGATTATTTGTATCAGCTTTAGGGTCTACTTCATCATCTTTATTAGCATCATAATTCACTGTTATTTCCCAACTATTAGCAGTGCATGCTCCTGCTTTGTTTAATTCTCCACAAGCAACATTCTTTATTGATTGCAAACCAATAATTTCAGTAAATGGAGGGAATCCGATGAAGTACAAGGCAACTAAGCCCAATAACACTATAATTGCAATAGCTACTATAACTAAGACATTTATTGGTAACTCAACTCCTTTCATTGAATCTCCTCTAATTTTTATTGTAATTCTTTAATATAAAGGTTTGCTATTCACAATTACAAAGCTCTTCAGGTGTTATCTCACCATAACAATTGGCAGCTAATTCTTGTAAATTGCTAGCACTATGCGTATTACACTGTACAGTATCGAAAGATATTGAGTCAGCATTTTCACAATCAGCTGAGATAAATCTTTGACAAGCAGAATTTTTAGTTGCCTCTAAATTTATTGAACTAACAGCTGGTTGCCAAATACTTGGAAAGAGAGCTAAAATAGCAACTAAAACTAATATTGCTAGAACTATGATAACTAATGTATGAATTGATAAACTAACTCCCTTTTTCAATTAAATCACAAATTATAATTTCATTCCTTTATTTATATTTATTCTGTTTCTAAACAGTAAACTTAAATCTTAAATTATCAAAATTCCCATCTCTTAATGGTACTAAGCAATATTTTATATTTTGATTTTCACAAGTATCATCTATTATTTCTATGACATTACCTACTTTTTCAAATTTATAACCATATTTATTTTCCAAGTCTGTTTCACTCCAAGTATATTCTGTGTTATCAACTATTTCTTCAGCTGTAGAAACTAATTCAAAAAAACTAGAATCAATACACTGATTAAATGGAACAGTTGATGTTATTTTTGTATTAATTTTATTATCTGTTAAAGTAAATTTTTCAAATCCACCAACATGAAAATGATTAGTATTACATTCTGAAGGAAATGTTATTTCTATATCTTTTTCAATCCATTTTATTTCTCTTTCAGGATAACTTCCTTCATTTTCTCCAGAAGGTAGCATATGTTCTATTTTTCTTTTCAATTCTTGTTTTATTTCTGAAGCACTTGTCCAAACCCTTTCTTCATTTCCTAACCCATATGCAGCTCTTTGAGATATATAATAAACTCCTTGATCAACCATTTTTCTTATTAGCTCTACTTCATGTGAAGCAGACATTAAAAGCTCTCCTCTATAGGTAACATAAGTTGTTTCACTCCAACTTGCAAAACTTAATAAATAAAGTGCTACTATTGATATTGATACCATTATTATTCCTCCGATTGGTATTGCAATTCCCTTCATACTAACTCACATATAATTCTAATTCTCCCTCATTAAAAGGAGATATTATTTTGGTTGAGATTTTTTGAATCCTTAAAATTTTTTCTGTTCCTTTAAAACTTTCTAAATCAGGATCATCCCAAACCAATTCTATGTTTTTTTCTGGAGTTTTAATTCTTAACAAATAACTATGCTCTCCTTCCCAACTTCCCAGAGTAGTTCTTACAGCACTTCCTACATCTATAATTTCACCATCAATAACAACTTCATTATTATCTTGAACTAAAGCAGCTGTTATTAACCTTTTTATTGGTATAATTTTTCCAGAGTTTGAAGTGTAAGTAGATTCTAAAAATGATATCAAGGCATCTTCATGTGTTATTGGTAATCCTACACTCTTGACAGTTAAACTATAACTTAGTTCACCACCAGGTAAAATTTCAACAAAACCATACATTTGATCAATCATAATTATAGTCCCACTTAATATGTATCCCATTATTACTAAAAATAAAAATGCAATTAATTCTCCTAGTAAAGATATATCACCTTTCATTTAACTCACATATAATGTCATTGTTGTTGAACTAACTTCCCCATTATCATCTTTCAAAGCTATTGGCATACTTGAGTTAAGACTCTTGTCTATATTTGTATCACCAACTTGATAAATATCAGAACCATCAATTATTTCTAAAAGGATATTCTTGGGATAATTTAAACACGAAGGAAAACTCGGATTGTTTCCTTCTGCAATTATTATTTTTTCTTTATTAAACAAACCCTTTACAGGATTTCCATCACTAGTTATTTCTGTAAGATCTATGCATGAAAGAACAGAATCACCAATAAGTCTTAATTCTCTTTTCTCTCTAAGAGCTTGTGTATTTAATTCATAATCTGCTATTCTAAAATAAACAACAACAATAGCCATTATTATAAAAGCTATTTCCATTATTTTTATAAAATAAGAAAGCATTTGACCTATTCCCTTCATTCTGAAACACCTATTATGGTTATGTCATCATTTATTTTTTCTATGTAAAGAATTTTACCTGCTCCAATTTTTATTGAATTTGGAATTATTTTAACATAATTTGGATGTGCAATTGGTGTTGTATTTTTTCCTCTTAAAGGATCTTCAACAGTTACTTTATTTTCTGTAAGTTCAAAATTACGTTCTTCTTCAATTTGTATTCCTGCTGTTATATTACCAGGCGTATATGCTGTTACTGTTAGAAATGTTGCTATATCCTCTGATAAAAATTCAGGACTCATTCTTACAAAATAATTTAAAAAATTTACTACAACTCCTTTTCCAAATGCTGTTGATACAATAATAACTAATATCAATAAACCAGCAGCTAACATTAAGATTGTTGTTACTGGAGAACCCTTCATTCTGTTACACCCCAGATACACCTACCTTGATTTTCTCTTATTTGAGTGTGATTCAAACCATATTTTACAGGACCTATGTTGGTCCATGAAGAAGCTATCTCTCCTAAACTATATGGTGCCATGCAAATGTCTACCATTAAACCCCCTTTAATAAATTTACCACCATATCTGGATAATCTAGGAAATGCCTTTGAAACACTTACTTTTTTTGCGAATTCAGCCCCCTTTGTCTTTTTTAATTTTGATGCTAATTTAGCATATTTAGCTCCTAAACTTCCAGGCTTTGCAGCTTTACTTCCAGGAACTCCAAAGGTCCCAAATAAATCACAAATATCAGATGCTTTATAATATTGCCAATAGCTCCATTGGGCTAAGTTACCTTCGTCATCACAATGGTGCTCAGTAGAGTGTGCAGTAGAAAGACCTATTATAACACCTTGCGCTGCTAATGATCCTGCTATTCTACAACCTTGTTCTGCTCCTGTTAACAAACATGGAACATAAACTGCTGCAAATGCTGCTCCAGCTTCTCCAAATTCTACCCACATATCATTATTACCAGTTTCCCAACCAGGTCCCCATAATCTGTCGTTATCAGCATAACAATAACTTCTGAATGCACAATCTTCTTCACCAATTTTACATTTTCCTTCATCTTCTGTTATAGAAATAAATATGTCATCAGAATCTCTCCAAATCTTTGCTACTCCAAAACATGGACTTACAGTGTAAAATCTAGGATTTGGGTCTGGACCTAATGCTCTGAACATTCCTGTTTGTATCCAGATTGGAATTCTATTCACACCTGGATCTGGTCTCCATATTCTAACACCCAAATTTGAAACCTTAGAATCAAGCTTTATAACATCTTTAACTTGAACATTTTTTACAAGAATCAAAGAATTTGTTGGGTCTACTTTTACATTTTCAGTAAGCCTTGCTTGTGCATCTCTAGTAACACCACCACCAAACGAATAAGGATAATTTATCATACCCATTGGCGCACCTCCATATCTAGCGTTATCAACAAGTAAAAATCTCGTGATCCTAGGTGCTACTTTTCCAGTCTTTATTGTTCCTGCCATTGTATCTATAAATCTATCTGCTTCTTCACCACCTTTTCTTAGAGTTGTTTTAATATATCTTTCAAGTAAAGCAAATTGAGCACCTTTCATACCCTTTCTTCCTCCACCCATACCAAAAGAATTCCAATAACCACCATGTGCTGTTTGCCATAATTTTCTTGGTAAATTTGGGTCTTTACTTAAGTCAAATCCAGAAGTTATTTCCAAATAATCTATCCAACTGTTTCTAACATCTATAGGTAATTTATCCCACTTAGCTGCTCTATCAGAAAGAAATTCACTTGGACTAAAGAAATCTAAGTTTGTTTGGTATTTTGTTGTATATAACATGATATCACTATCAAGAACTTGACTTAATCTAGTTATCTTGCCTAGTTCAGAATTTGGGTCAACAACTAGTATTAAATCATTTTCTACAAACATTTTCTCTAAACTCTTTATTCTCCTCAATGCTTTTCTTGCATTTGTTGTTCCTGTAACTTTTTCATATTTATCATAATATAATCTCATATCATCAAATTGTCTCCTCATCAAATCTCTAGCATTATCAGAATCTATTTTAATATATTTAGATAAACCCTTTCTAAATGTTTTATACTTTGTTTTCAAATTATGGGACCATTTTAATAATCTATTTCTAGGAAGTTCTGGGAAATATTCACTACGAGTCCACCAAACAGTAATCCTATCTCTCCAAGTTTTAAAACTTGTCCACTTGACAGGTGGTACTACTACTTCCTTGGAAAGTTCTTTTTGCAAATCCTTTGGAAGCATGTCATAATAAAATCTCATTTTTCTTATAATAGAACGTTTTCTAATATTTGGTAATATCTTACCATCTTTACTTATAACTTCTAGTTTTTTTGATAATCCCCTTATTTTTCTTGATATTATACTATGTGTTAATGCATCTCTTTCAATCTTAGCACCAGAACTTAAAAATTTATTTTTAATAATTTTATCTAATTTCATCTGCTGTTCAAGGGTAACATATCCTCTAGAATTTAACCATTCAACATACCTTCCTAATTTTCCCTTAGGCCTTGAATCAGCTAATGCTTTATTAACTATAGATGATTCCTCTTTCACTTTTCTAAAAATTGTAGTTGACATTTTGATTTTTTTCTTACCAATTTTTATAGCAATTTCAACTGGTATGAACTGATAATACATTAATTTTACTACTTTTGGTCCTACTCTCAAAGCAGAATAAAAATATAAAGTATTAAATAAACCTCCAGCCCACGGATAACTTTCTGTCCATTGTTTCCAAATAGGTGCTTCTGGAAATTTTTCATAAAATACTTGATAGTTTGGCATACCTCCTGTAGAAGCTACAGTATATGCACTAACAGAGTTCATGGATTGACAAAATCTTACTGGTACAGCAACATATTTTTCTGTATCAGAAAATGATGGTTCTTTTTCTGATAGTGGTAAATCTACTGCTTTATTTATTCCTGCTGCTAATTGTTGTGCTGTTTGTTCCGCCATTCCGTCACAATCTGGCTGTGCAAAAATAGCATTAAGAGTAGCAATTCCTATCACTAATAGAATTACACCTATTGTAATTCTTTGGACATCTCTAATCATTGCCATTTAATCACTTACAAGGATCACAATTTGGATTTCCACGAACCTTTATACATAACTTAGTTAATGAAACTGTTTTACCATCAGGAATTATACACATAGTTTTTTCATGAACATACTCATTAGCACGGAAATTACTACAACAATTTCTCAAATCAGTTTCACTAACAGATACAGATAAAATTCCTTGGGCCCTTAATAGTGGCGCTATAATTAAAGCTAAGACAATAACTCCTAAAATTATTGCAATTGAAATCCATATTACTTTACTTACGCCTTTCATAATATCATCTATAATATACAATTATTATTACATATTTTGTTACACCGATTTTCAGAATTATCAGGGTACAAAGTCACGCATAATTCTTGTAACCTTCCTGGATTAGATTCTGGTATAGAACCATATAAATCAGGGCTGCAATTATTTTTTCTCCATTCAAAGCATAATTGAACAAATTCTTCTTGCGCACTTAAACCTCCTTCTCCGGTTATTCTTGGTAAAATCAAATTTTGAACTATTATAAATATTGTTAAAATAAGAATAAGTACAATTGTTATACTTATTAAAAATTTTTTTGCTGTTTCAAATGACATAATAAAATTATGTAAATTCTTTAATAAAAGCTTTAAATATATTTAAATACCTATCTTTTCAAATTAAGATTATGGGGTTTATTGATGCTAGACATGACTATCCAGAACTACCAAAATCAGATTATTTAGATGAACTTTTAAATGATTTAGAATATGTATCCACATGGTCAATAAAAAATGATAGTGTTTCCTTTTCCTTTAAGACAGATTTTTATCCTGTAGAAACGCCATTTTACAAATCAGAATTTAGAGAAGCTCCTCCATACCTAGAGGATTTAATGAAAACTCCTTCTGTAAAGGTTTTACAATATATTAGAAGGAAACTTAAAGAAAAATATATTCCTCCAAAAGTAATAGAAAATTTAAAACGTAAAATAAGTGAAAATATTACTATACTTTCAAATTCTGAATATCCAGATTCTGTTTTTAAAAATTATCAATCTGATAATGTTATGAAATATTGGGAGAAACTAGGTTTAGTAAAAAAGGATAAAGAAGGTTGGTTATTTAATCCAGAGGCTATGAGACATAGACCACATATGTTTAATTTACCAGATAATTTTTCTGATGAAGAGTATATGAAAGAGATTGTGAATGCTTCTGCAATGAATAAACCAGAGCCTTATTCTCATTTACCTGATTGGATTTTTGAAGAGAATACAATATCTACATCTTATTGGAAAAAAACAAAAAATATTTTTAGAAAGATTGGTAATGGATTCAAAAGAATTTTAGAAAATTCAAAAGTTCAAAAAGCAGGAGCAGTGGCAGCTGGTAGTTTATATTTATTAACCGTAACAGGAAATGCTTTAGCATATTCAGAACCATTAAATATAACGAATACGCCTAACATAAAAGAAGGTGATGGAAAAATATCTGGAAAAAATGTAGTTTATAGCCATCATGGAGATGTTTTCCACTATGATATAGAAAAAGGTGAAACAACTAAATTAGCGAGTAACGATGAGAATCACCATTACCATCACCCAGATATCTACAAAGATAAAGTAGTATGGATGATGAGTAATGAAGAAAATGCAGAAGATGTTCTTTATTTAAAGAATCTTACTACTGGTTCTTTAGAAAAGATAACAAATGAGAGTTGGG
>JBHIEE010000108.1:0-9270 GCA_046760445.1 Candidatus Aminicenantia bacterium
TCTTGGAAATTATATCAGGATAATATATTATTTAAAAGAGTTTTCACACAATCTGCCGTTATATGAAATCGCCCTTCAACATAGCAAAAACATAATGTGGGGTTAAAAATGAAAAATAAACCACCATCTACTCAAGAATGGAAAAATCTGTATCAGACAGCAATAGAATTTAAGAAAACAGAGTGTTGGAACTGGATGTGGGACTCAGATATATTCGGAGTTCAAAATCCAATAAGTGGTGAAATTGGTTATTGTTGTGTAATGGGAAGAGCAGGGGAACATTTCGCTTTAGCGGTTTATTTAGGTACAGAAGGGTTAAAAGGTTATCTAAAAATTCAGTCAGGAGAAATTCCTCCATCTTCTCCTGATGTCTTTCATATTCAAAAATGTCTGATGGTTTCATTTGAAGATAGAAAATTTTTACAGAAGAAAGATCTTCAAACAATAAAGACGCTTGGTTTAACATTCAGGGGACGCAATTCATGGCCGTTATTTAGGAGTTATCGCCCAGGATACCATCCTTGGTATTTGACTAGTGAGGAGGCAAAATTTCTAACATTGGCTTTACACCAAGCAATCGATGTTTCTTTGCGCTTTAAAGATAATCCAGAGATGCTTACTCTTCCTAAGGAGAATCAATATTTAGTTCGAGTGCCTGAGAAGAAAAAAGATGGTTTAAGCTGGAGGGATGAATGGATAGAACCACGTCCCTTAGAAAAAACTGAAATTGCAGCTCAACCTCTTGATATGAATCTATTGGAAAGAATCAATAGAACAATCACACAGCGTCAAGGAACATGGGAGATTGATTTCTTTTATTTTCCCCAGGCAGTAAAAGAAAAAGAAGAAAGACCTTATTATCCTTATGTAATTTTATGGGTGGATCGCTATTCTGGTCGTATATTAAACTTTCATTTAGCAGAATCTACAGAAGGTGTGTCTGAGCTTCCAGAGCAATTTATGAAACTCGTAGAAAATATTAAATCCTTGCCTCAAGAGATATTAGTAAAAAAAGAAGAGATCTTTAAGCTACTTGAGCCTATTACTCGCAGGCTAGGAATTAAACTAAGGAATGTCGAAAGATTGATAGCATTGGAGGAGGCTCAGACTACCATGTTTGAGTTTTTTATTAGGTAAGAATCAAATGAATTAAATATATGACATTGCTGGGCACAAGGGGCGACTTCATATAACAGCGGAGTCTGTCGAAAAACTTACTTAAAGAGGTTTATCTTTTTCATTTAAACTGATTTATTTTTTGACTTTTTTAATAATCTTAGAATATAATTTTGAAAAATGATTGAATATGAAACAAATGAATTTTAAGGGTTTTTCGACAGACTCACGGTGTTTATGGGAAGCTACGCTTCCCCAAATCCGCCTTTGGCGGACTTCACAAACACCGATAACGATAAGCAAAATGCGAGCGAGCCGATTGATTTATAAATAGAATCTTGTAAAATAACTTATGAGGAAAACTATTATGGATTCAAAAATTAAGATCTTGATCGGGGTTTTGATGGTTGGGATTGTTTTTGTTGGCTGGTGGTGGATTGAGAGTAGCCGGGTTTATCCTGAAAACCCAGAAGTAACCATTACCACGGACAAAACAGAGTATACGCAGAGAGAGGCTGTAAAGATAACTGTAGTTAATAGCTTAGATCATATAGTGGTGCTGCATTTCCCTTGGAAATTCGAATCCAAGAGATTTTGGGGAGAAAATTTTGGTATTGGTGCCATAGAAAGATTTGAAGAGAAGGCAGAAGTTTGGATTCCAGTGGAACCAGTATGGAGGTGCGGTAATTCTTGTTTTAAAGAATGTAGGTATAAACATTCTTTTGAACCAGGAGAAAAGAGAGTCTTTGAATGGAATCAAACAGTACTCATCTGTGATAGAGTGAATCGGACAGAAAGAATAGAAAAAGCGGCAGCGGGAAGATATAGAGTTAGTAGTAATATTGATATATATGATAAAGAATTAACCACTAAAACAATTTACTCCAATGAATTTACGATTAAAGAGAGGAAGACAGAAATAAAAGGTGAGTAGAAATTTTGGTATTCATCCTTTCCCATAAAACTATAACAGAAGTTTATAGTGTCAGGCTTGCATATATGCATTTAACATAATATTTTCAATATTTGTTCTATAATTTTACGATTATCCACACTCTCTGACTGTTTTGATAATCTCGACAATACAGACAAATCTCTTTTCAGAAGGTGAAGTTGATAACTTGCATAATCTTAGAAATAGGAGAACTCGGAGTCTCAATTAACAAATGAACATGATTTCTCATAAGCACATATGCATAAAGAATAAACCCGTGTCGCTTCTTATAGTGTTTTTATTGGAGCCATCCTGATTTCAAAAGATTTGATATCTTATTTTTTTAAATGTGTTTCAATCTCTTCTATAAAACTATGAAAGTCTTTATAATTGTCTCTGACCAAGGTTAAAAGTTTATCATCTGAAATTATCCAATATCTATGTACAATTGAATTTCGGAAGTCAAAGAATGGTTTAAGTTTATTGGCAAGAGCTTTTGAAATTATACCAACTTCTCCCGCCTTTACAATAGTTTCAACATATCCTGTAACACTTTCTCCTCTTCCTCTGGCAAGAATATGAGTTAATGTATTTGCCATTATTTCAGCTATTTCAATTAATAAATATTTCAATCCTCTAATTACCCATTTCTGTGATAAAATATCCTCCTTTGAATAGGTGTTTATAAGATGTTCTATTTCTACTGGCCCTTGATTTTATATCCTGAAGGTAATTTTCTATCCGATCCTTATCTACTTTCATAATATTTCAGCTTCTTTTAAAATCCCAACACATTCCCGATAATTAATAGCATTTTTCTCTATCAAAGTTGTCCTGAGATCAGAGTCTCTATCCAGAATTAAAATCCCTTCCTTAAAAACTCTATTTAAAAATTTAAAGGAAATTAAATTTAATAATACAATATCAATATCATCTGCTTTTGAAGTAATATTTTTTTTTCTCAATTCCCTTGAAATTATGTGTTTAAGGCCAGAAGTTACTATAAACACGTTCTCTGGCAAAGGATAAAGATAAATTCCAATATCTATATCTGAGTATTTCTCTTCTTTGACAAAGGAACCAAAAAGATAAGCAAATTTTATATTTTTATTTTTTCTCAGTAATTCTTTAAGTGTTTTAATTATTTCTTTTTTCATGTAAAAATGCTAACATATGGTTTTATATTTTTCAAGATAAAGTAAATTACTGGAGTTCCTCCAGCAACTTAACCCAAAAAAGTGTAACTCATTCTATTTATTATATTTAGAGGGATACACAAATGAAAAGTAAAAATTGGGGGGAACTTTCTTTGTAAGATTGGATAATAAAATAGGCTTTTGAACCATTTTTCTTTAAGTTGAGCTTTATTGCGGAAAGACCTCCGCCTCATGCTTTACAATAACTATCCATTGCGGCTTCACCTTGTTAGATATTAGACTCTCATTGTTAGATTGAGCTATGTGCTTTAGAATTTATTTTTTGTATAATTTGTTCTATTTTCTGACATTATCTAACAGGGCGAGGCAAGTACTGAGTATTTCTCATAATCAGCAATTTTTCATTAATTATGGGTGAAAGTCTATATCATTCCTCTCTCTGCCGACAGGCAGTTTGTTCACTTTTAGAAGTTTTCCTTTCTCTTTTTTTATCTTATTCTCTTTTTCTCAAAATTTGACATTTATTTTTTTACTATGATATAAATTCTGAGATGTTAGGAAGTAAAATTTGCACAAAAAATGCAGAAAAGCAGAAAATCGATGTTACCAAAAAAATGAAATTCCTATCGTAAATAATAGCTACTTTAGGCCTGCTTTTAAGTTTTCTTTTTCGCATCGGAATAGCTATAGTTTTATGACTCTTTTTCATCCTTTTCCTCTCCTAAAAATTGATTAATCAAATCAATAATTAATTCTTGATTAGGCAAAAATTCTTATGAAAATGCAAAATTATTTAGGAAGTTACCTTAGGAAGGAAAACAGAAAAAGTTGAACCCTTTTCTGGTTGGCTTTTTACAGTTGTTTTACCTTGATGAGCCTGGACAATATGTTTGACAATGGCTAATCCCAGACCAGTGCCACCCATTTCTCTTGATCGAGCCTTATCTACCCGATAAAATCGTTCAAATATTCGAGGAAGATGCTCTTCCGCAATACCAATACCCGTATCGGAAACATCTATCCGGATAAAATTATCTATTTCTTGAGCTTTGACCATAATTTTGCCTTTTTCCGGAGTAAATTTTATGGCATTATCAATCAGGTTAGAAAAAGCCTGAGCTATCCTCTCTGGATCAGCCAAAACCGGAGAAAGTTCAGAGGGAATATTCATTTGAAAAGACTGTTTCTTTGACTCTATTTTATCTCTGTATAAAGTCCGGATATTCTCTATAATTTCTTTAACCGATACTGGCTGAAGGTTCATTTTAATTTCTCTGGATTCAATTCGGGATAGACTTAAAATATCATTTACCAGATTGATTAATCTCTGAGAATGGGAATAGATAATATCTAAAAATTCATCTCTTTTCTTAAGATCATTTATAGCTCCATTTCTTAAAGTCTCCACGAAACCAATAATAGAAGTAATAGGAGTTTTAAGTTCATGGGAGACATTAGCCATAAATTCTGATCTAGCCTTTTCTAACTTTTTTAACTCAGTAATATCATGGAAAACACCTACTAGGCCTAATAGCCTCCCTTGGCGATCGGTAATTGGAGCAGTCTGAATCTGAATATTCCGCGTCTTAGGTTTAAGAATTGAAACCTGACCGGAAAGGGAATTTTTCTTTTCCAAAGCCTGTTTTAGAAAAGAATTAATTTCATTGTTGGGTATAATTTCCCAGAATGGTCTTCCCATAAATTTTTCTGACCTGAGCTCTAACATTCGGGCTAAAGAAGAATTTAGAAGAACTATATTTTCATTCTTATCAATTACAATTACTCCTTCTCGCATGCTGGAGAGAATAGCTTCCATTTTATTTTTATCTTCAATAATAGCTTCAATCTTTTTCTCCAATTGATCAGACATTTCATTTAAACTCTCAGCTAATTGGCCAATTTCATCTTTAGATTTAATCCTTATTTTTTGATTAAGATCTCCCTGAATAATTTTCTGAGCAAAGGATTTCATTTCAGACAGAGGAGAACTAAAGTAACGCCCAACCAAAGCTCCAAGAGCAAGAGATATTAGACCTCCAATTAAAAGGGAATAAATTATGATTTTATAAATATTAGCCATTTTTTCTTTGACTTCGGTTAGTGGGAGAGCTAGCCTTATCACTCTCCAAACTTTACTTTTTCTCACAATAGGAACAGCAACATACATCATATCGATTTTAATTGTTTGGCTGAAGCGAATGCTTTGTCCTGTCTGGTTAGCTAAAGCATCTTTAATCTCGGGTCGATTTTTATGATTCTCCATCTTAGCTGGGTCCTCATCTGAATCAGCTAAAACCTTTCCTTCTGAGTCAATCACTGTAATCCGAGCTCCAATTTGGGTGCTTAACTCGACGACTGAACTCTGAATGGCTTGAGTTTCTATATTTTCTTTCAGAATATTTTTCACCAATAAGGCATTAGTTTCAAGTTCGTGAGCAATCCGATGTTGGTAATATCCTTTTAATGAAAGACTGGTGATAGTCCCAACTAGTCCTAAGCAGATAAAGACAACCAGCACATAGGTTAAAAATAACTTTCTATAGATTCTGCTCATTTTTAAAGAATTAATCCTTGAATCTGTACCCAACACCCCTAATGGTTTCTATTAAGTGAGAAGCTTGACCCAATTTCTGACGAAGCCTCCTAATATGAACATCTACTGTGCGATCCACCACAAAACTCTCTTCTCTCCAGGCTTTATCCAGAAGTTGATCTCGAGTAAATACCCGGCCTCGTTTTTGGGCGAGTAATGTAAGAAGGTTGAATTCAGTTGAAGTTAGAGCCAATGGCTTCCTTTCTAAAGTTACCTGATGTCTGGTTAAGTCAATAGTTAATTGATTAATTTTTATCACCTTGCTTTCTTCTTTTTTAGCCTCCATTCTTTTCAAAACAGCTTTTACTCGAGCTAAAAGAACACGCGGGCTAAAAGGTTTAGTAATATAGTCATCTGCTCCTAATTCCAGACCAACCACAATATCAGTCTCTTCTCCTTTGGCCGTAAGCATAATGATAGGAATGGATGATGTCTGGTCATTTCTTTTTAATACTCGACATACTTCCAGTCCATCAATCCCAGGAAGCATCAAGTCAAGAATAATCAATTCAGGTTCTTCTTTGGAAATTATCTCCAAGGCTTTTTCACCATCTGTGGCTGAAATAACTTTAAATCCTTCCTTTTCTAGATTGTAACGGACTAATTCAATAATATCTTTCTCATCATCAACCACTAAGACTTTTTCTTTTTTCATTTTATTTTTTCTAAATATAGCATTAAATAGATAACTCCTTCAAGCTGAGAAAGTCAGTTGTCTCTTTTTTTGTTATTTTAAATCTATAGCCTTTTTAATTTCTCGAGGAATTGGTTTAGATCTGAGGCTAAAGGGAGGGAAAATTCCATTTTATTTCCGGTTTCAGGATGAATAAAAGAAAGATAAGAAGCGTGAAGAAATAATCGGGGACATTTTATTTTCAATTTTATTCTTCCATATTTTTTATCTCCGATGATGGGATGCCCAAAAGAGGAAAGATGAACTCTAATCTGATGAGTCCTCCCCGTTAAAGGTTTAACCTCAAGATAAGAGAAATCTTTGAATCCCTCAATCACAGCATAATATGTCACTGCCTCTTTTGGTTTAGCTGTTCTGACTGAAATTTTTTTTCTTTCTTTTAGGTGTCTTCCTATGGGTATATCAATTATTCCTCTCTTGCGAAGCATTCTTCCTTTTACTAAAGTTAAATATTTTTTCTCGACAAATCTGTTTTTAAACTGCTTTTGGAGTTCCAAATAAGCCTTATTTGTTTTAGCAATGATCATTAATCCTGAAGTTTCTTTATCGAGACGATGGACAATGCCTGGCCTCTGGATTGAGCCTATTTCTTTTAACTCTGGAAAATGGAACAAAAGAGCATTGACCAAGGTCCCAGTGACATTTCCTGCTCCAGGATGAACAACTAGTCCAGATGGTTTATCTATAATCAGAAGTTCCTTATCTTGATAAATTATCTTTAAAGGAATAGGCTCAGGTTTGATTTCGCTTTCTTGAGGTGCAGGAATCTCAACTTCTATTTTATCTTTCTCTTTAATTAGATAACTGGGTTTCTTTACTTTCCCGTTTACTTTAACCTTTTCTTTGTCAATCAGTCTTTTTATCTGAGCTCGGGATAAATCTATTTTTTGGGAAATAAAAGTATCCAATCTAAGTCCAATCTCAGAAGAAGAAACAAGGAATACGGCTTTTTCAGCCATGCTTTTTTTTCTTTAAAAAACGATAGAGGAAAATGCCGAAAATGAATCCAATAATACAAATAAGCTGAAAAGTAGAAAGGCTGGTATAAGGAGAGAGGCCTTTAATTAAAAAAGCTTGCTGGGAATGATCGCCGCGATAAAATTCGACAAAGTAACGAATGATTGAATAATTGATGAGATAAAGGGCAAATACCTGACCCTCAAATTTTTTCTTCTTTAAAATCACAAATAAAACAAGAAAGTTTAAAAAATTAAGTATAGCTTCATACAATTGAGTAGGATGAATAGGAAAATTTATGGGAATACCAGTCAAACTATGAGCATATTCACTTTTGAAAGTCACACCCCAGGGTAATGAACTTGCCCGACCATAACAACATCCTGCTGAAAAACAGCCCAGTCGTCCAATTGAATGTCCTAATGCCAGAGCAGGAGCAACAATATCAGCTACCTTCCAGGCAGGAAGTTTGTTTTTCTTCAAAAACCAGAGAGTAAAGAGAAAACCGAAAATAAGGCCTCCCTGAAAAACTCCACCTGAGCGAGCCATACTCAGAATTTCCTTGGGATAGGTAGTGTAATAAGAAAAATTACCAAAAAAGAGAAAAACTTTAGCTCCAAATAAAGAAATTAATATGGCATAGAAGGCCAAATCAGCTAATTTATTTGAAGGAAGCTCCTGCTTTTTAGCCTGCCAGAAAATAAAAATCAGCCCCAATAAAACACCAAGAGCCATCAAAAATCCATAGGTATGGATGGTTAAAGGCCCTATTTTTATGAGCACAGGGAACATTTTGGTTTTCCAGTGAGTAAGATAAAAATTAAAAATAAAGCACCAATTGTGATTGAAGCATCAGCTAGATTAAAGGCTGGCCAGTGAAATTTTCTAATATGAAAATCGAGAAAATCAATCACATATCCTTGGACAACACGATCAAATAAATTTCCAACGGCTCCTCCCAAAATTAAAGAGAAAGAAATCTTCAAGTTTTTCTCTTCAGAAGGAATTTTTATAAAATAATACACAATTAAGGCAAGTGCTCCCAGTGAAGCCAGCATCAGGAAGAGGGAAATATATGGATTTTGAGAATGAGCCAAAAACCCAAAAATTGCCCCTTTATTGTGGATATAAGTTATATTAAAAAAACCCTTAATAACCTCCTTACTCTGATAAACAATCATGTTTTTTTTGATTATTAACTTTGTCAATTGGTCAGCTAAAAAAATGGAAAGAATTAAAAAATAATAAAACATATTTTGCTTTATTTTAAAATAAAACATACTCATTATCTCTCTTTGCTTTTAAGTTCTTTAACTACAGTCACACATCTTGGACATAAAGAGGGAAATTGCGTATCTTCTCCTACTCGAGAAGAATAATTCCAGCATCTTTCACATTTTTCTCCTTCAGCTCTGGTGACCTCGACTTCAATCTCTCCACCTTCCCTTGAAGTTAAATCTACCTGAGAAACAACAAAGAGAAAAGGAAATTCTTCTTTATAGCGCTGGTAAAAAGATATTTCAGAAGCAGGGATTTTCAAATTAACCTTTGCTTCTAAAGAATTACCAATGAGTCCTGATCCCCGGGCACCTTCTAACTCTTTTAATACTTTCTCTCTAACAGATAATAGTTTCTCCCAGTTGTTTCGTTCTTCTCGAGAAAGCCACTTATCCTCAAATTTAGGAAACAGGCATAGATGAATGGATTCTTCTTTATCATCAAAATTAGGTATATTTTCCCATGCCTCTTCAGCGGTAAAAGGAAGAATAGGTGCCATAAGAAGGAGGGTATTTTTTAAGATATAGAATAAAGCTGTCTG
>JBHIEE010000109.1:0-9125 GCA_046760445.1 Candidatus Aminicenantia bacterium
TTGTAATTTGGGACGAAAAGTCCCGTGGGGACCTCGTCCCTTTACGGGATTTGTGATTTGGAATTTTTATATATCTTTTCTTTGTTAAGATCATTTGAAAACCTTTAAGAAGCAGAAGAGTTCTCTAAAGATAAATTAAAAACTTTATAAAGAAGATAACCGTTAATCTTATCCGTAACTATGTAAGCCAGCTAATAAATAATTTACCCCAAAATAGGTAAATAAAGCAGCTAAGAAACCCAAAATAGCGATATAAGCCGAGCGTCTTCCTTTCCACCCCATGACAATTCTCGTGTGAAGATAGAGAGCGTAAATGAACCAAGTGATAAGAGTCCAAGTTTCTTTTGGGTCCCAAGACCAGTAAGAACCCCAGGCTTGATAAGCCCAAATCATTCCAAAAATAAGTCCTCCTAAGGTAAACACTAAAAACCCAATCGCTACACATCGATAACTGACATTATCTAAAACTTCAATCGAAGGCCCAGACTTAATCTTTTTTCCTGAACGAACTCTTTTTTCCTGAGCCAAATATAAAATACTAGTCACAAATGCAATCGCCAGAAAAGCTTCTCCAATTAATGTTACTGAAACATGAAGAGTCAACCAGTGGCTTTGAAGAGCAGGAACCAATGGGTTAATCTCCTTTGGAATCAAGGGAGAAGATATAACCGCCATTAAGCCAAGGACAATTAAAAGAACAAATCCCCCGCCTGTTTTAAACTTATACTTATACTCAATAATAAGATAAGCAATTACAATAATCCAAGATAAGAAGGAAAGAGACTCATACATGTTTGATAAGGGAAGACGACCAGCAGCCATTGTTCTTAAAATAAGGCTCAATGTGTGAAAACCAAGCCCGCAAATTACTAAACCAGTAGCAATTCTCCCAATAAATTTATTTTTCCGAAATAAAAAAAGGAAATAGGAAATAGCAGCCAGTCCATAACTAAAAAACGCAATTAATATTAAATCTTTCTCACTCATTTTTTTCACTCCTTTTTAATTTTTCCACTATTTTTTTAAATTCTTTATTAAATTGAGATTTACCTTTCCTGGTAGCTCCACCAATCCAGATAGAAGCAGAATTTCCTTCTATTTCAATTGCCAGCCAGATGCGGCGATAAAATATATAAAAACTGGCTGTTAGTCCTAACATAATCAATCCACAGCCTAGCCAGACAAAAACTACACCTGGGTCTCTTGTGATTTGAAGACCAGTATATTCCGGGGCATGAAAATCAATTAGTTCAAATTTATATTCTGACTCAGTTGAGAAATGGGCATCTGGGAATTTAGCGAATATCCATTCTCTGAATTTTATTTCTCCTCTTTGCCTACCTTCCAAGAAAAGCGCTGGATTATTCGGTTGATTAGATCGAGAGAATATTTGTCCACCTTCACCAATAACAAAATCTGGAACGAAAGCGAGCGCATAAATATCTAAATCTCTCTCAGAAATAGTAAATTTATCCCCTACTCTTACCTTGGCTTGATTTATCACTCTTTGATTTCCTTTTTCTTTAATATTTATCGTCAGTAAAGTTTTCTCCCAATCCCAACCATAACTTGACTGATAAAACCGAACACCTTTATAAGTTAAAGGATGATTTACTTCAATCGTCTTAGTCAGTCTTTCCTGCCCATCCTCAACTATGGTAAGCGTGCTTTTCCAGTCTTTTACCTGACCAGTAGGATAGTAGTCTGTTTTAAAATCATCAACCCTGAGAAGAAAATCCTCATGGGATAATTTAATTGTAGAACCAACCGGAATTGAAATATGCTCTCGATACCCTTTTATTCCGCCGATGATTGCTCCAATTAAAATAATTAAAATACTCAAATGGACAATATCAGTTCCAAATCTTCCCAGAATTCCCTTGGAAGCAAAATAATAAATTGTCTTTCCTTCTTTTTTTTCTCTTACTCGATAATGATATGAATTTAATATTTTGGAGATACTGGATAATTTTTGAGAAAAATTGCCTTTCCAGGTAAATTCAGTTTTCAGGTTTAAATTCTTCCTTTGTTCTTTTTTCAAGATAATCCTTGGTTTGAAAACCCCTTTCCATGTCGGAATCAATCGATTCAGGGTGCAGACAATCATATTTAGGCTGAAAAAAGCTAAGAGAATAATAAACCATAAGGAATGATATAAATTATTTAACTTTAGGATCTTAATAATTCCAAACATCTTACCATAACGATGAACATACTCAGCCAAAGGCAATTGTTGAGGAATTAATGTTCCAATAATAGATACAATAACAATGATAATCAAAAGAGTGATTGCTAATTTGACGGAACTTAAAAATTTCCATAGGGATTGAAATGTATCTCTTTTCTTTTTAACCATTATTCCACCTTTATGTATTTGTAATTTATCATATTAATATAATAAAATCGATTCTGTCAATCAGAATTATAGCATTTATTTGAAGTTTTTTATTCGTCTATTTCATTAAACACACCCCTTTTTAGGAGAATTTTCATACAATTGACAGCCATAAAAATTTTATATATAGTTTATCAATGGGAATAGTAAAAATATGGCCATAATTAAAGGTTGGGATTTAAGAACCAAAATAATTTTCTTTATCTTTGCTATAGGAGGATTAGCAGCTATTTTATTATTTTATATTTATATTAGAACCCAACAGAATATTATCCAAACTATGACCGAGCAGAAAGTTAAACTTTTAGATTCTACTGTTGAACATTCTATTTCTCTGTCGATGGAGGAAGGACAGGTTGAAGAAGTTCAAGAAATCTTAGAGAGAATTGCTTCTCATCCCGACATTAATGGACTGAGAATTTTCTCTCCTCAAGGAATTATCCTCCGCTCATCCGATCCGAGAGAGATAAGAAATAAAGTTAATGGAATCTACTTAAAAAAGATTCAAAGGCTCAATTCAGAGAAGATAAAGTTTTATCTGGATAAATCAAATGCTTTGATTCGGAGTTTAAAGCCTATCCCTAACAAACCAAAATGTTATCGATGTCATTCACCCGAGATAAAATACCTAGGTATTTTGAATGCTGATATTAATTACAGTTCCACATTGTTTCTTCTTCAGAAGAACCAGCAAATAGGAATTATGATTGCTATTTTCTCCTTGGCTGTTTTAACAGTAATCATTATTCACCTTTCAGATAAATTAATCAATGAACCAATTGCTGAGTTAGAGGAAAAGATGAAAAAAGTTCAAAATGGAAATTTAAATCTCAGGGTGAACATCCCAAGAGAGGATGAAATAGGCCACTTAGGAAAAAGCTTTAACCTTATGGTAAAAAAACTGGATGAAGCCCACAAAAAGATAAAAGAAATGCATTTTAAAGAAATGCAACGAGCTGAACATTTAGCTAGTATGGGCGAAATGGCCACTGGGCTTGCTCATGAGATTAAAAATCCTATAGCTGGAATAAAAAGTGCTTTAGAAATAATTGCCGAAGAAATTTCTGAAGAAAATTCTCACAAAGAAATAATTACTGAGGTTTTAAATCAAACAGAAAGAATAGATACTATTATTCAAGACTTATTGAGCTATGCTAAACCAAAGGAACCTAAATTTATTCAAACAGACATAAATAAGTATATTAATCAGGTAATCAAATTAGCTAAAACTCAAATTAAAGACAAAGATATTGAAGTATCATTTACATCTCCCACCAATATTACCTATGCACATTTAGACCCTGATCAAATTCAACAAGTACTCCTTAATCTTATTCTCAATAGCATTCAAGCTATTAATTCTCAGGGAAAAATAGAAATAAAAATTTCTGAAAGTAAGAACAATAGCCTCAAAATAATAATTTCTGATAATGGTCAAGGAATTAAAAGTGAAAATTTATCAAAAATTTTTAAGCCTTTTTTTACCACAAAACATCGGGGAACAGGACTTGGCCTTTCCATATGTAAGAGAATTATAGAGAATCATCAAGGAACCATTGAAGTGAAAAGCGAAGAAGGAAAAGGAACAACTTTCTCTATTTCCTTACCTCTTTTAAAATCGGAAGTGTCAAAAATAATATGATATTATGAAAACCACAGAGAAATGAAAAATTCCAAATTACAAATCCCATCCCGAATACTCGGGACCAAATTCCAATGTTCAAAATTCCAAACTAATTTATTTTGGTCATTTGGTATTTGGTTATTGGATATTGTTTGCCTCGCACCGAGTGCTCGGCACGAGGTGGGATTTGGTGCTTGGGATCTGGGATTTATTAAAGTAAGTGGTCTCTGTGGTTAGATTTGACAATACTTTAAAATCTATATAGGTATTACAAATGATGAACAAGAAAATACTAATTGTTGATGATGAAGAATTAATTCGGTGGACACTTCGACAAAAATTGACTAAATGGGGTTATGAAGTAATAGAAACAGATAATGGGCAAAATGTATTAAATATCTGTTTTAAGGATAGTCCTGATTTAGTCTTATTAGATGTAAAGCTTCCGAACGACAATGGCACAATAATTTTAAAAAGGTTAAAAAAGAAGTTTCCAGAACTGCCTGTAATAATGATCACCGCTTATAGTGTCATAGAAGATGCAATAAATGCTTTCCGATTAGGAGCATATGACTTTATTACTAAACCTTTCAATTTTGAAGAGCTCCAAAATACAATAAAAAATGCTTTAGAAGCTTTTTCTCTTAAAAAAGAAATAGCTTCTTATAAAGAAAAGGAAAAAAAAGAGTTCAGTTTGGATCAAATTATAGGAGAATCAAAAGAAATTGAAGAAGTAAAAAAACTCGTTAAAACAGTAGCTGAAAGTGAGGCATCAATTATTCTTTTGGAAGGAGAAAGTGGGACAGGTAAAGATTTAATATCTAAGGTGATTCATTATCATAGCCGAAGAAATAACAATCCATATGTTGCTCTAAATTGTTCAGCTCTTCCTGATGCTCTTTTAGAAAGTGAACTTTTTGGCTATGAAAAGGGAGCTTTCACTGATGCTAAATCACAGAAAAAAGGATTGGTTGAGTTAGCTGATGGGGGCACCTTCTTTTTAGATGAAATAAGTACTATGAAACTTTCTCTTCAGGCCAAACTTCTGCGATTTCTGGAAACTCAGACTTTTAAAAGGCTGGGTGGGTTAAAAGACATTTCCGTTGACCTAAGAATAATAACAGCCACCAACCAAAATTTAGAACAAGCTTGTCAAGAAGGAAAGTTCAGAAAAGATTTATTTTACCGGATAAATGTATGTCCTATTTTTATTCCTCCTTTAAGAGAAAGAAAAGAAGATATCATTCCTTTGGCTCATTACTTTATTTCAGATTATAATCTAAAATTTAGAAAACAAATCAAAGGCTTAAAAAAAGAGGCCGAAAATCTTTTTCTAAATTACGAGTGGCCAGGAAATGTAAGAGAGCTCAAAAATGCTATAGAAAGAGCTATGATTTTTGAGGAAGGGAATTATCTTTCAGCCAAATATCTACCAATAAAGCTAAATAGTTCTTCCATCAACCGAGAAATGCTTCCCTTAGAAATATCTAAAAAAGGTATCTCTCTCAAAGAAATCGAAAAGCAATTAATTATAAAATCATTAAAGGCCACTAAGGGAAATCAGACAAAAGCAGCCAAATTATTAGATATTAGTCGGGACGCTTTTCGGTATAAGATGAAGAAATTTAATTTAAAAATGAATTTTAAATAACCCATTTTTCGAGATATGCCCCACTTTGCTTGGCTAAATTCTAAATCCTCCGCCTGCCAAAGTATTGCCTGGCTGTTGCAGATAGCTATGCCGAGCAGGCTAAATCCAAATTCCAAATGACTCGTAAACAGAAAGATTTAGTTTAGTTATTAGATTTTTGGGATTTGGAATTTGTTTGGGATTTGGTCATTGGAATTTGAAAATTTAGATAGAGGTGGGTATTTTCACCCATCACCTGAGTTTAATCACCCTTTAATTAATTTTCATTAAATTTATAAAAGTTAAAAATAGAATTTTATCTTATTGAAAACAAAAAAGATAAAATTTTAAAAAAAAATTTTATTTTGGCATAAAATATGCAACAACAAAAAATAGAACTATGGCTAAGAAAATATTAATAGTTGATGATGAAAAACTCATTCGTTGGTCCCTAACTAAAATCCTCACCCAAAATGGATATGAAGTAAAAGCTGTGGCAAGTGGAGAAGAAGCATTAAAAGAAATTGATCACACCTCTTATGATTTAGTTTTTACTGATTTAAAAATGATAGGTATTGATGGTATTGAAGTTTTAAAAGAAATTCGAAAAGTATCTCCTAAAACAAAAGTTATAATTATCTCTGCTTATGGAACACCGCAAGTTCGCTTATTAGCTTCAAAATTTAAAGCTCTCTCATTTATCGATAAGCCCTTTAAAGCTGAACAGATAAGAACCACAGCTCGCTCTGCTCTAACCAGCTGTGAATAAAACAATCAGAATTTAATATTAAAATTTAAAAACTTTAGTTTCTTCTCCTAATTTTTTTATATCTTGGAAAAATAAATCTATCTGTTCCCTAACTTTTTCTATATTCATTGGTCTCTCGACCATCAACTCATCTATTATTTTTTCTGATTTTCTCAGTTGATTAAAAGAAAATTTTATATCTTCTATTTTACCCTTCAAACTATCAATCATGAAATTAAATTTATCTTGCAATTCAAATAACTGATCTCCTTTTCTTAAATTTATTTTTAAAGATAAATTCCCTTGGGCGATTTCTCCTATCGTTCTTTGAAATCTAAGAAGCGGACCTGAAATTTTATTGGTGTAAGATTTAATCAATCTGATAGAGATTAGAATTACGACTGGAACAATTATAAAATTTATGAGAATTAGAACAGGCCTAATTATTTCTCCTGATGTTTTGACTGATATATGAGCTGAATAAAAGGTTTCTTCTATTTTTTTATTTAATAAAATGTAAAGAGCAATATTAACTATGATCGAGGACGTCAAGGCTAATATAAAGAATCTTAAAATAAAAGATAATTGAAGTTCCTTTTTGACAAAATAGTGTCTTCTTTTGTATGGTCTTTTCCCTTTTCTTTTCATTCTTTACTCCTTATTTTTGATGGCATTCGAGACAAAGAGTACCCCTGCTATTATCCATCACTAAATAATTGGGATGTTTAGAAAAAGGATTATGACACGAACAACATCCAACCTTCCCATCAAAAAGCTTAATAGCTGGGTTTAAATTCTCAGGTGGGTTTAATCCCCGATTTTGATAATAAGCAAGCCTATAATTAACCCCAATGGGATGGGTAACCCCTATTGAGCTTCCATGCTGCCACTTTCCTGAACCAACAATAGTGTTTTTAGCTACCTGACCAATTGTCCCATCATGACAACTTAAACATTCCATTGATAATGAATCTATTGGCGTCCTATTATCTGAAATATAGTATTTTGGCTCGAGATGAGCTAATTCAACAGCTAATCTATGGTCAGAAAATTCTTTACCTCCAGGTAACTCTCGGTGACAGGAAATACAGAAAGCTCTACCTGCTACAGCTCGTCTTAAAAGATAGGGATATGAATTCCCTTCCTTCTCCTGATGAATTTCATGGCAAGTGGAACAAGTCAATCTACCCATCCAGTCCAACTGAAAATCTTCCGGAATTTTCATTGACGGTCTCAGCCCAGTTGGATGAGAGGTTACTTTAGAGAACTGATGACAATCTTGACAAAGATTATCTATGTCTTTAACAAAAATCAATTTTTTGCCATCTCTTTCTTTGTCAGGTTCATTCAAATGACAACGATTACACTCTCCCTCTCTTGTATGAGGATAATCCTTCGAAATTGAACCAATTAAAAGTGACAATAAAGTAATTAATAGTGTCCCACTTAGAAAGAAAACTAATCTCTCTCGGATAAAATTCATTTTATTCTAAATGACTTTAAAGTTTTCTCTATATCGTTTATTTCTTTCTTAATGGTATTAAATTCTTTTCTAAATAAATCAGCCTCTCTCTCAGTAAGGATTTTGTTAATCTTTTGTCTTTTTTCTCCGATTTTTTCAATGTAAGAAGTAATTATCTCTACTTTTTTCTTGAATTCCTGAACTAAATTATCCATAGATTGAGCTACACTTTTGGTCTGATCTTTAGCTCGAATTCTTACTTTCTCAGGAAGCTCTCCTCGTGCTATTTGTTCGCTAATTCTTTCTAAACGAAAAAGAGGCCCTGCAATCTTATGAGAAGTAAACAGAGTAATGATAATAGTTGCCAAAGTAATGATAGCTAACTGAAAAGAAAAAGAATACAATAAGTATTTAATTAGATTACGATTTAAATGGGTAAGAAAATATATTGAGTAGAAATAAGAGGCATTTAATTTTTCATTAATTATCAGATATAATAGAAGAGAAGTAATTAAAAATACCACTAAAATAGCAATAGAAAATTTAAAAACAAATTTAATCTGAAAATCGGGCTGAATTGGCTGAGATTTTCTTTTTTGAGACATAAATATTACCCCCTTTAAAATCCAAGCTCTTTCAAGTATGAAAACCCAATACTGGTAAAGGTTTCCATGCTTTATTTTTTGGCTTCACCTCACATAAAAATCAAATATCAAAAATAACTTTTTTAAGTGCTGCGGTGCTGCAGTTCTGCAGTGTTGCGGTGAGTTATGAGCAACACTGCAGCACCGCTCAACTGCAGCACTATTTTTATATTTTTGGTCTGTCATTTTTATCTTTGATTTTTACATTTTGATTTATCTTAAGGATAATATTATTCAGGATCATTTGAAACCCCCTCAATTCATCCTGCATCCAGCTCGTTTTTTCTGTCTTCTGCTTTGACCTTGTTAGTAGGATTTTGGATTATGATCCACATTGTGACATTTCAAATAGCATTCTCCTGAAAATCTACCTTTATCAATAACCTCTAATCTTCCTGAACTGCTGACTTGAATTCTAAAAGGATCAATTCTCTCGTTAATTTTTATTAAATGAGTATTTATTTGACTTCCGTGTGAACTGTGACAGGTAAAACAAGAAGTTCTAACACTGACTATATGTAATCTATGATAGGGAAAACTTTCATTCTTGAGAATACTTTCTCTCTTGTGGCACTTATAGCACAATTCGTATTGTTGGGAACTCTCCGAGATATTATCCCCT
>JBHIEE010000110.1:0-8768 GCA_046760445.1 Candidatus Aminicenantia bacterium
CTGTCTTCTGATTTCTGTTTTCTGTCTTCTTGGTGTTTCTTATCCTCAAGACTTTCAAAATAAGCATGTTGGAACAATAAAAATTAAAACAAATGGACAAGAAAATGGCGAGGAAATCAGAAAATTAATTTCTATTAAACAAGGGGAAAAGTTCTCTTTAAAGAAAATAAATGAAAGCATAAAATTTATTTTTAAAACTGGACTTTTTTCAGACATTGAGGTTAGAGCAGTTGAAACCGAAAAAGTTGACTTGATATTTCTTGTGACTAAAAGATTATTTATTAATGAAATTGAATTCTCAGGAGTAAAAGCTGATATTTTAAAAAAACTAAGAGGTGAATTGTTCTCCCTTCGTCCTGGTGATGCTTTTAGTTTAGTTAGGGTAGAAAAAGTAAAACAGGAATTGAAAGAAATTTTGAGAAAAAATGGGTTTTTCTCCAGTCAAATAAATTATTCTTTTCAAAAAGATATTAAAAAATCAAAAGTTAAACTTATTTATCACATTAAACCTGGCAAAAGACTAATAATAAAAAAAATAGAATTCGAGGGGAAAACCACAATTCCAAAAAACATATTAAAAAATCAATTGAAGACTAAAGAGGGAAAATTCTATATCCCTACGCAGTTAATTAATAATCTCGAAGAATTAAAAAAAATTTATAGACAAAAAGGATATTACCAATTTCAAATAGAATTGCAGAAAGAGGAAATTGATCCTGAAAGAAAAGAAATAAATCTAAAAATTGAGATAAACGATGGGGAAAAAATTAACTTTATCATTCAAGGAGCAAAAATCCCCCTCTCTTTGATAACTCCCCTATGGGAAGAACGAGTTTTTAAAGAATGGGCCTTGTCCGAAGGGAAGGCTAAAATATTATCTTATTTAAGAAAAAAGGGATATATTTTTGCTACAATCAATTCTTTCCTTAAAAGAACTGAAAATGAATTAGAGGTAATTTATCAAGTTCATCCCGGAAAAAAATATCAATTAGACGAAATAATTTATTATGGAACAAGTTATTTTTCACCTTCCCAATTAAAAGAAAAACTTGATTTGACTAATGGACTTCCCTTAGTAAATCCCTGGATAGATGGAAACAAGCTATTTAATCTACCTAAGGAATTGGAATTATTATATCAATCCCAAGGATTCCCAGATGTCAAAGTGACTATGAATTTTGAAAGAGAAAAAAACAAATTAAAAGTTCTGGTTTATATCACCGAAGGAATTCAAAATATAATAAGCCCTTTGGAAATTAGTGGGAAAAAATCTTTTTCTCAAAAGCGCCTTCTTGGCCAAATTAAATCTTTTCCAGGCGGTCCTTATTATCAACCTCAAATACAAAATGATATCGAAAGATTAGAATTGTTTTATTTAAATCAAGGCTTCCGAGGAACCAAAATTAGGGCCGAGGTAAATCAAGAAAGTAAACCTAATATCTCTGTTAAATTTATAATTCAAGAAGGTGCGAGAGTCATAGTTGAAAAAATCATTGTCATTGGTAATATAGTTACTCGAAAAAACATCATTTTGAGGGAATTAAGAATTAAAGAAGGAGATTATGCTTATCAAAACAAAATATTAGAAACAAAAAGAAGATTAGAGGCTCTCGGAATTTTTACTGAGGTTCAAATAGAAGAAATTTCTCTCAGCAATGACTCAGAAAATTTAATTATTAAGGTCAGAGAGGGGGAAAGAACCTATATCGGTTTAGGAATTGGTCTGAAAACAAAAAGAGAACCTTATGCTTTTGCCGCCTGGAACTTTGAATTAATGCCTCGTCTCACTTTTGAACTAATTAGAAATAATATTTGGGGCACTGGGTCCACACTTTCATTTGTTACCCAGATTGGTTCACAAGAAAAAAGAGGAGTAATCTCTTGGGAACAACCCTACTTTTTCGGATTACCAATTCATCCCTTTATTTCAGCTTGGACAGAAAGTGAAGATCGAAAAAGTTTTGATTATGATAAACGAGGTGTAAGCTTAACGAGTATTAAAAAAATAGGAACCAATTTTATCTTACTTTCGAGATTAAGATGGACAAGAACAACACTCTTCAACTTAGAAATAGCTGAATCAGAAGTAGACCGACAACATCGCCCTTTTTCAACCTCCTCTTTCCTAAGTAGTTTTATCTGGGACAAGAGAGATGATCCTTTTAATCCTAAAAGGGGTTCCTTTTTAAGCTTTTCTTCTGAGTGGGCTTATCCAATATTTGAAGCAGAATCTAATTATTTCAAAAACTTTATTCAGTTTCAAAATTATTTCCCATTAAGCTCTCAACTTACTTTTTCTTCAACTACCCGACTTGGCTTAGCCTGGGGGTCGATTCCTATAAGCGAAAGATTCTTTGGGGGAGGAAGCAATTCCTACCGTGGGGAAAAATTTGATGAACTGGGACCAAAAGACCTTAATTCACTTAAACCAATTGGTGGAAAGGCATTAATTCTTTTTAATTTTGAGCTAAAATTCCCTCTTTTTTCTTCTTTCAGGAATCTTTCGGGAGCAATTTTTTATGATAAAGGAAACTTATTTTCAGAACCCAATGAGTTAAGAATAAATTCATTAAGAGATGCCCTCGGACTTGGTTTAAGATACAAAACACCTTTAGGTCCGATAAGAATAGATTTTGGAATGGATATCAGACCTCCGGATGGCAAAAAGAAAATTCTTACTTTCATTACTATCGGTAATGTACTTTAAGTTGAAAAAAATCTATCTTATTTTTTTGCTATTTGCTTTGCTGAATTCTTTATATTCTCCTAAATTCATTTCAGCCAGAACATATCCAGTTGACCGTATAGTGGCGGTAGTCAATGACCAAGTAATTACCCTAAGTGATCTGAAAATAGTTATCCATTTTCATTTATTCGAGAATATCCAAGATAGTGATCAGGAGAATTATCCGTCTAATATTCTGGATAGAATAATTAACCAAAAGGTGGTAATTAAAAAATCGAGAGAAGATATCTTGATTGAAAAAGATATAGCTGAAGAGAAAGAAAGATTAATAAAAGGATTCGGATCAGAAAGAGAGTTCTTTCAAGAATTAGCCAAGTTCGATTTGGATTGGATAGATTTAAAGAATTATCTTAAAGAAAAGATATATTTTAAAAAAATTATTCAGAGAAAATTTCAATTCCATGTTCCAGTTACCTTAGAAGAAATTGAAAAGTATTATCAGGAAAAATATCTTCCTCAACAAAAAAGTTTAAACCTTTTCCCCAAGTCTTTAATTGAAGTCGCCTCAGAAATTGAATTTAAAATTGCTGATGAGAAAAGAGAAATTCTGATTAAAAAATGGCTCCAAGAATTAAGAAACCAGGCAGAAATAGAAATCAAAATAAAAAATTTAAAGGAAATAATTTCGAATTCTGAGTTTTAAGTTCGAGTAAATTATAAGGAGTAAAAAAAGAATGGCAAAAAAAATTGCTTTTTTGTTTCCTGGTCAAGGCTCACAAAAAGTAGGAATGGGAAAAGACTTCTATGAAAATTATCCGTTAGCCAAAGATATTTTTCCCAGGGCAGATGAAATCTTAGGCTTCGAAATTTCCAAAATATGCTTTGAGGGACCAGAGGAAAAATTGAAATTGACTGAATACACTCAGCCAGCTCTTCTAATTATCAGCTATATTGCTTATAAGCTATTAAATTACAAACCCGATTTAGCCGCTGGGCATAGCTTAGGAGAATACTCAGCCTTAGTGGCCAGCGGATCACTTCGCTTTGAAGATGGATTAAAATTAGTTCACAAAAGAGGACAGTATATGCAACAGGCAGTTCCAGTTGGTAAGGGAGCAATGGCTGCTATTTTAGGTGTCTCGGGAGAAAAGATAAAACAAATTTTAACTGAGATTAAAGAAGGAGTAGTTGAAATTGCCAACTGGAATAGTAAAGATCAAATTGTAATTGCGGGAGATAGGAAAGCTGTAGAAAAAGCAGTAAAAATAATAGAGGCCCCAAGATCTATTTTTTTGCCAGTGAGTGCTCCTTTCCACTCTCAGCTAATGAAATCAGCCGAGGAAAAATTAGCTCGAGATTTAGATGAGGTAGAGTTTAAGGATTTAGAGTTTCCGATTGTGACTAATGTGGAAGCAAAGATGATTACCCAAGGTGAAGAGGCTCGTGCTGCATTAAAAAAACAGGTCAGTCGACCAGTACTATGGTATAAATCAATGGAAGTTCTTAAGGAGAAGAATTGTTCACTTTTTATTGAGCTTGGAGCAGGCAAAGTTCTTTCCGGTTTGATAAGAAGAATAAGTCGAGAATGGAAAAAAGAAGTAACTATTTCTAATGTGGAAGAGAAGGCCTCTCTTCAAATCACCAAGGAAATTATTTCAAGTTTTTCGAAGTAAGGATTAATCGGCCAAATTTAATATAATAATCAACGGCTGATAAAACAGCAATAATCAAAGTTGCCCAGAGTGCAATTTTACTTAGAATGGTTAATGGTCCAAGATATTTCTGACCTATTAAAAGAGTAATTGTTATCACCTCGGTAGTCATCTTTATTTTCCCTGGCCAGGAAGCAGAGATGTTATAACTTTGGGAAGCAGCAATTGCTCTGAATCCAGTGACCGCAATTTCCCGTCCGACGATGACCACTACCATCCAGGCAGGTACAGTGCCTATTTCCACCAGAGAAATAAAGGCTGAAGCAATTAGAAGCTTATCAGCTATTGGGTCAAGAAATTTGCCAAGGAGAGTAATCTGATTCCTCCTCCGGGCAAGATAGCCATCAAACCAATCAGTTATTGCGGCTAAAAGAAAGATACCTAAGGCTATTGGTTCACTTCCTTCAAATTTAGTCAAAAGCACAACGACTAAAACTGGAACTAAGAAAATCCTTAAAGTGGTCAGCCAGTTAGGTAAATTCATATTAAAAAGATGTATACTACAGAGAAAATCTAATGTCAAATGGTTGACTTATCTCTTTCCCAAAAATATAATTGTTTTTAATCAGGATAATCAAAAATGAAAGAAAATAAAGCTTTCACTCCGATGATGAAGCAGTACCTATCTATTAAAAAAAATTATCCTGACACCATCTTATTCTTCAGACTGGGTGATTTCTATGAAATGTTTTATGAAGATGCAAAAATTGCCTCCAAAATTTTAGAAATTGCCCTAACCTCTCGACAGAAAATTCCTATGTGTGGAATACCCTATCACGCAGCAAATTCTTATTTAGCTAAACTTTTAAAAAAAGGATATAAAGTAGCTATTTGTGAGCAGGTCGAAGACCCAAAATTGGCAAAGGGTGTAGTGAGAAGAGAGGTAATCAAAGTTTTGACTCCAGGAACAGCAGTGGAAGTCGAGTTTGAAGAATCAAAAGAAAACAATTATATTGCTACCCTCTACCCTGACGGTGAAGACTGGGGCTTAGCGACAATTGATCTTTCCTCAGGTGAGATCAGAGCAACTCAATATAAGGGAGTAGAGGAAAAAAGAACTTTCTTAGATGAAATTTTTAGAATTTCTCCTAAAGAAATAATTTTTCCCTCAGAAAAGAAAGATCTGATTGAAGAAATTCTCTCCCGGGATACTATCTCCCACATATTAAAAAGTTCCTTAGAGGATTGGATATTTGACTTTTCGCAGGCAGAACAAATTTTATTAACTCATTTTAAGGTTAAAACCCTAGAAGGATTTGGCTTTAAAGAAAAAAAATTAGCTGTTTCTGCTTCCGGCGGTCTACTCTATTACCTCCAACAAATCAGAAAAGACTCTCTTTCCTTGGTGAATCGGATTTCTTTTTTTCAACCCAGTCAATATATGCTTTTAGACTCAGCCACTATCCGCAATTTAGAATTATATCGCAATCTGAGAGACGGAAGAATAGCTGGTTCTCTTTTAGATATAATTGATTATACGCTGACCTCAATGGGTGGAAGACTCCTTAAAGATTGGCTTCTTCATCCCCTTTTGAATCTTAATGAAATAGAAAAGAGACTAGATGGAGTGGCTGAATTAGTGGATCAGACGATAGAACGACAGGAACTGAGAGAAAATTTTAAGCAAATATTCGATTTGGAAAGGCTAACCAGTAAAATTAACTTATCTGTTGCACATCCTAAGGATTTAGTTGCTTTAAAAAATTCACTTCTTCCCTTGCCCAAAATTCAATCTTTCCTGGAATCATTTTCTTCAGTAATCCTTCAGGAAACTTATCATCAATGGGACAATCTTGAAGATTTAAAGAATTTAATCGAAAAGTCTATCTTAGACGAACCAGCTCATCTCCTAACTGAAGGCGGCCTAATTAAGGATGGCTATCATTCTGAATTAGATGAATTGAGGAAAATTAGCCGTTCGGGAAAAACTTTCATTGCCTCTTTGGGAAAAAAAGAAAGAGAAAAAACCGGAATTCAGTCATTAAAAATTGGTTACAATAAAATTTTTGGCTATTATATTGAAGTAACCAAGCCCAATCTCCATCTTGTTCCTGATGATTATATCCGAAAACAAACCTTAATTAACTCGGAAAGATTCATTACTCCTCGGTTAAAAGAATACGAAGAAAAAGTTATTTTAGCGGAACAAAAAATAGCCGATTTAGAATATAAAATATTCCTTGAAGTAAGAGAGAAAATTGCATCTCAAACTCAAAGACTTCAAAAAATGTCCCGCTTAATTGCTCTCCTTGATGTCCTTTCTTCCTTAGCTGAATTAGCTGTTCAGCGAAGTTATCATCGGCCAAAAATCCATTCTTCAGATTATTTAAAGATTACTGATGGACGTCATCCAGTGATAGAAATATACAATGAGGAACCATTTATTCCCAATAATACTTATTTAGACAACCATCAAAATCAAATCCTAATTGTCACTGGACCCAATATGGGAGGAAAATCCACTTATCTGAGACAGGTTGCCCTAATCTGTCTTTTAGCTCAGATGGGTTCTTTTGTTCCCGCTCGAGAAGCAGAAATAAGCATCATTGATCGGATTTTTACTCGAATAGGAGCAATGGATTTTTTGACCTCAGGTCAATCAACCTTTATGGTGGAAATGATTGAAGCAGCAAATATTCTTCACAATTCTACTCCTCAGAGTTTAATTCTCCTGGATGAAATCGGTCGAGGAACGAGCACTTTTGACGGATTAAGCATTGCCTGGGCAGTAGTAGAATACCTTCACGACCATCCACGAGTAAATGCCAAAACTCTGTTTGCCACCCATTATCATGAATTGACAGAGTTAGCTTTGACCTTAGATCGAGTTAAGAATTATCATGTTTCAGTAAAAGAATGGAAAGACGAAATAATCTTTTTAAGAAAAATCTTGGAAGGACCTTCTGACCAGAGTTACGGGATTCAGGTAGCTAAGCTAGCTGGTATTCCCAATGAAGTCATTGAGCGGGCAAAAGAAATTTTACTCAATTTAGAAAAAAAAGAATTTGATGACATTGGCCGACCAAAATTAGCCTATCGTACTCAAAAGAAAAGAGATAAAAGCCAACTTCTTTTATTCAAGAAAGATCGAGAAGAAGAACTATTAAGAGAAATAAAAGAAGAACTATTAAAATTTGATTTATCAACCTTGACTCCTTTAGAAGCCTTAAATTTTCTTCATAACCTTCAGAAGAAAATTAAAGAATTATAAATATTTTCTTAAAAACAGATTATCACTCAAAGGTGAAATTTGTTCCTTCAACTGAAATGACAGCTGATTCTCCTTTTTTACCTTCAATTTGGTAGTGAACAGGTAAAAATTGTTCCACAACCCAGATATTGGTGAGAGTATGGCCTGACAACTCAGAAGTGCTAAAAGAAGATTTACCTCGTGCTAAGGCTATACAAGGAATAACTTGATCAGCCAAATATTTGTCTAAGCAGCCGCGGCTTCGATAAAACTCAAGAAATTCCTGGACAGCCTCCTCCGCTACCTTCTCGGCTTTTTTCCCAATCTCTCCCAAGCTGGAGAATCCAGCTCTCAAATTTTCAAATTCAGCCAAGATAAAGAAAAAAGTCCCTTTTCCTTTGGAAGGTGCTAGGATAATTTCTGATTGAGGAGAAAACCCTTTCTGCTTTAGAATTTCTATTCCCCGCTTTTCTTGTCTCTTAGCAATAGAGAAGGGAAGATTGGAAACAGCCGAGAGAATCTTGAGATTTTTTAGCTTTCCTCGTTCTCTTGACCTGAGAGGTAAGACTTCTCTGGTTGGCTGTATCTCTATCTCAACTTTCCCCTGTCCTTGGGGATACCATCCCCATTTATCTATTTTTAGTCTTGCTCGAATGCCCATTTTAGACATTAGAGGTAAAAATACTTCTTTAAGATAGTGAAAAGGAGGACTCCAGGCAACATGAGTGCCTCCCTGAAGAACTACCCGAGAGGATGAGTTAGCCAAGCTCAAGGGTAAAAACAAAGCTTGCAGAACGAGAGAAACTGCTCCAGCGCTGGGAGCTTTGACTGCCACATCAAAGGAAAAAGAGCCTCCCTGACAAGACTTAGGAACAAAAGTTAAACTCTGAGAGTCTATCTTGGCTCCTTCTAAATAAGCCTGAGAAATTTGAGCTAAAGCCTCAACACAAGTTAGATGCTGAGGTCGCAGTCCTGATCTTGGCCGTTTAGCTCGGATATTAATTATTTTGACAGGTCTTTTCAGTAAGACGGCCAAGCTTAAACTGGTGCGGAGAATCTGTCCACCAGCTTCCCCGTAAGAGCCATCAATAATTAATAATTCAGGATTAGTCATTCTTTTTTCTATGTTTCTTATCATAGCAAATCTTCATAGTATTTGCACTTCCTCATTAATAACCTT
>JBHIEE010000111.1:0-8760 GCA_046760445.1 Candidatus Aminicenantia bacterium
AGTTATGAACAGCACTGCAGCACCGCTCAACTGCAGCACTATTTTTATATTTTTGCTCTGTCATTTTTAATTTTGCATTTTGATTTTTGAATTTTTTTATCTCCATCTTCTTGATTGAATGACTGAGTGAGTGAGAAATAATCCAAAAAAGGAAAAACTGAGATAATAAAATATATCAGTGGTATCAAGAACTCCTCGAGTAAGTTCATCAAAATGTCGGAAGAAAGAGAGATAGTTTAAAATCTCCTTCCAGACAGGTCCGCTAGCTGAAGCCAGCCAATTTAATATCCAAAGAAGAAGTAAAGCTCCGAAAGATAAAACAGCAGCCACAATTTGGTTTTCAGTCAAAGAGGAGAAAAAGAGCCCGATAGAAATAAAAGCAGCCCCGAGGAGAAATAATCCTAAATAACCAGTGAGAATTGGCTTTAGTTCAGGGTTCCCATAGACAAAAGTGAAGACAGAATATATTCCAGTAAGACCAAGCATTGTTAAAAGAACTACTAGTGCGGCAAAATATTTTCCTAGAATAATCTGGTTGACTGAAATCGGTGAGGTATAAAGCAATTCCTCAGTCCCCATTTTCTTTTCTTCAGCGAAGAGTCTCATCGTTACCACAGGAAGCATTAGAAGAAGAACAATACTTATGTTTCCAAATAAAGGAGCATAGACCATTTGGTTAATATTTAATTGTTTTAACCAGTAAGGATTTGAAGCATAGTACAGAGATTGACTGTTGAACCACCAGATTAAACTGTAAAAGAAAAATCCAGCAATTAAGAGAAAAATAGCTATTACCGCATAAGCCATGGGTGAAGAAAAATAAGTCTTTAACTCCTTTTTAAATATCGCCCAAATATTTCTCATTGTCTAATCTCCCCTGAAATAACTTTAAGGTATAATTCTTCTAAATTTAGAGCTAAAGGTCTCATTTCTAAAAGACCTAAATTTTTTTCAAGAACAAAATTTAATATTTTATCCCTTAATTCCAAATCTTTTGACCATTCAATCCTAAGTTCGCCATTTTCTTTAGAAACATTTTCTACTCCTTCGATTTTTTGAAATTCAGGGATTAATTCATCATTTATCTTCTTTAATTTAATTAAAATCCCATCTTTTCGTGTAAAAGAACTGGTTAATTCATCCAATAAGCCGGAAGCCATTAATTTTCCTTCGTTAATAATTACTACCCCATCACATACCTGAGTGACTTCAGCTAGAAGATGAGTAGAGAGAATAATAGTTTGTTCTTCTTTGAAAGATTTAATTAATTGTCTAATTTCCACAATTTGGGCTGGGTCTAATCCCATAGTTGGCTCATCAAGAATCAGTATTTTTGGATTGTGAATCAAAGCTTGAGCAATTCCCACTCGCTGTTTATATCCTCGAGAGATATTTCTAATCAATCTGTTCCTGACCTCTTTTAATCCGCTCTTTTCAATTGCTGCTTCAATTTGTTTCTTTCTCTTTTTACCCGGAATCTGCTTAATCTGGGCTACAAAATCCAAATAAGAATAAACGGTCATTTCTGGGTAAAGAGGCAAATTTTCAGGCAGATAGCCAGTTATTCTTTTTACTTCTGTCGGATTTTCAAAAACATCAAAACCACCTACTTTAGCCTTTCCTTCAGTAGCTGGCAAGAAACCAGTAAGAATTCTCATTGTCGTTGTTTTGCCTGCTCCATTAGGTCCTAAAAATCCCCAGATTTTTCCTTTTTCTACCTTAAAGCTCAAATTTTGAACAGCTATCCTTTCACCATATTTTTTAGTTAAATTTTCGACTTCAATCATCACAATCCTCCATCATGTTGAAATTAGAAATCTGAAATTAGAAATTGGAAATTTAATTTTCCAATTCCCATTTTCTAACTCTACATTCTTTTTGGTTGGGGAATTCCCATCAAATCCAAGGCTTTTTTTAAAATTTCTTTAATATAGTAAACAGTTAAGATTCTTATTTTCCTTAATTTTTTATTTTCCTCGTGCAAAATTGGATATTGATGGTAATAGGTATTAAATTTTTGAGATAAATTAAAAGCAAACTTAGCTAAATAGGAAAATTCTAAACTATTAATGGAATTAATAACTTCATCTTCAAATATAGAAGCATAAACGACTATGTCCCAAAAATCAGCCAGTTCTTTTTGAGATAGATGTTCTAAAGAAATTCCATCGCTAATTAATTCTCCTACTTTCTCTTCGTGAAAAATATTATTTTCTTTTAATTTTCGAAAAATACTATTTGCTCGAACTAAACTGTATTGAAGATAAGGACCAGTTTCTCCCTCAAAATTCAAAGCTTCATCAAAATCAAAGGCAATGATTGAATTTCGGGTGTATTTAAGCATAAAATATCTTAGTGCTCCTGTAGTAATTTTTTGCGCGATAGAGGATTTTTCTTCTGAAGACAGTTGAGGATTTCTTTTTTCCACTTCCTGCCTTGCTTTTTCTTCTAATTTATCAAGAAGATCATCAGCTTTAATTCCCAGACCTTTTCTGCCTGAAACTTCCAAGAATGGTTTTTTCATTTCCTCAGGAGTGATTTTAAAGCCAAATTCTTCTAAGCATTTAGGAGAAAGAGCAACCATTTCGTAGGAAAAGTGAATAGAATTTTGAGCTTCTTTTTCATACCCTAAAAATTTTAAACTTTGGGCAACGATTTTTTGGAGATAACTCTGTCTAACATCAATCACATTATAAACTTTGCTTGCCTGTCCGAACTTTTTCTGATGGGAAGTAATTTTATGGGAAGAGGTAATCCAGATTTTATTATTATTTTTTTCTTCAAAAACTTGATAATAAAAATCACAGCCTAATAATCCAAATTTCCAGAGTTGATAGGCAATGTCTTTTCCGACATAGGTTATTGTTCCATCTGAGCGAACAATAATCTTTTCTTTTTCAGCTTCATCTTTTGAAGCCATTACCCAGCATCCTTTGTTTTCTCCTTCAGTTATGAAATAAATTGCTTTTTTCTCCTTTAACAAGTCAAATGCTTTTTGCCAGAACTTTAACTTTAAAATATCACTTTCACATGGCAGGAGGTCGTAAGTTACTTCGATTCTTTCCATTGTCTTTAGGTGAGCTCTGACTATTCTTCGGGAAATATAGTGAGCCATTTCTGCCTCAGGATTTATTCCTTCTTCAATTTTTTTTAGAATTTGAGCTCTTCTTTCTCGACCCCCAGGGTTTTCTGAAAAATATTGCGTCACTCGGGCGTATAAGTCCCAACAATAATAATCGAATTTTTCTTTTATCTTTTCCAAATCAGAAATAGATTTTTTCTCCAATTCTAAAAATCCAAAAACAACATCACCTACTTGTACTCCTGTATCATCAATATAATTTTGGGCCTCAACTTTTTCTCCGCTGTATTTTAGACAGCGAATCAGGGTGTCACCCAGACAAGCATTTCTCAGGTGCCCGATATGAGCTGCTTTATTGGGGTTGATATTGGTATGTTCCACAGTGATTTTCTTTTCCTGAGGTTGAAGAGAGGATTTTTTCAAAGAGGTGAGTTGATTGAGAAAAAAATCAGGTTTCTTTATGAAAAAATTAATATATCCTTGTCCTGCTATCTCTATTTTATTAACATCTGGTAAATCTTTAAGATTTGAAATAATTTCCAAGGCAACTTCTCTCGGATTTTTCTTTAATTGCTGAGCCAATTCAAATCCAATAGTTAAAGCCAGGTCTCCCATTTTCTGATCAGGAGGATAATTTAATTTTAAAGAATCTAATGTCACTGGATATTTATCTTTTAGTTTTAGAAATAGATTGTTTCTTAAGTTTTTCTTGAAGTTTAACATTGCGGGTTACATATTATATCAAATAATACCAATAGAAAACAATCCTCTTGCCTCAAAAATAAATCTATGATAGTTTAAAATACTTAGATAATATGATAAAAAAGACTCGTTTAAATAAAGTTCATAAAGAACTCGGCGGAAAAATGATTGAATTTGCCGGCTGGGAAATGCCGGTTGAGTTCGAAGGGTTAATAAAAGAACATCTATCGGTAAGAGAAAGAGCAGGTCTTTTTGATGTTTCTCATATGGGAGAAATATTTATTTCAGGTAAAGAGGCTCTGAATTTAATTCAATATCTCACACCCAATGATGCTTCCCGATTGAGTATTGGTCAAGCTCAATATTCAGCTTTAATTACTCCTCAAGGAACTTTTGTCGATGATTTGTTGGTTTATCGGATAGGGGAAAGTGAATATATGTTAGTCGTTAATGCAGCCAATACAGATAAAGATTTTAAGTGGATTTTAGACAATAAAGGTAAATTTTCGGCAGAAGTCAAAAATGAATCTGAAAATTACACTCAACTAGCCCTTCAGGGACCAAAAGCGCAGGAGGTTTTACAGCCATTGACTGATATTGATTTGGCTCAAATTAAATACTATTGGTTTAAATATGGACAAATGGTTGGGATAGATTCACTAGTTTCTCGGACAGGGTATACTGGTGAAAATGGATTTGAAATATATACTCATTCTTCCCAGCCAGAAAAAATATGGTTTGCTATTTTAAATCAAGGAAAAGAATTCGGGATAATGCCTGTTGGTTTGGGAGCACGAGATACTTTGAGATTAGAAGCTAAAATGATGCTCTATGGAAATGATATAGATGACACAACCACTGTTCTGGAAGCTGATTTAGGCTGGATGATAAAATTTGATAAGGGAGATTTTTTAGGAAAAGAGGTCTTGGTTAAACAGAAAGAAGAAGGAATAAGAAGAAAGATTGTTGGATTTAAGGTTGTGGATCGGGGCATTGCTCGGCCACATTATCCTGTTTTTATTAATGGTCAGAAAGTATCCGAGGTTACTTCAGGCACTTTTGCTCCTTATCTCAGGAAAAGTATTGGGTTAACTTATTTGCCAATTGAATATACTGAGATTGGTACTGAATTTGAAATTGAAATTCGCAAAAATTTAGTCAAAGCTAAGGTGGTTCCTACACCATTCTATAAAAGAGCTAAGGATTAAGTTAAAATAGGAGTGAGTTCACTTGAGAGAGATGAAGGAGAAATGATTTATATCTCAAAAATTAAACTTACTCCTTAATTTTTATAGCTTACTGCTTTTTGGAGGTAAGATGTATCCCGAAGAGTACTATTACACCAGAAACCATGAATGGGTTCATGTCCAAGGTAACACGGGAATTGTAGGAATTACTGATTTTGCCCAAACTCAACTTGGTGATGTGGTTTATGTCGAGTTACCAAAAATTGGCACTCATTTAAAGTCTCACCAATCAATTGGAGTAATTGAATCTGTGAAAGCTGTAGCTGATGTTTACTCTCCAGTATCAGGAGAAGTAATAGAAGTAAATGAAGATTTAATTGATTCTCCTGAGTTGGTAAATCAGGATCCTCATCAGAAAGGATGGATTATGAAAATAAAGATCGCTGATGAAGAGGAACTTCAGAAGCTGATGACTGCTGCTGAATATGAGAAATTTATTGAAGGTTCGGAATAACTATCAATTAATTGAGGGTTTTCAAATGACCAGAAAAGATATTTTTAAGGAATAGGAAGTACAATATATGAATAAGGAAGGAGTAAAAATACTAAATACTAAATTCGAAATCCTAAACAATATCAAATTACCAAAATTTCAATGACCAAAACTAAAGTTGCTTTAATCCGTTTTGAATTTAGAACATTTGGATTTTGATATTGTTTAGAAATTAGTGCTTAGGATTTAGGATTTTAATTTATGTGCCCGCCTGCCGCGGGCAAGGAGGTAAAGCCGTAAAATAGGATATGAGAATCTTTACAAGTATTAGGTTTTTGAACTTGAAAACACTCTGATTTTAAGATAGGTAAAAGTTAAAAATGAAATATATCGCCTTAAGTGACCACGAAATAAAAGAGATGCTACGCACAATAGGGGTTTCTAAGTTAGAGGATTTATTCAATTCTATTCTAGATCGGATTAAACTAAAAGGAAATTTATCCTTACCTGGGCCTTTAACAGAGTCAGAGTTAATTCAGTATTTCAAGAATTTAGCATCTAAAAATAACTTTAATGGTTATATTTCTTTCTTAGGAGCTGGGGCTTATCCTCATCTGATTCCTTATCTTGTTGATTATCTGAGTGCAAGAGGAGAATTTCTTACTCTTTATACTCCTTATCAACCAGAGTTGAGTCAGGGAACACTCCAAAGTATTTTTGAATTTCAGAGTTTAATTTGTCAACTAACAGGAATGGATGTAGCTAATGCTTCTTTGTATGATGGCTCAACTTCTCTGGCAGAAGCAGCTTTAATGGCATATCGAATTAAAAAAAGATCAAAGATATTGATTTCTCGAACAGTTCATCCAGAATACAGACAAGTAGCAAAAACTTATTTTAAGAATTTAGACTTAGAATTGATAGAAATAGACTATTTGGAGTCAGGGGAAAGCAATATCGACCAGATTAAGGATAAAATAGATGATCAGGTTGCTGCAGTTTTAATTCAATCACCAAATTTCTTTGGAATAATAGAAAAAATCGACCAGATTTCAGAAATTGCTCATAATGAAGGTGCATTAATGATTGTTGCAGTGGCTGAGCCTTTGACCTTAGCTCTCTTAAAATCCCCGGGTGAATTAGGAGCAGATATTGTTACTGGTGAAGCTCAATCTTTTGGCCTCCCATTGAGTTTCGGAGGACCATACTTAGGATTTCTTGCCTGCCAGTCTGAATTTGTTCGTCAAATGCCTGGCCGAATAGTTGGTCAAACCAAGGATTTAGAAGGCCAGAGAGGATTTGTTTTGACTTTATCTACCAGAGAACAACATATAAGAAGAGAAAGAGCAACCTCTAATATTTGCACTAATCAAGCTTGGTGTGCCCTTCGAGCTACCATTTTTTTAGAAGTAATGGGTAAAGAAGGATTAAAAGAATTAGCCTGGCATAATCTTCAAAAAGCTAACTATGCTAAAAAATCATTAGACAAAACAGATAAAGTTAAAATAAAATTTTCTGGTACAATATTTAATGAATTTGTAGTAAAATTTCCTCAAAGCGTTCAAAAGGTAAACAGTCGTCTAAGAGAAAAAGGTATAATTGGAGGATTAGATTTGGAAAAATTTTATCCTGAGCTTAAAAATTGCTCTTTATTTTGTGTTACTGAAGTTCATAAGAAAGAACACATCGACAAATTAGTCGATAGCCTAAAACTGATAGCAGATAACAAATAAAATGTAAAATGCAAAGTGTAAAATGTAAAATGCAAAATGAAGAATTGGGATGGATAAATGCTTATTAGAAACCTTTTAATAATTTTTAATTTTGAATTTTATATAATAAAGTAATGATGAAGATAATAGAACCCTTAATTTTTGAAATAAGCTCTAAAGGGAAAAGAGCTTTTTATTTGCCTCAACTCGATGTTCCAGAAGAAAAAGATATCTTGCCTTCTACTTATCTGAGGAAAGAAATTAAAGATTTCCCTGAAGTTTCAGAAAACGAAATCACCAGACACTTTACCCGATTATCCCAGTTGAACTATTCTGTGGATACTGGTTTTTATCCTTTAGGTTCCTGCACGATGAAATACAATCCTAAAATTAATGAAAAGATAAGTTCTTTTGAAGAATTCCTTTTCTCACATCCTTATTTCCCCGAAGATTTAATTCAAGGCAATTTAGAAATATTAAAATTAACCGAACAAATTCTTGCTGAGATTACTGGGATGGATTATTTTACTTTATTTCCAGCAGCAGGAGCACATGGTGAGCTCACTGGAATGATGATCATCCGAGCTTATTTAGAATCTCAAGGCAACCCTCGTAAGAAAGTTTTAATTCCAGATTCTGCGCATGGAACAAATCCAGCCAGTGCTCATTTTTCAGGATATGAAATTGAAGAAATTCCTTCTAATGAGAGAGGGACAATTGATATTTATAAATTAAAAGAAAGAATAGATGAAGATGTAGCTGCTTTGATGGTTACTAACCCCAATACTTTGGGTGTTTTTGAAAATGAAATTCTCGAAGTTGCTGAAGTTGTTCATTCTAAAGGAGCTTTATTGTATATGGATGGAGCGAATTTAAATGCTCTGATGGGAATTATTCGACCCAAGGACACGGGAGTTGATGTTCTCCATCTCAATCTCCATAAAACATTTTCTACTCCTCATGGTGGAGGAGGACCTGGTTCTGGTCCAGTAGGAGTTAAGAAGGAATTAGAACCATTTCTTCCTGTTCCAATAATTGAAAAAAGAAGAGAGGGTTATTTTTTAAATTTTGACAGGCCAAAAACTATTGGTCGAATCAGAGCTTTTTATGGTAATTTTTTGGTAGTAATTAAAGCTTTAGCTTACATTCTTTCTTTAGGAAGTGAAGGCTTGAAAAAGGTTTCTCAGATAGCTGTATTGAATTCCAATTATATTCGAAAAAGCTTAGAAAAATTCTATTTACTTCCATATTCTTCTCCTACTTTACATGAATGTGTTTTTTCTGATCAATGGCAGTCAAAATTTGGCGTAAAGACCTTAGATATTGCTAAAAGACTTATGGATTACGGCATACACCCTCCAACTATTTATTTTCCATTAATTGTTTCTGGAGCTTTAATGATTGAACCAACTGAGACAGAAAGTAAAAGGGATCTGGATTTATTTATCAAAGCAATGAGAGAGATTGCTCAAGAATCAGAAAAAAATACTGATTTAATAAAAACTGCTCCTCACTCCACATGGATAAAACGTCTTGATGAAGTAATGGCTGCTCGCAAACCTATTTTGAAATGGGAAAGAGAAA
>JBHIEE010000112.1:0-8719 GCA_046760445.1 Candidatus Aminicenantia bacterium
GATGTTATCATCTTACAGACCTAGGATGTATCATATGTATCTGAACCTGGACAGTCAATAGTGAAAAACTAATACTCAATTCCTTTTCTGGCTTTGACGCCTTTTTGGTAGTAATGTTTTGTTTCTTTAAAATCAGTAACTAAGTCAGCGATTTTAATAATTTGTTCTGGACAATGCCTACCAGTTAAAACTATATCTAATTTTTTTCCGTATTTTTTTAGAAAATCTAAAATTTCTTTGATATCAATCAATTTAAATTTCAGAACAATATTAATTTCATCAAAAATTAACAGGTTGTATTTTTTAGATTTGGCAGCTGTTTTGGCTAAATCTAATCCCTGTTTAGCTAATTTGAAGTCCTTTTCTGAAAAGGGCTCAAAACCCTTCTTTCCAAATTCTGGATGTTTCTTCAAAAAAACTAAAGGTAAAAAAAATCCCTTTCGGCCAAAACTTTTAATTTCAAAATTTTTAATTTTTTCAATTGTTTTGTTTTCCGAAGCCGAACTTTTAGTCTTCAGAAATTGAATCATTAAAACCTTCTTTCCAGCTCCGACTGCCCTTATTCCCATTCCAATGGCAGCAGTACTTTTCCCTTTTCCATTTCCAGTAAAAACGTGAATCATACTAAGCAATGGCGCAAAGACTCCAGCCACAGTTAGGACATTGTTTACATCCCTCTACGCTGATTAGAGGACTTTTGCATTTGGGACAAAATTCTGAATTTTTCTTTTCTCTTTCTTCAAACTCCTGACCAATTGGGCCCTCTACCTCATGGACTCCTGCCTCCCGATAAATAGAAGGACCTTTGGCTTTCACGTCTCTTAAGCTGATTAATTTTTCTTCTTTTTTGGGCTTTTTCTCTTCTTTTCTCGCCCCGGCTTCCAAGACCCCGGGAATTGATTTGTATCTGAAAACAGTTAAATCTTTGCATCCTAATTTGTGAGCAAGTAAATACCCTTTTCTCATTTCCTCAATGGTGGCTTCAGCCGGGAAATTAATTGTTTTGGAAATAGAAGCATCAGTCCATTTTTGAAAGGCAGCTAAAGCTCTTATGTGGTCCTCGCCTTTTAAATCTAAAGCGGTAACAAAGATTTTTTTGAATTTAGGAGGAATATAATTTATGTTTTGGCAACTTCCATTTAACCGGGAAATATCTTTAATCAGGTCTTCATCAAATAATCCCTCTCTCATCATCACTCTTTCGAAAACCGGATTTACATAATAGAATGAGCCGACGGTTATCCTTTTCTCATAAACTAAACTGAAAACCGGCTCAATTCCTGAAGAACATCCGGCAATCATACTTATTGAACCAGTGGGGGCATTAGTAGTAGTGTGGGCATTTCTTAAGCCGTATTTTTTAATTTCCTCTTTTATTTTCTGCCAATCTAATCTCCCGGTTCTCCAAAGCCTTCTCTCTTCTGTTCCCCGACAAGGCAATTTTCTTTCCGGATAAAAACTTTTGTCACCGGCAATACCAACTACATTTATCTCCTGAGCGGGAATTTTCCCCTTTCTTTTGCTAATTCAATTGAGGTAATTTTTGAGTGATAGTTCAAAAATTCCATTAATCTCTCCATAAAATCTAATCCTTCGTTTGAATTATAGGGAATCTCTAAATCATAAAGTAAATCTCCCAGACCCATAATTCCTAACCCCATTTTTCTGGTATTTAAGGTCATTTCTTCGATTTCTGGTAAGGGATAGTGGTTAACATCAATTACATTATCCAGAAATCTAGTGGTAATTTTTATTGTTCTTTCAAAATCTTTCCAATCAAATCCTACTTCTCTTTTTCTACTGTTAGATTGTTTTTCCCTGACAAAGGCCCAAACATTGATCGAACCTAAATTACAACTTTCATTTCCGTACAAGGGCAGCTCACCGCACTGCGAGGTGATAATACCTGAAAGCAAGGGCTTTTTTGTAAATTTAGTTTTGGTATTAGGATTTGTGATATAAGCAACCGTATGAAAATCATCAACAGTGATATTATAAACATCTTCGTAACCATAAAATTCTATTGAAACTACTTTGTGATTATGCAACAACAATTCTTCTTTAAAATTAGTGAACCCTCCAAAAGTACTTCTGACATCACCAGAGTATCCGCGCTTCTTTGCCAACTCCCGGAATTCTTTATACTTTGGGAACCGATTTTTTTCTTCCGTAAAACGTATTCCTAATCTGTATAAGGCTCTCCTAAGATCTTCTCTTCTCTTAGCTTTTGTTCTCTTAACATTCTCGGTGTTTCTGATTCTATTAATGAAAGAAGCTGTACAAGAATGTGAGCAAAAAATTCTTTTCTCGTAAGGTTTGTACTTAATTGTTTTGTCGCAATTTAAACAGTTGGAATTAATAAATTGGTACTTAGTCTTTGCTCTGCTAATTTTTTCTTTTATTTCGGGATGCTCTTTATAAAGCTGAGCAATTCTCTGGCTTAAAAGTTTTCTATTTTTTGAGTTTTGAAAATATCTTTTTCTTGTTTTACTTAATAACTCTTTAGTCTCTCTTTTATGTCTTTTTCCAAACATTCCATTTTTCTCACCCGAAACTGCTTGACTCATTTTTCTTCGATAGACTTCTTTTTCTTCTTTAGAAAGTTTTCGCCACCATTTTCCTTTCATCACATTTCTTTCTCCTGTTTGATGGAAACTATCATGCTCACCCTGATTCATAATTTTTAGATTCTCTATCCGGTTATCTAATCCATTAGTATTTGTGTGATGGACTATTTCTTTTGGATATTTTTTAATTTTTCTTCCTAAATAAAACTCAGCAATCATCCGGTATTCCGCTCTAGCCCGTTCTCCATTATTTTGAGTTATTCCCCAATAATTTGAGCGTTTTCCAGTAGCTGAGTATTGAAATTTATAAAAGGGCATTAAAATTGTGCCAGGTCTTAGGTCTTTTAATTTGATTTCATTATTATTCCTATTTCTGAATTTGTGGTCTTCTGTGGCAATGATATGACTTCTGTCATCCAAAGTTACTTTCCAAACCGGCACCTTTTCTCTAGTTTTTCTTGGATTTCTCCCTATTCGAATTTGAACTTTTCCATTTCCATAACAATAAACTGGAACATCTTTCTTTTCCTTAGCTAATTGCTTTATCGGAACATAATTCCTGCCATCAGCCACAGCTACTAATGTATTTCCTACTACACAAGGATTAGTCGTTCGAATTGGTCCCAAGCTCTTTAAAAGTGGGTTGTATTTGTTAATATTCTCCCCAAAAACCACGCCGGGCTCAGCTGATTCCCAGCCTTGATAAACAATTAAATCAAACAAAGTTACTGGGTCGACATTTTTTACTATTTCTTTGTTTCTGGGGTTAATAAGAGGATAAAGTTTTTTCTTTCTGTAATAATCCCAAAAATCAGATTTAATAAAAACCGAAATGTTGAAATTCCTTAAAGCAACATTCCCTCTTTTAGCGACAATAAACTTCTCAATATCGGGATGGTTAATATCCAAAATACCCATATTGGCTCCCCTCCTGATTCCTCCCTGGCGAATGACTTCGGTCATCTGGTCAAAAAGGGTCATAAAACTAATCGGCCCACTGGCTCTCCCACCACTACTTTTAACGAAATCTCCTTCTGGTCTCAATTTTGAAAAATTATATCCTACTCCTCCTCCGGATTTGAAAATAATAGTTGCCTTTCTAAGAGTATCCATTATACTCTCAATTGAATCATCAATATCTAAAGCAAAACAGGCGCTGCCCATTCCCAAATACTTTCCGAAATTAGCTAAAGCTGGCGTATTGGGCATAAACTTTCTTTCGGCCATCAAATTATAATAATCTCTAATCTCTTTTTGATATTTATCAAACTTCCCTTTCTTTAAAAGTTTTAAAAGTTCAGAAAATTTTATTTTCGTTTTTCTGTTTTTGTTAAATCTATCGTACAATCTCTTCAATGCTTCCAGATGAAACTGGTTAAGAGTAAAATCCCCAATTTTGATTTTTCCCCCCCATTTTTCTGGCTTAAATTTTTCCTCCGGGTGTTGTTTGCCTCTTTTTTGAGAAACTTTTTTATCATAAAAAAGAGAGGGTAAAATGGCATGAGTGGCTACCCTCTCAAATAATTGTTTTGGAGATTCAAGCACTTTCCCGGCTTCATCTTTTTTTAAATATCGGGAGCGAAGCACCCTTAAGGCATTAATATCAAATCTTTTATCAACTTCATCAATTTTAGTTTTATTTAAGATTTGCTGCTTTTCTTTTCTAATTTCGGCTCTCTTTTGACGATATAAAATAAAGGCTTTAGCTACTCTGGCCTGACCAGCTTCAATTAAAACTTTCTCTACCGCATCTTGAACCTCTTCTACCGTTGGAATTTTTTTAGAGGGTAATTTCTTTTCTAAATTTTCTACCACTTTTTTGGTCAATTCTTTGGCCAAATCAAAATTTGGCTCTCCCACTCCCTCGGTAGACTTATAAATTACGTTAGTAATTCTTTCGGGGTCAAAATCTACTATCCGGCCATCTCTTTTTTGGATTTTGCTAATTTTAATTTTACTTCTGGCCATAAAGATTATTTTATTTTAGGGCAATAAAAAATTCCCGTCAATTCAGGGTTAATCTTCGAGAGGTTCCAAATTATCCCCAGCCAAAAATTCGCCTCCTCCCCTCTCTCAAGAAAGTCAAGGCCAAAATCTGTGGAAAACCAATATTTTTAAAAACCAGTGGCAATTACTGTTACTTTTATCTCTCCTTTTTTTAATTTCTCGCCCTGAACAGCGCCAAAAATCACTTTTGCTCTGGGGTTGATTTCTTTTGTAATAATTCTGCCGATTTCTTCGATTTCCGAAAGAGAAATATCCTCACCACCGGCAACATTAAATAAAACTCCTTTAGCTCCTTTGGGAGTTAAATCTAATAATGGAGAATTAAGAGCAAATTGGACTGCTTCTTCTGCCCTTTTTTCACCTCGAGCCTTGCCTATCCCAAAAAGAACAGTGCCCGAACCCTTAAGAATAGATTTAACATCAGCAAAATCAACATTTACTATCCCCGGAAGCAAAATCAAATCCGAAATTCCCCCCACTGCCTCTCTTAAAATATCGTCACAAAGCCAAAAAGCATTTAAAAGAGAGGTTTTGGGATTAAGGGTTTCAAACAACTTGTCATTTTTAATTGTCAATAAGGCATCAACCCTTTCTTTAAGTAACTCTCTAGACTCTTGGGCAATTTTTCCTCTATAAGCTCCTTCAAAAGAAAAAGGAAGAGTCACTATGGCTACGGTTAAAGCTCCTGAATTTTTAGCGATTTCAGCAATAACGGGAGCTGCACCAGACCCGGTTCCCCCGCCCAAACCTCCGGTAATAAAAACCATATCGGCCCCTTTTAAAATTTCAACAATCTCCTCTTTATTTTCTTTGGCTGCCGCTTCGCCAATTTCAGGTTTCATCCCTGTCCCTAAACCCTGGGTTATTTTTCCTCCAATCCTTAATTTTAAATCAGCTTTGGTTTTCTTTAAATCCTGATAATCTGTGTTTAGGGCAATCAATTCCACTCCCTGAATTTGGCATCTTCTCATTCTGGAAACGGCATTACCGCCTGAACCCCCAACTCCCACTACTTTAATTTTTGGATTTATGTTTTTCATGTCAAAATCCAAGCTTTCTTGGCTATATTAACATTTAAGCAAAAAATTTCTAAATTAGCAAGTCTGAGTTGGAAGCGAGGGTTTGAAGAAAACAAAAAAGAGAGCATTTTGAGTTGCTCGCTTTATCTAAGGTACTATTTTATTTAATTCCTTTTCGCTGGTGGATTTATTACGCCCATAATTAAGTCACATTCTCCGCAAGTATAAATAACATGATGCTCCATCTCACCCCCTTGAGCCTTTAAGGTTCCCTCACAACCACTGGTAATGCAGTCGAAGCTTGCTTTTAAATTCCTTACTTTTGATTGTCGAATAAGATTTGGCATTACAAATCACCACCTCTATCTAATATAATGACAATTCGCTTCATATCAATGGTAAATAAAAAAACACCCAGCAATGGGCTTTTTGTTTTGGCTCCCCAGATGGGATACAATTAAAACTTGGATTTATGGAGTTTTTCCAGCAAATTCAGGAACGCCGGCTTTCTCTAAAATTCTCTTAGATTGGAGTAAAAATTTCTTTGCTTCAAGAATCTCAAGATAAACCGGTAAGTCCTTTGGGCTAAAATGGACAATAATATTCCCTATCTCCATTGCGTATTCAATAGGTTTTTTAGAAATCTCTATTCTTAATACATCTCCCTCTGGGTCGTAGCTAATCTTGGTTTTTTTATTTTTCATATTGTTTTCTTCTTCCCGGATAGAAAGTAATTATGCTTTTATTTTTATTTTCCTTCTTATAAACTACTCTTAAAACATAGGCAGGGTTGATTTTCTTTTGAGCAATTAAAAGAGGATATCTAGAATGATCAACCAAATCTGGATTATTTATTGTATCAATTACTTGTTTTTTAGTAATTATAAATTTGTGGTCTTTCAATATTTTGAACTTTTCCTGGGCGTGTTTGGTAAAATGAATCACAAAATAATAATATCAGATTTCTTATTTATTTTACCTATTTTAAATTGATTGTCAAATTTCAAACCATCAAAATCAGATTAAGAAAAACTCTCGGGCGGGAAAATAAAAAACTACCCAGCCTTCCTAAGTTTTGTGTCCCAAAATTTTGGCGGGCCAGCGATGGGCTTTTTTGTTGCGAAATCAAGGTCGCCAGTCCAAGGAGGACCATCGTCGTAGGTTACATATCCTAATTCAGTATTAAGGGCATCACCTCCCATTGTTCCTGAAGGGACTTTGAATATTTCATATTTCCAAGTATCTCTCTCTATTCTCAAGAATGTTAAAACATCGGCTCTATCAAATATATTTCCCCAAAAGTATCTGTCATCTTTTGTCCACTCATTAAAGCCAATACTACCTTTAAGCTCAGGATATTTGTCCACTATTTCTTTAAGCGGTAAAACAAAAATATCTTCTTGGGTATTCAAATTTTTAATGACTAAAGCATAATCTGGGTTGCCAAGATAGCTTCGTTCGAGAACAAGATATGTTTCTGTGGGGTCAATGCGGAAATCCGTACCGTATCCACTTCCAGATATTGGGCCGGATAAGAATATTTGTGATTTTCCATCTCCACTATAATAATATCGCCACAATTCAATTTTATAATTAGGTAATGCTTGTTTTTTTGTGTAATCATAATTAAATGATCTTGTTGCATATACTCCGCATCGATGCAGCTCTATGGGGTGGTAATGATCCGGTATTGGTAATTCAATTTGAAAACTAAATATCTCTTGCTTAGTTTCCTTATTTTTGACGAATATAGTAGCCAAGCTAACATCATCTTTTCTCTTATGAATTTGGTAATCGGCGAATTCATCATCAGCTAAACATGCTCCGTGACTTGGTTCTTCTGGTTGTCTTCTTAACGAGTAATAATAAATACCTGTACCTAACAGCAAAACTAAAGCCAGTAAAGAAACTACCAAGATTATAACTTTCTTGTTTTGATAACTGATGCTCATAAACAAAATAAACTATCCTATGATAATTTTATTTACCAACAATCCTGATAGAATCTGTTCCTTTAATTAATGCTCCATCAGTTAATTGGCCTGTTAAAGTAGATTCGGTATCAGTGGGGTCTAATTGGAGAGATTGAGTGCTAAAATGTAATATTAAATCCAAATCATTATCATTATCCACATCTTCCAATTTTCCTCTTAGGGGATTAGCTCCTGCAAAAACAACGCTATCTATCACAATGTCTTTAACATCAAAGAAATCATTTGTTAAAACGGCTACAGGTGTTACACCTTTGGATTTAAGATTGATGCTGTTTGGATAACTGTTTAATATGGTGTTCATTTCAAGAATTTGAAAGTAGCGAGGACTTGGTTGAAAATTTCTGTGTATTGCTCATTATCTGTGCCCAAGATTATTTTATATTCTCCGAGCGGCAGAATAATCGCTGTTTCTTGCGAACCCTCAAATTCGTACTGGTATTTAATACCCAAAACGCCATCAACAGTCACTTCGGAGGTGGTTTTTTCTATATTTTGAAATGAACGCTCTGGAAATTCAGGTAAGGCAATATTGACAGAAACAGGAAAACGAGAGTACCAACCCACTGTGGGTCTTATTACCATATTAAATTTACTATAATAACTTCCGAAAGTGTTCTCTTTTACGACCCAATCTTGAGGATACTGGAATTCAAAGCCCCATTCTTCGTTGCGGTATAGTTTCAAGCCATTTACGTCAACGGCATCCTTATTGAATTGAGGTTCGGTGATGTCATTGGTTGGCGACACGGCATCTTGAGGAAACAAAAAGACTGCTGCTAAGAAACCGAGAAGTAACACGGTACTGATAACGAGCAACAATAGAATACGTTTTCGTTTCAGAATAGGTATGTTCTCTTACGGAACGACTCTAATAGAATCGGCTCCTTTAATATTCCGACCATCGACTAAAAATCCGTTGAGTTCTGCTTGTATATCTGTTTCTGTTAATTCGAGTGCTTCAGTAATAATGTGTATGACTATATCAAGTATAGAATCACCGTTTATGTCTTCGTAGCCAACTATTGCCTGACCATTGCCCTTTAATTTTATGCCGGCGTTTACGAGAGTAACAGTAGTAGTGTCTATTTGGGAAACATCAAATGTCGGAGAGCCAAAGATGGCAATAGGAACA
>JBHIEE010000113.1:0-8541 GCA_046760445.1 Candidatus Aminicenantia bacterium
GGAATAATAATTTCGCATCTTTTTTGAAAATGTAATTCTCGAAGAATTAAAGCTTTTTCAATATCTTCCTCATCCTTTGCCGAAAACCATTTAATCACCACGGAGCTATCAACAACATAGGCATTTTTCATATTCTCTCTCTCCATTTTCGAATCTCAGCTACTCCGTCCCAATTTCCTGCTTTTTTTCTTAATTTATCCTGTATTCTAATAGCTTCTTGGATACTTAATCTTCTCTTTTCTTCTGCTTTTTTTTCTCGGTAATTCTTAATATAATTTTTTACTGCTTCTCTTAAAACCTTGCTTCGAGATTTACCTTCCTCTTTAGCTATTTCATCTATTTCAGCTAAAAAATCTTTAGGAAATGATACATTAATTTTCAACATTTTAATTACCTCCCTTTATAATCTAAAATAAATATATCTTTTTTGTCAATACTTTTTATTCATTTTAAAGGGAGACGAAATAAACAATTTTTTCAAAAAATTTTTATTATGTGGGAAAAAAATCACCTTTTTCAGGTCTATTATAATGGAGGGCAAAATCTGAATTGGAATATAAAACTTTAGTTTTATTAACTGGATTATAAACCTGCCTGCAGACCCCGTTCTACGAGGCAGGCACTTTAGATTTATTGATATGTAGTGCCAGCCTTTAGGCTGGCTAAGAGTAGTGGAAACCTCTTGTAATGAGCGTAGTCGAATTATCAGGTTTCCATCTGATTTCTGGTTACGGATAACAGATGATTATTTTTAAGGAGGAAGTGATTAAAAACCAAAAAATTTCAGAAAATTCTTGACAAAATGAAAATTTTACATTGTTTATTTAAACATGCAGGAGGGGTAAAATTTGCATTTATTCTGCAATAACTTTAAAAGATTTAAAAATTCGTCTAATAAATTCTCCCAATTCATGTTCTGATTTAAACATGGATTGGGATTTTTTATATAAATTGATCATATGACCTTTATAATGTAGAGGAATGCACCCTTCAGGGTGCTTTGAGCATCCTAAAAAGATGCACTCCAGAATGACCGACGACTAATGACAAATTTAAAGGGAGGGTGAAGATGATGGTTCGACAAAGCTCACCATTAAAAATTAATAAATTTTGCAAAAAACAAATGGGTTTTCCGGCTCTATTGATTGTTTCTTTATTGTTTTTAACTGGAATGACTCAAGCAGCTAATTTAAAAGTAAGGGTAATAGTAGATAAAGCTAATGTGAGACTGAAACCAGATATTACAAGCACTCCTGTTGGTAAAGTTCCAGTTGGCGCGGTTTTAGAATCAGAAGGAAAAATAGGCGAATGGTATCGAGTTACCTTACCTCCAGATGAATACGGAATTACTGTTTCCGGCTATATTAATGAAAGTATGGTGGAAATAGTTGAAGAAATTGAAAAAGAAAAACCTCCAGTAGTTACTCAGCCAGTTACTCGAGAACCTGTAGTTAGAGAAGAAAGACCTCCAAGAATCGAGCCTCAGTATATTCCAAAAAGAGCACCAAAAAGAAATTTGGCATTTAGTTTTTATCCTTCTTATGGAACAGTAGCAATGAGTGATGTGAATAAGCTAATTGATAGATGGAATTTATTAGGCTATGAATTTGGGAACTTAAAAGAAGGATTAGATTTATCTCTGGATGGAAGATTTTTTCTCTTTCCTAATTTAGCATTTGGTTTTGGAATTGGAAGAATAGGAAGTAAAAGTGATGAGAAAGACTTGGATATCTCTTTAAAAGTTTCAACAATTCCTTTAACTTTGAGTGGATACTATTATTTTCTCCCGGACAGTAAAATTAGTCCTTATATTGGTGGAGGAGCTGGTTGTCTGATCTCATCAAGAATGAAATATACAGAAAATGAATATGAAGGTATCTATTCAGGAGCAGGATTTGAATTTCATTTTGTTGGCGGCACCGAGTATTTCCTCTTTCCTTCTCTTTCAGTCGGTGCTGAGATTGGCTATAGAATCGCAAAGATAAATACAATTAAAGTAAAAGAAAGTGATTTCTATGGAGAAGGAAAGGATGAAGTTCTTATGTGGGATCCTTCTGATTCTTCTGATCCATGGTACTGGATCTGGGAAGCAGTATCAGAAGATGATGTAGAATATTGGGAAGCATTAGGTGATAAAAAACTAACTTTAGATTTTTCTGGATTAAGTATCAAATTCAAACTTTCCTTTTATTTCTAAGGAGTGTTTTGGGGTGTCAGCCTTTAGGCTGACTCTGAAAAGGAGGAAAAATGAAAACCAACCTTTCTCACGAAAAACAAGCAATTTTTTTAAGCCTATTAATTTGTTTTTTACTGTTTTTAACTGGAATAACTCAAGCAGCTAATTTAAAAGTCCGAGTAATAGTAGATAAAGCTAATGTGAGACTGAAACCAGATATTACAAGCACCCCTGTTGGCAAAGTTTCAATTGGTACGGTCTTAGAATCGGACAAAAAAGAGGGAAAATGGTATCGAGTTACTTTGCCTCCAGATGAATACGGATTTACTGTTTCTGGATATATTCACGAGAGAATAGTCGAAGTAGTTGAAGAAGAAAAACCTCCAGAAGTTTCTCCGCCAGTTATTCAAGAACCTGTAGTTAGAGAAGAAAGACTTGCACCAGTTAAACCTCGATATACTCCAAGAAGAAGAAAAGCTCCTCAAAGAGCTTTTACTTCTAAATTAGGTATAGGTGTTGCTTTCCCTTCAGGTGACTGGTCAGACCTTTTTACTATAGGATTAGGAGCAAATATTAGTGGTAGTTACTCAATTTTGTCGCAACCTCAGATTGATCTAATTGGTGGTTTAGAAGGTTTTTATTTTTTTAGGGAAAGTGGATATGTCGATGTTAGTATGAGTAGGATATTACTTTTTGGAGACTGTAGATTTGGTAAAAAGATAAATAATATTAGTTTTTTTGCGGAAGGTGGATTAGGTCTATATCTTGACATATTAGAAGTTGAGGTATGGTGGTGGAGAACGACAGAGTCTGAGTTTGAAATAGGTGCTCGACTTGGTGGAGGAGTAACATTTGGAAACTTCGAAATAATGGGAATGTACCACATAGTTGAACGGAATATGTTTACCATTATGTGTTCTTACATTTATAGGTTTTAGAATCAGAATGATTCTTTTTAAAACAACGAAAAGGAATTTAAAATCTAAAAAGGAGGAAAATAAAATGAAGAAACGCTTTTTATTAAGTGTCTTAATAGGAGGTATATTAATTTTTTCTTTTGCATGTATGGCTCCCACTTTTCGAGATCTGACGAGAAAAACATTTAGTGCTCCAGAATTCACTACATATGAATTGGAAACAGGTAAAATAGCTTTGCTCCCCACAGTTGCCAGTTCTGAATATGCTCGACCGCTCGAAATTTACTTGATAGAATCATTCCAAGCTTATCACCCTGGAATAACTGCTATTGGAGGAGCGGAATCTCGCACATTTCTCAATAATGCAGGTCTTGTCGCGAAATATTCTCAAATGGTTGATACCTATGATAAACTTGCAATTCTTGACAAATCTATAGTAATGAAAATGGGGCGTGCTGTTGGTGCAAGATATCTAATGTATACAAGAATGCTAAAATATGATGAATTTGCTATTAGAGATCAAGATGGGACAATAAATCGAAAAGTGTATGAATTATCAATTAAAGCAGAAATTTGGGATTCTCGGACAGGAGAAGCAGTCTGGGATGCTACAGGCCATGGTAGAATTGAACAAACAATGCTAGATAAACCCGCAACTTTTGAAGATGTAGCCATGCGAGTATGCGATAGTATAATGCAAAGACTTCCATAAACTTAGAAACTGGAAATTGGAAATTAGAAATTGACCCCAATTAAGGGAATGATCATCTATTCTAAGCCTTTAGAGGACAGGTATAGATTTAAAGGAGATTAAAATGGCGACAAAAGTAAAATGCGCCAGATGAATGGCACAGGAAAATGTGATGAATGTAGAGGAAGAGGTAAAAAGTATCTTGGAGTTATTCATGGAGAAGCTACATGCTCTCATTGTAATGGCACAGGCAGATGCAGAAATTGCAAAGGAACTGGATACATTTGGGTTTAAAAAGAAAATCTAATTAAAAGGGGATATATCATGACAAATGAGCAACCAAAGCAAGTTGTGGTGACCCCAACGAAAAGCATGGGAGTCGCAATTTTATTGACTGTTCTCTTTGGACCTTTAGGAATGTTTTATTCTACAATCTGGGGAGCTATCATCATGATTGTAGTTTCAGCGGTTGTTGGCCTCCTTACATTAGGATTTGGTCTCATTATCACTTGGCCCATATGCGTTATTTGGGCAGCAGTAGCCACAAGCTCATACAACAAGAAGCTTCTATCGGGACAAAAGAAGTATTGAAAGTAAAAGGACAGCGACTACGCCTAACATCCAGCTTTGTGACCACGCTCCTACAGGTGTTTGTCATAGGTGGAAAAATCAAAACCCATTGTTATCATTAGTGCTGTTATTGGGTTGTTAATATTGCTGATAAAACTTTGGATTCCTTTTTTTAGAGGTGAAGAGAGTGAGTTTGGAACAATTAAACCTCAAGATATTGGAGTTACTATTGAAATCGGAGGCTATGGAACTATTTTAGGCTATATCCTAATCTCTTATAGGTGGATTTTTAAAAGGAAAAGATAAATAAAAATGGAGAGTAGCTATGTTAAATCTTAAATACAAAACTTCAAAGATATTTGTCTCTTTATTTATTCTAATTTTAATTTTGATTTTTTTCACTTGTAAATCAGAGAAAGGAAAGCCAGAAGTTAAAGAGAAAATAAGTGTAAGCAAAAGTGTTTTTAAATTTAAAAACTTTAATCCTGAAAAACGAGTAGAGAAATTTTTAAAGGCTGTTAAAGATAAAGATTTTAAGACCATTTTTGACACAACATACTATTATCAGATGGAACTATCCCAAATAAAGTCTAATAATCCGAAAGTCTTATGGGAAAAATTGATTACAGAATATTATGAATCTAAGAAAAATGCAGTATTAAAAGGGGAGAAAAAATCCAGTATATTTGATTCCACTTCACCTTTTGCCTTTATAATTGAACCAACTAAAGATATTCGTGCATTAATGAATTTATTGAATCCGCCATGCAAATGGAAGGTGATAGAGACGAGAAGAGAACTAAAGCGTGATGAGTCCTCTGGTCGCCAGTATGATGTATTTGAGGTTTATGTCTCTCTTAATTACCCAAAAGTAGAAGAGTCACCTTTAATTGACTCAAAGCTTCTCAAGGAAAGAATATGGAGCATTTACATGGATGCAAAAACTGGTTTGTATATTAGACATTACTATGTAGCAGAAGGAGATGTCTATTGGGAGAATGTCCCATTGAGGGTTCTTAGTGTTAGCTGGAATGCAGATAGTCTGATGGGCCTTAGTCCTCTAAAAATAAGAGTAATTGGTGGTACTCCACCATATAACTCAACTACAAAGTGTGGAAATTGTACACTTGAGAATCTCGGCAAAGTTAAAAGACTAGAAGATGATACCATCCGTATCAATATAGGAAGAGATGAATGGATGGGTTTTAGGAGATGTATCAAAGAATCTGGTAAGTCTTTCCCCCTTCAATTTACTGTAATAACCACTGATAAATCTGGATATAGAGATGTAGCTTCCTTTACAGTTCCTGAAGTGTTTGGAGCATATTGTTGGATAGCTAATCCGTGGTATAAATGGGGACAAGGGCCACCCGATCGCTGCTACAAACCTATGTTGTTAAAGCACGAAACTTTAACATCACCTATTCAAGAACTCACGCCTCTGGAAAGACAACGGTTAAATAAACTTGAAGCGGAAATAGAAAGACTAAATATTATCTTAGAGGATTCGAAGAGAATTATTCCAGAAAAAAAAGAGATTAGTGATATTTTAAGAAAAATTCAGCAATTAGCTTCTGACTCTCATTTGACTATTACCAAATTTACTCCAAAAGGAGAGGTCGAAAAGGAATTTTATTCTGAATATCCAATCTCCATTGAAATGACAGGTAATTATCACAATTTGGCTATTTTCTTTGATTGTCTAAGCAAATTCTCCAAATTATTTAATGTTGATGATATTTCAATCAAAGCTTTAAGCTCGCTAACCGAGGATACTACAATTTCCATCTCTTGTATAGCTAAGACATATTTTTTTAGTGAGGCAGAAAAGGGATTATTAAAAAAAACTAAAACAGAAAGTATAGAACCAGACTGGTGGGCATCTGAGAAGTTTGAACAACTGAAGAAACAAAAAGAATTAATAGAGAAAAAGATATTTATAATTTACGAATTAAAAATTAAAAGAGAAAGAAGGGAAAGACCCACTATAATGATGAATGAGTTAAACAAAAATTTACCTTCTGGACTCTGGTTAACAGAACTAAAATATCATGGAAATAAAGTGGAGTTAAAAGGAAAAACTACTTCCAATAGCTTAATTGCTAATTTTATCTCTAATTTAGAGAGAAGTTCCTATTTTAGAGATATAAATTTAATAGATACTACCCAAAAAAGAATTGAAGGAGAAGAAATTTTAGAGTTCTTTTTAAGTTCTGAATTTACAGTACCAATAGTACGAGTGAATGGAGCAATAAAAGCAATAAAACCTCCAAAACTCATAAAAAGGGTAGAACCAGTTTATCCAGAAATTGCAAAACAAGCTAAGGTTGAAGGAGTAGTAATTTTAGAAGTTACAACTGATATTCACGGAAGAGTTAGAAATGTTAAACTTCTAAGATCGATTCCTCTGCTTGATCAGGCAGCTATTGATGCTGTTAGACAATGGGTTTATGAACCAATGATTATTGATGGTAAACTAAAAGGAGTTACTTTTATGCAAAGCGTTCAGTTTAAGATAAGGGAGTAAAGATGAGAATTTTATATAAAGATAAGCCCCGACAGAGATGGAGGATAAACCCCCGTACTATAAGAACTTTTTAAAAAGAGGAATAAGATGCCAAGAAAATTTATTTCACTCGATTTAGAGGACGAATCAAGAAAACCAAAAGAGGATTATGAGTATAATCCTGAAGAGTTTGAAGAAGAAAAGGAGGAAAAGCTAAAGAAAGAAGGAAGTAAATCAAATTTGTTCGCTTATCATGTGTTAAGAATTCTATTCGTGTGCGGTTATGCGATTAAGATTCTTCTTACATTTGTGCCATCTACACGCATGAAGGTCGGAGGTTTTATGGGTTTTGGTGGAGAAGAACGTGTGCTAAGTCCTTATGATATGATTCAGCTTCTTTTTAAAGAAAAGCCAGGAGCCGCCATGTTAATAGTAATTATTTTCGCTATTATGGTCGCTTTTGTCGTATTGGCACTAACATACCCCAAGCGATGGGTTTTCCTTACAGGCGCCATTTTCGTGGCCTTTTTTCTCTTAGTTAGTTTTTTTCAGCCTGCTCGAGAAGGAGTTGAATATTTAATCATCCCCCGTGTGCTTGGCTTAATTGGAGAAGTCTTATGCCTCACTGGATTTTTTGTAAAGCCCCCTAAAGCTCATACATAAATTTAGATCTCCTTAAAGAAAAATTTTAATAATTCACTATTTATGAATAAAGGGAGAAAACAATGAAAATCCTTAAAAAAGAAAATTATAAAAAAGTTTCAAAGAAAATTATCAATAGTCAAGTGTGGGAAATTATAAAAAAATTGGGAAAATCAGGTTTACTATTTTTTGTAATTTTTCTCTTATCTATTATTTTAATAATCTTCTTAATTCAAATATTCAAATTAGTTATATTCACAAAAGTTTTCAGTTATGTCACTCGAAACATAATCAATGTCACTGGGATGAGTCCTTGGTTGGCTAAAGGTCTTGTTATTTTTCTATTAATTCCTTTTGTCTGGGCTATTTTAGAGGTTACAAAGCTTAAAACTCGGCTATTTAAAAAAGGGAAATTGTATAGAAAGCTCGGAATTTTCATTATAGTTTCTTATATCGGATTATTCTTCTTATCAATGTTTTTTTTAAGCCGGAGCACCTATTTTGGGTATACTAAAGGTGAAGTTTTGAAATATTATGCCATAACTCCAGAAGGAATTCGCTTTTTTGATTTACCTGGGCGTGATCCCAAATGGGGAATTGAACTTAAACCTGTAACTCCTGAAATAATTGAGCAATATATAAGAGGAAAGAAAGGGCTGAAACCTAAGCGCATTAATGCGTCAAAAGATACTGAATTTTTTGACTCTATAACTGGTGAGTCGAAAGTCTGGTATTACAAAGATAGTGAAGGAAATTATGAGTTTTTTGACAATCATGGTTTTCATCCAAAATATAGTGTTAAACTAAGGCCGGTGACCATGGAAATAATCAAAGATTATGAAAGAAGAAGGCCACGATTAGCACTAGGCAGAATTGAAATATGCTCCCACGTTTATGGATGGAGAGATTATAAAATTCAACCTGATAGTACTTTTAAAAAAGGAGATACATATTACATCTACTCTGAGGCTTTGAATATAAACCATGACGGATTAGTAAACTTGGATTTTATTTTTAAAGTCTATAATCCTGAAAATAA
>JBHIEE010000114.1:0-8453 GCA_046760445.1 Candidatus Aminicenantia bacterium
TAACAATCATCAAGAATTGGAGAAGAAATTATTTTTGAAGGTGAAAGCTTTATCTGAAAGGTTTTGATTTTATCTATTTCTCGGCCTGATTTTCTACCCATCTGGGCTGAGATTTTTACTTTGTCAAAGGGAAGAAAGTTTACACTGAATTCTTTTGCCTGGCTGATAATTTGATGACTGTATCTTTTTTTTGAAATCAGAACACCAAATAAAGGAGGATTGAAAGAGAGAGGACTATGCCAGGCAGCAGCCATAAAATTCGTTTTTTCTCCGAATTTAGCTCCAACAATAGCCACTGTATAAGGATAAAAATATTGGAAATTTTCAAAATCAGTTATAATTTTTCTCATTTTCGCCTCCTATCGTTTGAATGAATTCAGGAAGTGATTTTTTAATAATGGAGAAAAGCGCCCACCCCTCCTTGTTCGGCTAATTTATGAGCAGGTTCTCCTTCCACTGGAGTTACTCGGACACCATTATTTAAGGCTAACTCAATCATCTTTTCTATTAAATAAGGTTCTTTTTGCCAGTTAGATTCTCCTTCTGGTTGGGAAAGCACATAATAGCCGTCTGGACGGAGAAACCCAGAAAGTTCTATATCGGAACAGAAATATAAATGGGCTACTCTTTGTTCTTTTAGTAAGTTAAGACAATCTTGAGGACCTAAACACGCCCGTCCGCCGGATAACGTTTCATTTATTAAAATATCAACTTCTTTTTCTTCTATTTTCTGTTTCCATTGAGAAATCAACTCTGTAACTGCTTCTGCAATGAATAGAATCGGTTTTTTAATTAAAATCTGATCCAAGGTGCCAATTATTTTTTCCTGCCAGGATATATCAAGTGTTTTTTTAATGCTTTCAACCAGGGTGGTATCTCCAATAAAAACCAATCTTTCCCAATTATGCTTCTTAGCCAGTTCGGGTAATTTAGTCGCTAGTTCCCGAAGAAATTTATCGATCTGTTCTGCCATACGGTGATCAAATAGGTCGGTTTGAGTAGAACTTTGTTGAGACATAGTAGAAATTGATGGAGCAGGGCCGACATATCTTCTCCACTCCCTCAGATTAAGGCTAATTTCTTCCACTAATTCTTCGTTGATTAAACCCTGTCGCCAGGTGAGAAAACGAACTTTGTCAGTAGTCAAAAGTCCAATCCCGACAATAGGATTTTTATCAAGCATAGCCACTAGAGGTCGGAGATAAGCTCTTTTTTGCCAGATAAATTTTGACTTCAAAGGGAGCTGAAAGGTCTTCCGCCAGTTCAATTCTGGATTGTTTGAGATAAAAGAGACTATGCTTCTTTTCAGTTCAGAAAGGGGAAAAAGAGATAAATCTTTTTTAGCTTTTTCTATTATTTTGGCTAATGCTTTATCCTTAGGGTATTTTTTTTGAAGATCGCGAAGTCCTGAGTTGAGTTCCGTTTTCCAGCGCCGTCCTTTTTGATACCCCCTGGAAGAGAGATTTAAATAGATGCTTAATATCCCTTCTGGAGAAAAATAATGATGTAATTTGGTTAATTCTTCTTTGGAAAGATAAGACATTTTACCTCCCTCTCTAAATATCGGATGGCTGTTTAAAATTAATTAACATATTGATAATTAACTCAATTAAGATTTAAATTCTAAGCACTAATTCCTAAACAAATCCTAAATTCAACCCCCAAATGTTCTAAACGGATTAAAGCAACTTTTGTTTTGGTCATTTGGATTTTTGTAATTTGGTATTGTTTAGTATTTCGGATTTAGGATTTAGTATTTTTACTATCTTTCTCCCGAGTACTCGGGATTGAACTTTCCTTGCATTAGAAATATCTTTTCTGGTCATTTGAAAACTCTCTACTTCCAAGGAATTCTTTGTATTCAATATGCAAAATATGTCCATTATTTTATGGGCTAAAATTCATCTGGGAATCTGTTTATTATAGAACACTCTTTAATATTAGAAAAAAGAGTTAATTTGTCAAGACCGCGGATGAATATGTTTGATATCCTTTTTAGCGGAGTAGAAGTGAAAAATTTCGATTTCAACAGGATTTAGCTTCCTTTTTTTATACTTTCAGTCCCAATGCTTTCCTAACTTCTTTTAGAAAATTCTCTTTGTCCGTTATGAAGGATTTAATTGGGTGAGCATTTACAATACAGAAGGAGACTTTTTCTCGTTTCTTTACTTCCTTGGGTTCTTCAGATTCATTGATCATTTTAACTGGCACATTAGGAGCAACTTCCCTCACAGCTTTCGAAAAGAAACCAGTTCTTAGCCCATCTCATTTGGGAACTATTTCATCAAATGTTTCAAAGTTTTGTGAAATCGCAAAACCTGGATTAGCCGGAGTCACTTTATTTTACCATCTTTATTATGATTTCCTGAATGGTTTGACTTGGTGGAATAATTTGATCTTCGAGACATTTAGTATAGGGGATAGGTACATCAGGCACACAAAGCCGTCTGAATGGGTGTTTCAAAACAATCCCATTTTCCATTAATAAAGCAGCGATTTCCCCTGATAATCCGAACCCTTGATAATCTTCATCTACTACCAGTACCCGGCCAGTTTTACTCACAGACTCTAAGATCACAGTTTTATCGATTGGCACCAGACTCCGCAAATCTAATACTTCTACATTAATTCCTTTTTCTTTCACAGCTTCAGCAGCTTCCAGACTTCTGTAGGCCATGAGACCAAGGGTTATTACTGTTATATCCTTTCCTTCTCGGCGAATTGCTGCTTGACCAATAGGCACAGTGTATGGTTCTTCAGGAACTGGACCTGATACACCAAAAGGCATGATTACTATGTTAAGTAACATCTTATGAAGGAGTAATACTACTGGATTATCATCCCGTATTGCAGATATAGTAAGTCCTTTTACATCATAGGCTGTGGAGGGAACTACTACTTTCATACCTGGTAGGTGAGCAAAAGTCCCCCAGAGACACTGGGAATGCTGGGCAGCATCCTGGTAACCACCACCACATAAGGCGGTAAGCACCATAGGTACCTTGAGCTGACCTCCTGACATATAATGGAGTTTAGCCATGTGGTTATAAATCATATCAAGACAGACACCAATGAAATCAACAAACATAAGACTCGCGATTGGCCGCAATCCTTTGAGAGCAGCTCCTATGGCTAAGCCCACAAAAGCTTCTTCTGAAATAGGAGTGTTAATTACACGCAAATCCCCAAATTCTTCGTATAATCCACCAAAACCTAATAGGTCGAATTGACGCACATCCTCACCGATGACAAATATGTCAGGATTTACCCTCATTTCCTGAGCAACCGCTTCGTTGAAGGCTTCAATAAAGTCTAATTCTCTTATTTCTTCCATATTATCTTTATTTTATTTAATGAAAACATCGGTATAGGCTTCTTCCAGGTTAGGATATGGACTTTTGCGAGCGTATTCAATAGCTTCTTTTACTTTATTTTGAGCCCAATTTTCAATTTTTCTAATATCTTTTTCTGATAAGAAATTTTCTCTGAGGAGATATGTCTTGAAATGACTTAATGGTTCTTGCTTCAGCATCTCTTCATTTTCTCCTTCGGGTTTGTAGTTTTCAATATCTCCACATAAATGGTAGGATAATCGATAAGTTTTAAATTCCAGAAGATAAGGACCTTTTCCTGATCTTACATACTCGACCGCTTCCTTGGATGACTCATAGACAGCCACTACATCGTTGCCATCAACTACCTTGCCTGGAATGCCGTAGGTTGCTGCTCGAGCCACACTATTCTCTGAGGCAGTCACTGATGAAGAGACAGTGGAAATGGCATATTTATTGTCTTCACAGACAAAAAGAACTGGCAATTTTAATACCTTAGCTAAATTCAGACTCTCATGAAAGGCTCCTTCATTTTGAGCTCCTTCACCAAACATAGCCACAGCAATATAAGGAGCTTTTCTATATTTAAAAGCAAAAGCATATCCTAAGGCAATTGGTAGAGAAGCTCCTACAATACCTGAAGTTGAGATGTGTTTGGAGGGATCTATAAGGTGCATATGGCCTCCTTTTCCTTTCGAGAACCCAGTAACTTTACCATATATTTCTGCAGTCATCTTCTTTAAATCCACTCCCTTAGCAATAAGATGACCGTGTGCCCGATGAGTGGTTTCTACTGCATCATTCTCCTTTAGATTGAGCATCACTCCCGTAGCTACTGCTTCCTGACCATTGGAAAGATGTAATTCACCAGTAAACTCAAAATTCCAGTAAGCCTCCTCAATTTTTTCTTCAAAGCTACGAATAAGGTGCATCGTTTTTAGGAGTTTTGTTGCCAATTCTTTGTCCATTTTTCTTTATTAACGTTATTTTATAATCAAGTCTTCTCGCCCAATTTTTTTCAGAATCTCAGGATACATTTTAAAAACGGGTTTGATTATAGGTAAGAGCTGCAGGGCTTTAGGAATGCTACCTTTGGCTTTTGTCTTCCCAGCTAAAAGGGCAGCCATAACATTTACCTTTCCGTGCCAGAACTCATGGCTGAAGTCCGAGGAATTAATAAAAGTAATATCAGGCTTTAAATCACACTTCCCACAAATATAAGAAACATGTTTTCCTTTTTCAGATGGCTCATCCCTGCAGTTTATTGTTATCACTCCTTCAGGATCAGATACTTCGAACCGAATGATTAACTTTGAGCTGGCTAACTTTGGACCAAGTTCTGGATGTGAGGCTATGTGGTCAAAAAGGGCACTATGAATTTGATACATTTCCTGTGTGTTTTTAAAGTACGACATAATAATTCCTCCTTTCAGTAATCTCACTCAATACACTCACAATTAATCCATGCTAATAAGGGATTAGAGGTTTTTCTAGGATAATATTTAAAAATATATTGTACTCGAGAATAAACTTTTATTCAATAAAAAGAAGATTGCTTTGGGTTGCCGACGATATTGAGGTTGCTACTATTGTTCAGGCTTTTTTATAGGCAGGAATAATATTATTCATTTCTCATCGCCTCGATTTTATTCCTTTCCCACCTATTACAATCACATCATAGATTTCAAGTTTAGGGATTTTAAGTTCAATGTAATTTTCCTGAATGTTTGGATCTAATGAAATTTTTTCATTAAAATCAGGTGAAATCAGGTATGCTCTTTTTCCTGATACAAAATCTGGCTTTTTGATTCGAATCATCAAATTATTCTTGGGGATGATTTTATCATTTTCAATGTTATGGTCATAGTTTACAAGGTGAATGACTATTTGCCTTTTATCTTGCTGGTAATAAGGATAAGCAATCACTTTACGATCAGTGTCACCCATTATTGAGATGTGGGGAAGAATGCCTTCCACAAGAGCTTCAATTTCCTTCCTTTCCCAATCTTTATAGTCAAAAAAGTACAAAGACCCTATATCCCAATCTACTCCTTCGTACTCCCATGTAGGCAAAACAATAAAACTACCTTTTCCGTAGAGAATCTCTCCACTTCCCTCCAAACCAAATGTATCCGGATCAACTATGATTGCCTTGCCTCCTTCTTGAACATATTGCTTAACTGTCTCCTTTTGATTCGAAGTTATCTGCTTAGCAGAAGGAATAATGATGAGTTTATAATTCTTTATATCTTCTATGTTGAGTCTATCTTTAAGGTAATAACCTCCACCGCCAAAAATTACATCATATGGTATGTTTGATTCAGCAAGCGCTTGAGCTAAGCCAAGATAAGAAAATATCCGATGTCTCATACCTTCACTATATAGAAAAAGTAGTCCAATCTGAGCTTCTGTTTGAGACTCGGCATCGTAGAGGTCTCGATGATTCAATATAAAATCAGAGGCTTTAGCACAGTTCATCCAATAATCAGGGTGTCCCCATAATTTAATATAATAATTAACAAAAGCACCTTGATTAGCATAAGCCTCAGCAAAGAGTATATAAAGATAGTTATTGTAATTTTTATTCTTTTCAATAAAATCAGTGACAATCTCTTTTATAGCCCCAGTATCAAGAAGTATTACTGCTGGAGAATTGGTTGCTGCTCGAGCTAATTTTTCCCAAGCAAGCCACTTGTTACGAGGAAAAGAGAGGTTATGTACATCTTCAATCGCTGTATATGTATTCTCAAAGGTATAAAAATCTACTAAGTCACTAAAAATAAGTCCTTTTGACCAATAGCCTCCAGGACGGTTAGTCCCAATAGCAAAGGAATTAGCACTTATGGCTATCTTTTGTCCTTTTTCTCGAGCATAATTTCTTAATGCCTGAATCAACCTCTTTTTTACCTCATAATTCTCTTCTTCCTGAAAATCTATATAGACTTCAATTAATGGATCAGCAGCAATTCTCTCTTTATAAGTAAGGGACATGGTGCTGGCAACCCTTTGGTGTAAATCTTCTTTATCAATATCAGGAATATTAAATTTAGTTTTTAATTCATCAGGAGCGAATTTCTCTTTTAGATATTTCCTGAATCCTTCTATACAAAAATAACAAAAACCCGGCTCTTTTATTCCCAGATATTGAGCAGCCCATTGAAACATTGGAAAGAAACTATTACCTTTAATTTCATCAAGAACGATTAAATCAGCCCCAGCATCTATGGCTTTTTTGCCATGCTCAACCATCCAATCTATCCAGCCTGGATTAATAGCACACATGAAATAAGATTCTGCTTCTAAATCAAAATCAGGAATTTCTCCTTGGGCACTTCGGCAAGCCAATTCCTTAACTCTCGTACCCTGCATTGACTCGTGGCCCTGAGTAGTCAGAATAGTGCCTGGAACCAGTAAGCCTTGGCTATGCATTGCTTCTACAAACTCTTTGTCTGACCCGTATGTTTTGCCAGAATACATTGATTCCCACAAGCGTCCACATGCAAAAGGTGAGGATATTTCGCCGAAATACCCATTCCACAGACCATTGACAGTGATATGGAATTTTTCGACATCTTTTGGTGGTAAGGCTACCATGCAATAAATCTGAGCTTTCTGAAACCAGTCTTTTTCTATAGTTGTTGCAATGTTCTTACTTAGAAGTAAAAGAATTGTCAAAGCAAAAAATGCTATTTTTATTATTTTTCTGTTAAGCCCCATTTTTTTCTCCTATTTAATATCTCAGTATTATCAAATTTAACCATAGAAACCACCTTTTACATTAAATCACAAATCTCAAGCTCCAAATATCAAATAAATTCCCCTATACCAATGCTTCGCATGCTACAAGGGAACTTATTTGCAATTTGGGATTTGTAATTTGGAATTTTCACTCATCAGTGTTCTCTGTGGTTTCTTTCATATTGTTTTTGACACTATGGATCTTAAGTTCATCAATCCAGAGTTTTTGTTTTCCTATTTCTCTAAAAAAATTATCAGCATCTAAAATAACTAAGGAACCATCTAATTGGTCTATATCAAGTTTATTGTTTTCGTCGTTTGAATCGTCAGAAAGATTGAATTGTTCTGGTTTTATTTCTACCTTTACCCATTTTTCTTTTCCAGTTTGAACCAAATAATTATATTCTGATTTATCTCTTTCCTTAATTCCAATCACAATAATAGAAGGCTCATCAGTTTTTAGCCAAAAAGAAATTTTCTTCATTTGGGAAAGATCAACTCCTTTGGTAAATACAGCTAAGAATTTATCCTTTTTAAGTTCATAACTGAATTCAAGAGCTCCTTTCCCTTGTTTGATATTTTCTGGATCATTAGTAACAGAAAGTGAACCAATATCAGTGAAAATAGTAGACCATCCTTTTAAATCTTGATCAAAGGAAAAATAGTCGGGTCTGATAAAAGGTTTTTCACTTGCTTGAAAGTCGTCTAACCAGAGAGTACGAGGACCTGCTTTTCCACCAAAAAAACTGGCTGCATCTACTATGAGTAGACCATTAACTTGAGCAATATCAAGTCTATCATTCTCATCTTGAGAATCATCATCCAATTCAAAGGAATCTATTCCAAACTCAATTTTCTGCCATTGTTTTTTTTGAGTAGAGAAAGCATAATTGTAAGAAGAACCGTCTCTCTCTTCTATCGCTACTACTAAAAGGGAAGGAACATCTGTTTTTACCCAAAAAGAAATTTTTCTTATTCCCGCTAAATTGAGATTACCTACTCCCACAGCGGCAAATTGCTGAGGCTTAATTATGTACCGGAATTCTAAAGCATTCTTTCCTTCTTTAACATTCTCCCGAGTAAGTAATACCTTCCCTCCTGCGAATGCAGTCCAACCTTGTAGTCTCTTTTCAAAATTAAACCTAAGCTCTTTTTCTTTATTCGCTTTTAAATATGTCATTCCAGTAAAGATTATACCTAAGACCATAATACTTATAATTGTTAATTTTTTGAAAGAATCCATAAAAAACCCCTTTAATCTCAAGTGCTCAAACACCTTGGAGTTGTTATTCGTTGCATCTGAACGATTTTTAAAATTTATAGAAAGTCCCTATGACAAAGTTGAAACTACTGACATTATTAGGATCAGTGGTTATTAACACA